>NZ_AP022598.1:5137566-5439776 GCF_010725485.1 Mycolicibacterium parafortuitum | reverse complement strand
CGAGCAGTGCGGGGGCGATGATGCCGACCTGCGAGTACGTCGGCAGCAGCCCGATCGCGAACGTCGCGATCCCCATCAGCAGCAGTGAGGCCACCAGCGTGGTCTTGCGGCCCGCGCGATCGCCGAAGTGCCCGAACAGGATCGAGCCCAGCGGGCGCGCCACGAACGCGAGGCCGAACGTCGCCAGCGAGGCCAGCAGCGCGGTGGTGGAGTCGCCCTTCGGGAAGAACAGGTGCGGGAACACCGACACCGCCGCGGTCGCGTAGATGTAGAAGTCGTAGAACTCGATCGTCGTCCCGACCATCGACGCGATGACGATCCGTCGGCGCGGAACCCCGTCGACGACATCGTGCGCTGTGACCGCGTTGCTCACGGCTGAACCCCCTTTTTCGGCAGGGGTCATCATGCCAGCGCCGATCTTGTCGCGCCGGTTGTACACGGAGAAGTGCTCAGTACGCGTGTCGGGTCAGCAGCAGCGAACCCCCGGCGCGGCATCGGCCTGGGCGTGGCGGTGCCGCCAGTACTCACGCTCCGTCATCGGGGTCCCGCCGTCGTGCACCCGGGCGTGGTGTTCCAGATAGCGCTGATAGTGGTTGTCGCCCATCAGGGATTTCCAGTACCAGCCGATGTGGCCGAGGACCCGGCGGGTGTTTTCGGTCGCGCGTCCCATTGTTTCTGCACCTCCTTCTCGGCTGAGGTCATCAACATCCCCGACGGCGCGAAGATCCGTGACGGCACCGGGTCGTCCTCGGACAACGGGCTGCCCTGTCCGCGCAGGACGCGCACCGCGACCACCACGCCCGCGGCGAACACGATGATCACCAGTACCGCGAACACGATCGACAGCGTGCCCTGGATGAACGTGTTGCGGATGACCGCGTCGAGCTGTCCGGCGTCCTTGGCCGCGCCGAAGCTGGTCTGGCCGGCGTCGCGGGCGTTGCGGTACTGGAAGTGCTGGGTCCAGTAGCCGACCTTGGGATCGCCGGAGAAGATCTTCTGCCAGGACGCCGTCATCGTGACCGTGAGGTCCCACAGCAGTGGAATCCCGGGTATCCACGCCCATTTCAGCAGTCCGCGTTTGATCACGACGACGGTGACCACGGTCAGCGCGATCGCGGCGAGCAGTTGGTTGGCGATGCCGAACAGCGGGAACAGCGTGTTGATGCCGCCGAGCGGATCGGTGACGCCCATCAGCAGGATCGACCCCCACGCCGCGACGACGATCACGCTGCAGATCCACGCGCCGACACGCCAACTCGGGTTGCGCAGCTTCTTGAGCGGACCGCCCAGGTTGGCCAGGCCGTCGGAGAGCATGAAGCGCGCGACGCGGGTGCCGGCGTCGACCGTCGTGAGGATGAACAGCGCCTCGAACATGATCGCGAAGTGGTACCAGAACGCCTTGAGGCTTTCACCGCCGAAGACCTTGTGCAGCACCTCCGACATCCCGAACGCCAGTGTCGGGGCGCCGCCAGTCCGCGACACGATGGAGTTCTCGCCGACACCGCGGGCGGCGTCGTCGATCTCCTGCGCGGTGATCGGCGCCCCGGACAGCCCGAGGCCGTTGACGTAGTCGGCTGCGCTTTGGGCGGTGGTGCCCGTCGACGCGGCCGGGGCGTTCATCACGAAGTACAGGTGCTGGTTCAGGATCGCGGCGGTGATCAGCGCCATGATCGCGACGAACGACTCGGTCAGCATGCCGCCGTAGCCGATGAGCCGCATCTGGCTTTCCTTCTCCAGCAGCTTCGGGGTGGTGCCCGAGGAGATCAGCGCGTGGAACCCCGACAGCGCGCCGCAGGCGATGGTGATGAACAGGAACGGGAACAGCGAGCCGGCGAACACCGGCCCGGTGCCGCTGGTGGCGAACTGCGAGATCGCGGGGGCTTCCATCACCGGGCGGGCAATCAGGATGCCGACGGCCAGCAGCGCGATCGTGCCGACCTTCATGAACGTCGACAGATAGTCGCGCGGCGCCAACAGCAGCCACACCGGCAGCACCGATGCGGCCAGACCGTAGATGATGATGCACCACGACAACGTGACCTTCGAGAGGGTGAACCACTCGGTGCCCCAGGAGGTCTCGGCGACCCAGCCGCCGGCCACGACGGCCAGCAGCAGCAGCGCCACCCCGATCAGCGACACCTCCGACACCCGGCCGGGCCGCAGGAATCGCAGGTACAGACCCATGAAGATCGCGATGGGGATCGTCATCGCGATCGAGAACACGCCCCACGGGCTCTCGCCGAGTGCGTTGACGACCACCAACGCCAGCACCGCGAGCAGGATCACCATGATCACCAGCACGCCGACGATCGCGGCGATGCCGCCGACCGCGCCGAGTTCGTCGCGCGCCATCTGCCCCAGCGAGCGGCCCCGGCGCCGCACCGAGATGGCCAGCACCAGGTAGTCCTGCACGCAGCCGGCGACGACGGCGCCGATGATGATCCAGATCGCGCCGGGCAGATAGCCCATCTGGGTGGCCAGCACCGGTCCGACGAGCGGGCCCGCACCGGCGATCGCGGCGAAGTGGTGGCCGTAGAGCACCCTGCGATCGGTGGGCAGATAATCGGTGCCGTTCTCGAAAACCTCTGCGGGCGTGGCGTTGTCGTCGCGAGGCCGGACGATCTTCATCTCGATCAGCCGGGCGTAGAACCGGAAGCCGAGCACGTAGGTGCAGATCGCGGCGATCACGAACCACACCGCGTTGACGGTCTCCCCTCGGAAGAACGCGATGATCGCCCACGCGACGGCGCCGAGCACGGCGACGACCCCGAAGATGATCCGGTGTTTGACGGTGATCGGTGATCTGTCGACGATCGCGACCGGCGGCAGATCCTTGTCGGTGCGGATGTAGGTGATGTCGCCGACCGTCTCTTCGATTCGGTCCGATGACGCGGCGGTGGGTGTGGCCACGGTTCTCCCTCGTCGGCTCGACTGTGTGCCCTGAATCACATGCCTCTAGCCGATACTTCCACCGCGCAAACGGCGGGTGTGGGAAATCCGGGGATCGATTCAGTCGGCGCTGGTGTAGAGCTCGCGGACCGTGTCGATGGTGTCGGCCTCGGCGGCGCTCTTGTCGTCGCGGTAGCGCAGCACCCGCGCGAAGCGCAACGCCATTCCGCCCGGATACCGGGTCGAGGTCTGCAGCCCGTCGAACGCGATCTCGACGACCTGTTCGGGGCGCACCGTCACCACGTACTGGTCGGTCGGGCTTCGGTCTGATGTCGCGGCCTGAGCCGCTGGGTCGGCCAGCTCGAGGAACCGCTGCGTCTGCCAGGCCAGCATCTCGTCGGTCATCCCCTTGAACGTCTTGCCGAGCATCACGAAGCCGCCGGTCGCGGGGTCGCGGGCGCCGAGATGGATGTTCGACAGCTTGCCGGTGCGCCGGCCCGACCCCCACTCCACGGCCAGCACCACCAGGTCGAGGGTGTGCACCGGTTTGATCTTGAGCCAGCCCGCGCCGCGGCGGCCCGCCTCGTACGGCGCGTCCGGCGATTTCGCCATCACCCCCTCGTGGCCGGCGGCCAGCGTGCGCTCCACGAACGTCTGCGCGGCCGCCGGGTCGGAGGTGACGAGTCGGTCCACCCGCTGGGTGTCCGGCGTGATCGCCTCCAGCCTGGCGATGCGCTGGTGGGCCGGCAAATCCAGCAGGTCGTCACCGTCGAGGTGCAACACGTCGAAGAAGAACACCGACAGCATGTGCGTGGCCGGACCGGTCGCGCCGCCGCGGCGGCCGAACCGGGACGCGGTGATCTGGAACCGGTGCGGACGGCCGTCGGGGCGCAGCGCGATGGCTTCGGCGTCGGCGATCAGGTCGGTGACCGGCAGCGCCAGCGTCGCGTCGACGACCTCGGGCAGCCGCGCGGTGACATCGTCGAGGCTGCGGGTGTAGACCGACACCTCGTCGCCGCGCCGGTGGATCTGCACGCGGGCGCCGTCGAGCTTGGCCTCGAACATCGCGGTGCCGCCGAGGCGGTCGAGCGCATCACCCACGCCGGTGGCGGTCTGGGCGAGCATCGGTCCGACCGGGGTGCCGACCCGCAGAGTGAACTCCGCCAGCGCCGCCTCGCCGCCGCGCAGCGCCGCTGCGGCCACCGCGGGAAGTTCGCCGCCGAGCATCGCGGCCCGGCGCACCGCGGCGACGGGAACCTCGGTGGCCCTGGCGACCGCGTCGGCCATCACGCCGATCAGAGCGCCCTGGCGCAGCTCGCCGGTGAGCAGCCGGCGCAGGAACGTCTGTTCGCCGTCGGTGGCCGCCGAGAACAGTTCGGCGAGCAGCTCGGCGCGGCGGGCCTGTGACCCTTTGCCGGTGGTCGCCTTGATCTCGTCGAAGCGCCGCTGGACGTCGTCGACTGCCAGGGTGGGCTGTGCGGCCGGCGCGGGGACGGTGCGTAGCGACGCCCAGCCGACCCCGATCTGGCGCTGGGTCAGCACGCCCGACAGCCAGGACACCACCGTCGGGACGTCCTCGGGGCCTGCGCCGCGCAGCAGGTCGGCCAGCCGCGCGATCTTGGCCGACCGGGCAGAGGTGGCCGCCACCTCCCGGGAGGCGTCGGCGACGTCGACGAGCAACACGTAAGAATCCTCTCAACTCCGGCGACCTCTCAAACCCGGCGACCTGTCGATCCCGCCGAAATTGCGTTCCGGCAGTGAAAACTCGAGTAGAGACCTGCTGGAATGCAGTTTCGGCGGGTCATCTCACCGCGAAGGTGACCGAATGCCAGCCGGTCGCCCCGTCGGGGACGGGGTCGGCGCGGTCGGGGGTCTGGGTGTAGCCGCTGTTGTCGGTGGCGCGCACGGTGATGGTGTGCATGCCGGTCTCGGTGGCCTCCCACGGGAAACTCCACAGCCGCCAGGTGTCGTTCGAGTAGCTCTGCCCGAGCGTCGCGCGCTGCCAACCGGTCTTCCCGCCCGGGCCCTCGATCTGCACCTCGACGTCGCGGATCCCGCGGCGCTGGGCCCACGCGACGCCGCCGAACGTCACCGGGCCGACGGCGACGTCCTGTCCGCTGCGCGGGACGTCGATCCGCGATTCGGTCTTGATCGGGCCGCGTGGCGACCAGCCCAGCCGTGTCCAGTACGCCTCGGCGCGGTCGAAGCGGGTCAGCTCCAACCCGGTGACCCACTTGGTCGCCGAGACGTAGCCGTACAACCCGGGCACCACGAGCCGGGCCGGGTAGCCGTGCTCGACCGGGAGCGGCTCGCCGTTCATACCGATCGCCAACAGCGCATCACCGGCGGTGAGCGCCTCGACCGGGGTTCCCGCCGTCCACCCGTCCACCGACCGGGACAGCACCATGTCGGCGTCGGTCTGCACGCCGGCCTCGGCGAGAATGTCGGCGACCCGGTAGCCGGTCCACACCGCATTCGAGATCAACTCACCGCCAACAGGATTGGAGACACACGTCAGCGTGACCGCCTGCTCGACGACCTCGAAGCGGTCGAGATCGGAATAGGTGAGCGTGACCTCGCGGTCCACCATGCCGTGGATACGCAACCGCCAGTCGGCGCGGCTCAGTTGGGGGACCGTCAGCGCGGTGTCGATGCGGTAGAAGTCGGCGTTGCTCGTCACGAACGACGGCAGCGCCACCCCGTCCGGTTGCACCGTCGGCGGGATCGGCGGGGCCGGTTCGGCGATGCGGGGCAGCGCGTAGGCGTCGCGGTCGCCGGCCACCGAGGAGGTCAGCCGGCTGATCACCACGCCGAGGACCCCGCCGGCCACACCCGCGCCGAGCAGTCCGAGGGTCACCAGTGAGCGCCGCCGGTCCGGATCGGTGCCGCGTTCGGGCGCCTCGCCGTCGAGCCGGCGCGAGGTCAGCAGCCGTAGCGCCGCGACCCCGCACGCCGCACCGATCACCGTCGGGATGACATCGGCCGGCCCGGCGCCGGCGCGGGACAGCACCGCCGCGGCGCCGACCCCGCCGGCCACCACGACGATGGTGCTGCCGATCGGCCTGCGCCGGGACTCCGCGATGCCGGCCAGCGCGGCGATCGCGGCGATCGCCAGTAGCACCATCACGGTCAGGAAGAGCTTGTCGGCGGTGCCGAACGTCGCGATGGCCCATTCCTTGACCGGGCCCGGGGTGTTGTCGATGACGGCCGATCCGACGGCGGTGCGCACGTCGGCCTCGGGGCCGAACGCGGCGCCGACGAGTTGTGCGACCCCGACGGCCACGGCGGCGGCGGCGACGCCACCCAGGGCCTTGGTACCGAGTGGGGTCATAGAGCCAAGTTACCGCCGCGCGGAGCCCGAAATCCTTACCGAACGATGTCATCGGCTAGGTTGCATGTGGGCTTTACACATCGATCGCTAATTGGAAAGTTGGGAAAGGGAGGCAGATGGAGATCGAGGGCAAGAAGGCCATCGTCGTCGGCGGGGCATCGGGCTTCGGCCGGGCGACCGCGGAGGCGCTGGCCAAGCGCGGCGCGAGTGTCGCGATCCTGGACCGTCCGCAGTCCAAGGGCAAGGAGGTGGCCGATCAGATCGGTGGCTCCTTCCACGAGGTCGACATCACCGATTTCGACGGCACCGAGTCGGTGCTCGGCAGCGCGGTCGAGGCGCTGGGCGGCAACCTGCACATCGCGGTCACCACCGCGGGTGGCGGTATCGCCGAGCGCACGGTGAAGAAGGACGGGCCGCACAGCCTGGAGTCGTTCCGCAAGAGCATCGACCTGAACCTGATCGGCACCTTCAACATCAGTCGGCTGGCCGCTTGGCAGATGAGCAAGAACGACCCGGTCGACGACGAGGCCGAGGAGCGTGGCGTGATCATCAACACCGCGTCGATCGCGGCGTTCGAGGGCCAGATCGGTCAGGTCGCCTACACCGCGTCCAAGGCCGCCATCGCCGGCATGTGCCTGACCATGGCGCGTGACCTCGGCAGTCTGGGCATCCGCGCACTCGCGATCGCGCCGAGCCTGTTCGCGACCGGCCTGACCGAGGGCATTCCCGACGAATACGTCAGTGTGCTGACCAAGGATGCGGCTTTCCCGAAGCGTCTTGGCAAGCCGGAGGAGTACGCGAAGCTCGCCGTCGCGATCGTGGAGAACCCGATGCTCAACGGGCAGTGTCTGCGCCTGGACGCCGGGCAGCGCTTCGCCCCGAAGTGATTCACCGAATCGGGCGCGTTAAGTGACGATGAGAGTCGCCTGACGCGCCCGATTCGCCATTACGGTGATAGGCATGGCCACCGTCGCAGACCACGTCATCGCGACCCTTCGAGCCAGCGGGGTGCGGCGGGTCTACGGACTACCGGGTGACAGTCTCAACGGGTTCACCGATGCGCTCCGCCGCTCCGGCGCGATCTCGTGGGAACACGTCCGCCACGAGGAGACCGCGGCGTTCGCCGCCGCGGCCGATGCCGCGCTGACCGGAGAGCTCGCAGTGTGCGCGGGCAGTTGCGGGCCGGGAAACCTGCACCTGATCAACGGGCTGTTCGACGCCCAGCGCAGCCGGGTGCCGGTGCTGGCGATCGCCGCGCACATCCCACGCACCGAGATCGGCTCCGGATACTTCCAGGAGACGCACCCGCAGGATCTGTTCCGCGAGTGCAGCGTCTACGTCGAACTGGTCAGCACCCCGGAGATGCTGCCGCGCATCCTGCACATGGCGATGCGCGCCGCCGTCGAGGAGCGCGGTGTCGCCGTCGTGGTGATCCCCGGCGAGATCTTCTCGGCGAAGGCCGATCCGACGCCCTGGCAGACCAAGCCCGTCGTCGCGACGCGTTCGCAGTCCCGCCCCGACGACGCATCGCTGCGTGCGGCCGCGGCGATCCTCAACGATGCGCACGCGGTCACGGTCCTCGGCGGTGCGGGTGTGGAAGGCGCGCACGACGCGCTCGTCACGCTCGCCGCCACCTTGAAGGCGCCTGTCGTGCATGCGTTGCGAGGCAAGGAATTCATCGAGTACGACAACCCGTATGACGTCGGGATGACCGGGCTGCTCGGTTTCGCGTCCGGCTACAAAGCCATCAAAGAGGCCGACACGCTGTTGATGCTCGGCACCGACTTCCCGTATCAGCAGTTCTATCCCGACCACGCCAACGTCATCCAGGTCGACATCCGCGGACGAAACCTGGGCCGGCGCACGCCGATCGACCTCGGTCTGGTCGGCACCGTCGCCGACACCCTGGCCGCGTTGCAGCCGCTGCTGCGGCCCAAGAGTGACAGCGCCCATCTGGATCGCGCGCTGCGGCATTACCGCAGAACCCGCAAGACCCTCGACGACCTCGCGGTCAACGATCGCGACCGCACCCCGATCCGGCCGGAATACGTTGCGGGACTGGTCAATACGCTGGCAGCCGACGATGCGGTGTTCACCGTCGACGTCGGGTCGCCGGTGGTGTGGGCGGCGCGCTACCTGTCGATGAACGGGCGGCGCCGGCTCATCGGGTCGTTCAACCACGGCACGATGGCCAACGCGCTGCCCCACGCGATCGGCGCCCAGACCGCATACCCGCGGCGCCAGGTCGTCGCGCTGGCCGGTGACGGCGGGCTGACGATGCTGTTCGGGGAGCTGATCACGCTCGTCCAGAATCGGCTGCCGGTGAAGATCGTGGTGTTCAACAACTCGTCGCTGAACTTCGTCGAGCTCGAGATGAAGGCCGCCGGAATCGTCAACTTCGGCACCGACCTGGCCAACCCGAACTTCGCCGACGTCGCCCATGCGTTGGGGATCTTCGGGCGCCGGGTCGAACGACCCGATGAGCTCCAGGCGGCGCTCGCCGACGCGTTCGCCGTCGACGGACCGGCCGTCGTGGACGTCGTGACCGCCCGCCAGGAGCTGTCCATCCCGCCGGCGATCACGGCCGAACAGGCCAGGGGTTTCTCGCTGTACGCGATCAGAACGATCCTCGCCGGGCGTTCGGACGAACTGCTCGACCTGGTGACCACCAACGTCGCGCGGCGCATCCTGGACTGAGCCGGCGGCTGTGGATGACGGCTCGTGGATGACGTTGCAACCCTGGGTTCTCCGGCCATCCGAGGTCAGAACCTGACACGATGACGGCATGCCTGTCGACGTGCCCCTGACCGACGCCGAGATCGACGCGCTGCAGACCTGGGTGCGGGCGACACGGATCGGGTCCACGGTCACCGACGTCGAGCCGTTGACCGGCGGTTCGCAGAACATCGTCGTGCGCCTGCTGCTCGACGGGCGTGCGGTGGTGCTGCGCCGCCCGCCCGAACATCCGCGCCCTACCAGTGACAACACCATGCGCCGCGAGATCGCGGTGCTGCAGACACTCAAGGGCACCGACGTGCCCCACCCCGAACTGATCGCCGGCTGCGAGGACCTCGACGTGCTCGGCGTCGTGTTCTACCTGATGCAGGCCGTCGACGGGTTCAATCCCGGCACCGACACCGCCGAGTCCTATGTGCGCGATGCGGGAATGCGCCACCAGGTGGGGCTGTCGTACGCCGCCAGCCTGGCGCGGCTCGGCCGGGTGCCGTGGGAGGGCAGCCCGCTGGCGGCCATCAAACGGCCGGGATCGTTTCTGGCGCGCCAGGTTCCGCAGTTCATGAAGCTGCTGGAGAGCTACCGCCACGACAACTACGCACCCGAGTCGTTCCCGTCGGTGCGCGCGTTGGCCGACTGGCTGGACGCGCACCGGCCGCCGGACGACGAGCCCGGGATCATGCACGGCGACTGCCACCTCAACAATGTGCTGCTGCGTCGCGAGGTTCCCGAACTGGCCGCGTTCATCGACTGGGAGATGTGCACCGTCGGCGACCCGCTGCTCGACCTCGGATGGATGCTGGTCTGCTGGCCCGACGGCCCGAACCCGATCGACGCCGGATCCGCACTCGCGGGGCTCGGCGGACTCGCCACCCGTGCCGAGCTGATCGAGGCCTACCGCGCCGCCGACGGCCGCCGCACCGAGCACCTGGACTGGTACGTCGCGATGGCCTGCTTCAAGCTCGGGATCGTCATCGAGGGCACCTGGTCGCGCTATCTGGCCGGGCAGGCCAGCGCCGAGGCGGGGGAGCGGCTGCACGCGTCCGCGGAGAATCTCGTGGCGTTGGGAACCCGGGTGACCAAGGGCGACAACCCGTTCGTGTGATCAGCGGTAGGCGTCGAAACCGAGCTTGACCGCCAGCGCGATGCCGGCGATCCCGATCGCGATCCGCAGCGGCCGGTCCGGCGCGTGCCGTACCACCACCGGTCCGAGCCGGCCACCCACCAGGCAACCCAGACCGAGCGTCACCGCCGCCGTCCACTGCACCGGGGCCAGCACCGCGAAGACCAGCGCGGCAACACCGTTGGAGATGCCGAGGACCACATTCTTGATCGCGTTGGCGTGTGCCAGCGTCTCGTGGCCCATCCGCAGGAACAACGCCAGCAGCAGGACTCCCGCGGCGGCGCCGAAGTACCCGCCGTAGATACAGATCGCGAGGACCGCACCGCCCTGCAACACCCGGGTGGTGACGCGCGGGCCGCCGTCGGAGCCGTCCCGAGGCGGCCGCACCGGCAACAGGATCGCCATCGCCGCGAACCCCAGCAGCACCGGCACCGCCCGTTCGAAGCCCTCCGCCGGGGTGGTCAGCAGCAGTGCGGCGCCCGCGACACCACCGGCGGCGGCGAACGGCACGGTGCGCAGCAGCAGCCGGCCCTGACCCTTGAGCTCGGGTCGCGACCCCCACACCGAGCCGACCCCGGTGAACACCAGCGCCGCGGTGTTGGTGACGTTGGCGGTGACCGGCGGCAGGCCGGTGAGCAGCAGCGCCGGATAGGTCGCCACCGACGCGAGCCCGGCGATGCTTCCGGTCAGGCCGCCGAGGATTCCGGCCGCGAACAGCAGCACCGTATGCGACCAGGACACCCGGACAGTCTGCCCGCACCGGCGATGGGCGGCGCGCCGGGCATCGGCGCGCGGGGATAAGTGTTTGCGCATCCCGAGCGGGCAGGTCTAGCATCGCTCACGTGCCGATGCGACTCGTAGTAGCAACCCGCAGCGGGGTCTGATCCTGACCGACCCCTCGCTGTGGGTCGGTTGCTATTTCGTCGGTCACTTCCTCTCCATCGAGAAGGTCCGGCACATGAACTCCCCAATCGGCACTCCCGCCCAGTCCACGAACGTGTCGTCGTTCGCCACCTACGTCGACGGCCGGATGCCGCGCGCGCTGCGCGCAACGGCCGAGAGCAAGTCCTTCGACGAGTTCCTCGCCGAGTATTCGGCCTCGACCGGTCCGCTGCGGCTGCGGCAGTGGGCCTGCACCGACGGTGACCGGCCCGCCGCGAAGCTCGGCCCGCAGGCGCGCACCTATCAGGCCACGCTGGCGCTCGGGGACCGGATCGGCACCGCCCGCGCGTCGGCGTGCGGCCCGGTGGCGGCGCTGACCGAGATGCTCTACGAACGCGGGATCGGCGTGGAGATGACCGCGTTCCACCAGCTGCCCGCGGGCGAGCACACCGCGACGTTCATCCGGGGCAGCCGCGGCGACGGCAGCGACCGCTGGGCGATGGGCTGGTCCGACGATCCGATCGACTCGGCGCTGCACGCCGTCATCGCGTGCGCGAACCGGTTGCTGGCCGGATAAGAACCCACCGGAACAAAAGACCGCCGGGACCGCGAGCCAGCGGTGTGCTGGAGCACGATCCCGGCGGTGAGAAGCGTCAGTGCAGCGGGCGCAACACGATCGGCATGCCGTCGACCGGTACCGACATACCGCCGTGGTCGTACCACGGCTTGTAGCCCGGATGCGGCAGCTCGAGGCGGTACTTACGCAGCAGGCGGTGCATCACCGTCTTGATCTCCAGCTGGCCGAACACCATGCCGATGCACTTGTGGGCGCCGCCGCCGAACGGTGCGAACGCGTAACGGTGCTTCTTGTGCTCGCTGCGCGGCTCGGAGAAGCGATCCGGGTCGAACTTCTCCGGGTCCGTCCACAGCTCGGGAAGCCGGTGGTTCAGCGCGGGCCACGTCATGATCGCGGTGCCCGCCGGGATGAAGAAGCCCAGCAGGTCGGTGTCGCGCACGGCCTGGCGGAAGTTGAACGGCAGCGGGGTCATCATCCGCAGCGCCTCGTTGATCACCAGGTCGTAGGTCTCGAGCTTCTCCAGCGCCTCGATGTCGAGCGGGCCGTCGCCGATCCGCGCGGACTCGTCGCGGCAGCGCTCCTGCCACTCCGGGTTGGCGGCCAGGTGGTAGGCCATCGTGGTCATCGTCGAGGTCGACGTGTCGTGGGCGGCCATCATCAGGAAGATCATGTGGCTCACGACGTCCTGGTCGGTGAAGCTGCCGCCGTCCTCGTCCTGCGCATGGCACAGCACGCTGAACATGTCGGTGCTCTCCGACCGCCGCTTCTCGGCGATGCGGGCGTAGAAGTAGTCCTCCAGCGTCTTGCGGGCCTGGATGCCGCGCCACCAGGTCAGAGGCGGCACCGGCTTGCGCACGATCGCGTTGCCGGCCCGGGTGGTGGTGGTGAACGCCTCGTTGACGGTGGTCACCAGCTCCTTGTCGGTGCCGGCCTTGTGGCCCATGAAGACCACCGACGCGATGTCGAGGGTCAGTTCCTTGACCCGGGGGTGGAACAGGAACCGCGGATCGTTGGCGACCCAGTCGTTGGCGATCACCTTCGAGGCCACCGAGTCGATGTGCTCGACGTAGCCGGTGAGCCGGGTGCGGGTGAACGCCTCCTGCATGATCCGGCGGTGATACATGTGGTCGTCGAAGTCGCGCAGCATCAGGCCGCCCTCGAAGAACGGGCCGATCACCGGATCCCAGGCGCGCTGGGAGAAGTCTTTGTTGCGATTGGTGAACACCGCCTGGGTGGCGTCGGGGCCGAGCGCGCCGACCGCCGGCAGCACCTGCGAGCCGGAGTAGTAGACGGGTCCGTACTTGCGGTACTGGTGCAGGATGAAGTCCGGCCCGCCCCGGAACATCTCGATCATGTGCGCGATGATCGGCAGTCCGTTGTCGCCCCGGACCGCCTTGAGTCCGCTGCCGGCCGGTGGCTCGGCCAGGATGATCTCGTCGAAGTTGTGCTTGAGCAGGCGCTTTTCGATCGCTCCCATTCCCGGCAGGGTCACCGGTGTCGGCTTCAGCCGCCTTTTGGCCTGGTCAAGCAAGTAATCGGCGGTGCTGATCGTCGGCATCTGAGCACTCCTGGGGGTGAAGGGTTGTGGTAGATGTCACTCAACCGATATCCTGATCACAGTCTTGACGCATGTCAAGTTTGTGCTTGAGGTGGCGCAATGCCAAGGTTTACTGCCATGACGGCCGAACCCGCCCCCACCGACCTCCGTCGTAGTCGAGGCGACCGGCAGCGGGATGCGATCGTCGCCGCGGTGCGCGAGCTGTTGCACGAGCGCCCGTTCGCCGAACTGTCGGTGAGCACGATCAGCGAGCGTGCCGGTGTCGCGAGGTCCGGCTTTTACTTCTACTTCGACTCGAAGTACGCGGTGCTGGCGGTGATCATCGCCGATGCGATGGCCGAACTGGACAAGCTCACCCACGACTTCGCGCCGCGCGAGGCCACCGAGTCCCCGGCCGAGTTCTCCTCGCGCATGGTCGGCTACGCCAAGACGGTGTTCGCGTCCAACGACCCGATCATGGCCGCCTGCAGTCTCGCGCGGAACACCGACGCGCAGATCCGCGAGATCATGGACGACTTCCAGGACGGAGTGGTCGACAAGATCGTCGGGCTCGTCGAGCAGGACTCCGGCGCCCGTCCGATCTCCGAGGACCTGCCCGCCCTGGTGCGGATGATGATCGCGGTGACGTCGTCGACGCTGGCCCTCGACAGCGCGTTCGTCGGCCGCGGCCAGGACCCGGCCCGCTCGCTGGAGGTGCTGGAACGGCTGTGGCAGAGCAGCCTGTGGGGCGGCGACTAGATCGGCCCGTCTGCGCCGGTAGTGTCGCGTCACATGGCGCAGCGCAACGGTTCTGACGTGTTCGCGGGCAAGCGGTGTCTGCTGACCGGGGCCGCCAGCGGTATCGGGCGTGCCACCGCGCTGAAGCTCGCCGCCCAGGGTGCCGCGCTGTACCTCACCGACCGTGACGCCGACGGGCTGGAACAGACTGTCGCCGACGCCCGCGCTCTCGGCGGGGTGGTGGCCGAACACCGCGCGCTCGACATCTCCGACCACGACGCGGTGGCCGCGTTCGCCGAACACATCCATGCCGGGCACCCGCCGATGGACATCGTGATGAACATCGCCGGCATCTCGGCCTGGGGGACCGTGGACACGCTGTCGCACCAGGACTGGATGTCGCTGATCGACATCAATCTCAAGGGCCCGATCCACGTCATCGAGAGCTTCGTTCCGCCGATGATGAAGGCGCGCCGCGGCGGTCATCTGGTCAACGTGTCCTCGGCCGCGGGCATCGTGGCGCTGCCCTGGCACGCCGCCTACAGCGCCAGCAAGTACGGGCTGCGGGGGCTGTCGGAGGTGCTGCGATTCGACCTCGCGCGCTACCGGATCGGCGTGTCGGTGGTGGTGCCCGGTGCGGTGCGCACCCCACTGGTCGATACGGTCCGCATCGCCGGCGTCGATCGCGACGACCCGCGGGTGCAGAAGTGGACGTCGCGGTTCGCCGGGCACGCGGTGTCCCCGGAGGTCGCCGCCGACAAGATCCTGGCCGGGGTGGCCAAGAACCGCTACCTGATCTACACCTCGCCCGACATCCGGGCGCTGTACCTGTTCAAGCGCACGATGTGGCTGCCCTACGCGGCCGCGATGAAGCAGGTCAACCCGATCTTCAGCCGTGCCCTGCGGCCGAAACCCAAGCGGCGCTGAGGGTCAGCGCCGACCCCAGTCCCACGGCGGCATGGTCGAGAGGTCCTGGCCCACCACTTTCGTCTCACCCCAGTCCTTGTAGAGCTCGATCTCCCACGCGTCGGCGTCGGAGCCCAGTGGCTGCGCGCCGAGACGTTCCCGCAGGATCGGGGAATGGGTCACCACGACGACCTGGGTCCGGGTCGCAGCCTCGGCGATCAACGAGGCCAGCGGCGCGACCAGGTCCGGGTGCAACGAGGTCTCAGGTTCGTTGAGCACCATCAGCGACGGCGGCTGCGGGCTCAGCAGCGCCGCCGCCCAGAGCAGGAAACGCAGTGTGCCGTCGGAGATCTCGGCGCTGCGCAGCGGGCGCAACATACCCTGCTGGTGCAGCTGCAGATCGAAAAGGCCGTCGGTGACGGCCACCGAGACGCCGGCGCCGTCGAACGCGTCCGCCACGGCGCGCGGTAGGTCCTCGGCGCCGGTCTCCAGGATCGTCTGGATCGCCGCGGCCAGGTCGGCGCCGTCGTCGGCAAGCACCGGCGTCCTGGTGCCCACCTGCGGCAGCCGGGCCGGCGCCGTCGCGTCGGCCCGGAACCCGTCGTAGAAACGCCAGTTGCGCAGCCGTTCCCGCACCATCACCAATTCCGGTGCGGCGCCTGCCCAGTCGGCGAGGACGCTGCGGTGAGCAGGCATGTTGCGGGCCAGCTCGTCGAAGCCGTGCCCGGATTCCGCGACGACCTCGACCATCCCGCGCACCCGGCGCACCAGCGTCGTGGTGGGGCGGGCCACCGGCCCGGCGAAGACGAGCTCGCGCTTGACCTCCGGATCCCGGCCGAACGCCGACTGCTGGGCCTGTGGCAGGCCGAGATCGATCAGATAGCCGAAATCATCTGAGGCATAACCCATTTCGATGGACACCGACCTTGTCCGCGGGCCGCCCTGCGCCGTGCCGGTGCGCCGGGCGCCGCCGAGATTCTCGGGTCCCGCCCACATCGCCGACGCGACCCCGCCCTCGCGGGCGAACGACGCGATCACCTCGCCGCGGCCACAGTCGGCGAGCAGCCGCAGCGCGCGGTACAGCGACGACTTTCCGGTCCCGTTCGCCCCCGTGACGACGGTCAGCCTGCGCAGCGGCAGGACCAGTTCACGCAGCGAGCGGTACCCGCGGATGGCGACGGTATCGAGCATGCGGTCAGTCGGTGGAGGTGTCGAAGATCCGGCCGCAGATGACCGCGGTGAAGTCCTCGAGGATCTGAAGGTGGCCGCGGGTCCAGGGTCTGGGTTTGGAGTCCCACACCGCCAGTGCGCCGATGGTGTGGCCGTCGGGGTTGGTGATCGGCATCGCGGCGAACCCGACCACGTACCCGTCGAGCACCATCGGATGGTTCATCAACGCCGGATGGGTCCGGGCGTCCTCGGTGATCACCGCCGCACCGGTGGTGACGATCGGCCTGGAAATCGAACGCTGCAAAGGGATCTGGCGCAGGGCGGCGATCTCGTGGGGCAGCCCGATCGCGCTCGGCACGTACATCGTGTCCTGATCGACGAGTGAGACCGCCGCGGACGGGACGGCCAGCGCCCCGACTGCCATCTCGACCACGCGGTCCAGGAGCGAGCCGCTGCGGGCGTTGAGCAGCCCGGTCTCGTGGAGCGCCTGCAGGCGTTCGGGGTCGGCGATCACGGCGCCGGTCTCGGGGCGCATACCCGGCTTGGGAGGGGCCAGGTCCATCGACCGGATCCGGTCCAGGATCTCGGCGAGGGCCGGGTCGCTGCGGCGGGCCATCTCGACGGCGATGCGGGCGGCCACGGCCCTGGCGACGAACATGTCGACCGGCTCACCGGCGCGCGCCGCCTCGTCGTGCAGCGCGGCGTCGAGTCGCTCGTCGAACCCGGGAACCCACGCCATGAGGCCACCGTAACCTGGCTGCCCGACGAGTGAGGACGTTCCGGCCCGCGGTCAGCGCGCAGGTGCGGCCGGAGCCGGCATCGCGAGCTCCAGCCGGACCCCAAGCAACCGGATCGGGCGGTCCAGGTCGAACCGCCCGAGCAGGTCGAGTGCGGTGGCGATCACCGGGTCGGCGTCGGTGGTCGGTTCGCCCAGTTTGCGGATCTTGGTGCGCGTGTAGAACGTGGCCGTGCGTACGGTGACCGCGACGTGGGTGACGGTGCGTTGTTGTGCGACAACCTCGGCCAGGGTCCGCTCGGCGAGGTCGGTCACCGCGGCGTCCATCTCGGCGCGATCGGTCAGATCATGGGTGAACGTGACGACATGGCTGCGGGATCGCGGGACCCAGGGTTCGGCGCTGACCGTGCTGTCCCCGCCGCCTTTGGCCAGCAACAGGATCCACAGTCCGGTCGACGGTCCGAACGCGGCGGTGAGCGCGGCCGGATCGGTGCGCGCGAGATCCGCGACGGTGGTGATGTCCATCGTCGCAAGCTTTTTCGCGGTCTTGGGGCCGACGCCCCAGAGCGCCTCGACAGGACGGTCGCCCATCGTGGCCATCCAGTTGTCGTCGGTGAGCATGTGGATGCCGGCCGGCTTGCCGAAACCGGTGGCGACCTTGGCGCGCTGCTTGTTGTCGCTGATCCCGACCGAGCACGACATCCCCGTCTCGGAGGAGACCACGTCCTGGATCCGCCGGGCCAGCGCGATCGGATCGGCCACGCGCGCACCGACGTACGCCTCGTCCCAGCCCCACACCTCCACGGGATGTCCGAGGTCGCGGAGAAGTCCCATCACCCGCTCGGATGCCGCGTCGTAGGCCTCGGGGTCCGACGGCAGGAACGTCGCGTCGGGGCAGCGGCGCGCCGCGGCGCGCAACGGCATCCCGGCGTGCACCCCGAAGGCGCGGGCCTCATAGGAGGCGCAGGTGACCACCTTGCGGGCTTCGGTGGGGTCGCCGCCACCGCCGACGATGACGGGCAGACCGACCAGGTCGGGGCGGCGTTGCAGCTCCACCGAGGCGAGGAACTGATCCATGTCGACGTGCAGGATCCAGTCCCGTTCCTGGGCCACGCCGGACTCGGTCATGTGCCGCAGAGCTTGCGCGCCACCGTCTCCCACGCGTCGCCGATGTGCTGCTCGGACAAACCAAGATCGGCCAGTTGGTGATGGACGTGGTCGGCGTCGAGCAGCGCGGTCAGCGCTGTCGCCTGGGCGTCGAGATCTCCGGTGGTGCCCGCCGATTCGAGCAACAGCCGGACGTGGCGGAGGTGCAGGCTCATCGGTGCGTTGTAGCGCATCTGCGGGTCGCGGACCGCGTTGGACAGCAGCTCGTAATGGATCTGGACGAACTTGAGCCGCTCCCGGCCGTAGGCGAGCAGGCGCTCCAGCGGCGGTGCGTCCGGGCCGAGCGGGGGAGGCCCGAACAGGACGGCCTCCTGGAACGCTTTCTCGTCCTCGTCGAGGAGTACGACCATCAGACCGGCGCGGCTGCCGAACCGACGGAACAGCGTGCCCTTGCCGACGCCCGCCGCGGCCGCGATGTCGTCGGTGGTCACGCAATCCGCGCCGTGTTCGTCGATCAGGCGTCGTGCCGCGTCGAGAAGCAGCGCCCTGTTGCGCGCGGCATCGCCGCGCTCGGGTGCCGAGGCGGCATCGGCGACCGGCAGCACCGGCAGCTCGTTGCGTCCCTCGACTGCGCTCACCAGGCAACTTTAACCCGGCGGAATAGAGCGGACTATAGTCCGGTTAGACAGTGCGGCACCGTTGGAACAACTGTGAAGGAGAACGATGTCCGAGACCGCCACCAGCAAGGTCCTTGTGCTCGTCGGAAGCCTGCGCGCGGCGTCGGTGAACCGCCTGCTCGCCGAGCTCGCCGCGGAAGTGGCGCCCGAGGGCGTCGTCTTGGAACGGTTCGACCGCCTCGGGGACCTGCCGTTCTACAACGAGGACCTCGACACCGAGGACGCCCCCGAGCCCGTCGTCGCGCTGCGGGAGGCCGCCGCGGCCGCCGGAGCGGCGCTGGTCGTCACGCCGGAGTACAACGGCTCGGTCCCGGGAGTGCTCAAGAACGCCATCGACTGGCTGTCGCGGCCCTACGGAAACAGCGCGCTGAAGGACAAGCCCGCCGCGGTGATCGGCGTCGCGCTGGGGCAGTACGGCGGTGTGTGGGCCCACGACGAGACGCGTAAGACGCTCGGTATCGCCGGTCCCCGGATCGTGGACGGTCTGGAGCTGTCGATTCCGGGCGCGTCGCTGGACGGCAAGCATCCGCGCGAGAACGCCGAGGTGACCGCGCGGCTGCGTGACGTCATCGGCAAGCTGGTCGCCGAGATCGGCTGAGCCGAATTGCCCGGACCGCCGGGCTTGGCTCCGTCCGCCGCCGGTGTGCCTGCTGACACGGACGTGGCCGTTGTGAAAACTGAGGAAGCGCCCCGCGGCGCTGCCGGATGAGCCCCACTGGTGGGTTTGCTGGCGGCGGTGGCGGGGCGTTTTTCTGTTTGCTGGGTCGGGGGAGTGCGGCGCGCCGGTGACGCGGTGTTGTCAGTGGTCCCTGGTAGACGTGAGGCGGTGCCGGCGGCCTGGGCGACGACACGCCGTGTGAAACGCGACACGCCGGTGTCAGGAGGTGCGAAACGGTTACGACCTGGGAATTTCAGAAATGTTATTCAGAACATCTTGTATCTCTTCTGAATGTCGGACACTAGGTGTAGTGTTTCGAACACCAACAGACCCCCAAGATCTAGGGATCTGTAGGGACCAGAACTTCCGGCGAAGTCGGTGTCACCACCCACCGGCCGCGCGCTCGGACAGCCTGGAATTTCGGTGCCTTCCGGGGCGCTGATACATAGCGACCAGAACCATCTCAGCAGTTGCCAGCCACCCCGTCTTCTCGATTAGGAGCCGTACCGCAGATGACTCAGCCCGCAACCGTCACCGTGTACACCAAGCCGGCCTGCGTGCAGTGCAACGCCACCTACAAGGCTCTCGACAAGGCGGGCGTCGCCTACGACGTCGTCGACATCAGCGTCGACGACGAGGCCCGCGACTACGTGATGGCGCTCGGTTACCTGCAGGCCCCGGTCGTCGTGGTCGGCACCGAGCACTGGTCGGGATTCCGTCCCGACCGCATCAAGGCGCTGGCCGGCGCGGTCACCGCCACCGCGTAGGCCGCCGGCCTTCCGGTCACCGCTGAACAACAACGATTCGTGGGAGGAGTAACCGTGGGCAATATCGTCTACTTCTCCAGCGTCTCGGAGAACACGCACCGATTCGTCCAGAAGCTGGAACTGCCCGCCGTCCGGATCCCGCTGAAGGACCGGATCCGGGTGGACGAGCCCTACGTGCTCGTCCTTCCGACGTACGGCGGCGGGCACGCCAACGGTCCCGATCCCGATCGCGGGGGCTACGTCCCCAAGCAGGTGATCGCCTTCCTCAACGATGAACACAACCGAGCGTTGATCCGCGGCGTCATCGCCGCGGGCAACACCAACTTCGGCGCCGAGTTCGGCTACGCGGGGGTGGTGGTGTCGCGCAAGTGCGGCGTCCCGTTCCTCTACAGGTTCGAACTCATGGGAACAACGGACGACGTCTTCGCCGTCCGAGCAGGATTACAAGATTTCTGGAAGGACCAGTCGTGCCCCCAACCGTCACAGCTGCAGAACCTGTAACCTCCGGCGCGCACGCGCTTCCGGGGGAGATGGATTACCACGCCCTGAACGCGATGCTGAATCTGTACGACGCAGACGGCAAGATTCAGTTCGAGAAGGACGTGCAGGCGGCGCGGGAGTACTTCCTGCAGCACGTCAACCAGAACACGGTCTTCTTCCACAGCCAGGACGAGAAGCTCGACTACCTGATCGAGAAGAACTACTACGAGCGCGAGGTGCTCGACCAGTACTCGCGCAACTTCGTCAAGGAACTGCTGGATCGCGCCTATGCGAAGAAGTTCCGGTTCCCGACGTTCGTCGGCGCGTTCAAGTACTACACCTCCTACACGCTCAAGACTTTCGACGGGAAGCGCTATCTGGAGCGCTTCGAGGACCGCGTCGTGATGGTCGCGCTGACGCTGGCCGCCGGTGACACCACGCTCGCCGAGCAGCTGGTCGACGAGATCATGGACGGCCGGTTCCAGCCGGCCACCCCGACCTTCCTCAACTCGGGCAAGAAGCAGCGCGGCGAGCCGGTCAGCTGCTTCCTGCTGCGCATCGAGGACAACATGGAGTCCATCGGCCGGTCCATCAACTCGGCGCTGCAGCTGTCCAAGCGTGGTGGCGGAGTCGCGTTGCTGCTGACCAACATTCGTGAGCACGGCGCGCCGATCAAGAACATCGAGAACCAGAGCTCGGGCGTCATCCCGATCATGAAGCTGCTGGAGGACTCGTTCTCCTACGCCAACCAGCTCGGTGCCCGCCAGGGTGCCGGTGCGGTGTACCTGCACGCGCACCATCCCGACATCTACCGGTTCCTCGACACCAAGCGTGAGAACGCCGACGAGAAGATCCGCATCAAGACGCTGAGCCTCGGCGTGGTCATCCCGGACATCACCTTCGAGCTGGCGAAGAAGAACGAGGACATGTACCTGTTCTCGCCGTACGACGTCGAGCGCGTGTACGGCGTGCCGTTCGCCGACATCTCGGTCACCGAGAAGTACTACGAGATGGTCGACGACGCCCGGATCCGCAAGACGAAGATCAAGGCGCGCGAGTTCTTCCAGACGCTGGCCGAGCTGCAGTTCGAGTCGGGCTACCCGTACATCATGTACGAGGACACGGTGAACCGGGCCAACCCGGTGCACGGCAAGATCACCCACTCGAACCTGTGCTCGGAGATCCTGCAGGTCTCCACGCCGTCGGAGTTCAACGAGGACCTGTCCTACAAGAAGGTCGGCAAGGACATCTCCTGCAACCTCGGCTCGCTGAACATCGCCAAGGCGATGGACTCACCGGACTTCGCGCAGACCATCGAGGTCGCGATCCGGGCACTGACCGCGGTGAGCGATCAGACCCACATCTGGTCGGTGCCGTCCATCGAGCAGGGCAACAACGATTCGCACGCGATCGGCCTCGGCCAGATGAACCTGCACGGCTACCTCGCCCGGGAGCGGATCTTCTACGGCTCCGAAGAGGGCGTCGACTTCACCAACATCTACTTCTACTGTGTGCTCTACCACGCGCTGCGGGCATCGAATCGCATTGCGATCGAACGCGGTAGGGCGTTCGGCGGGTTCGAGAAGTCGAAGTACGCCTCGGGTGAGTTCTTCGACAAGTACACCGAGCAGGTGTGGGAGCCCAAGACCGACAAGGTGCGCCAGCTCTTCGCCGATGCCGACATCCGGATCCCGACCCAGGAGGACTGGAAGCGGCTGAAGGAGTCGGTGCAGAAGCACGGCATCTACAACCAGAACCTGCAGGCGGTGCCGCCGACGGGCTCGATCTCCTACATCAACCACTCGACCAGCTCGATCCACCCGATCGCCAGCAAGGTCGAGATCCGCAAGGAAGGCAAGATCGGGCGCGTCTACTACCCGGCGCCGTACATGACCAACGAGAACCTGGAGTACTACCAGGACGCGTACGAGATCGGCTACGAGAAGGTCATCGACACCTACGCCGCGGCCACCCAGCACGTCGATCAGGGTCTGAGCCTGACGCTGTTCTTCAAGGACACCGCGACCACCCGCGACGTGAACAAGGCGCAGATCTACGCGTGGCGCAAGGGCATCAAGACGCTGTACTACATCCGGCTGCGCCAGATGGCTCTGGAGGGCACCGAGGTCGAGGGCTGCGTCAGCTGCATGCTGTAAGCGCAGACTGACGAGTGTGGGGGTTGTGCACGCGAATCGATGATTCAGCGTGCACAACCCCCACACTCGGCCCCGGTGTCAGCTCTCGCTCGGGCATCGGTCGGCCCCGAGGCGGGCGTGTACTTCGATCAGCCGACGGTCGCGCCACCGCACCCGTTCGTCCCAATCGTCGAGATCCAGCAGCATGCGCCGTTGCGCGGTGACCTCCGCGACCAGCTCTGGAGTCCACGGATCATGTTGACCCCGTTCGGCTCCCATGCGTTCATACGCCGGACCCATCTTCGCCGCGTGTGATTCGATGCCGCCGCGGGTGTTCAGATCCGCCGTCTCGAACGGTCCGATGACACTCCATCGCAGGCCCAGTCCGCTGCGCACCACCTCGTCGATGTCGTCGACCGTGGCGACGCCGTCGCGGACCAGGCAGTAAGCCTCCCGCAGCAATGCGCCCTGCAGGCGGTTGAACAAGAAGCCCTCGACCTCGCGGCGCACCAGAACCGGGCGCATTCCGGCCGACCGGTACGTCGTGACCGCGGTGCTCACGATCTCGGCGCGTGTCGACGGAGACGGCACCACCTCCACCACCGGCAGCAGGTAAGGCGGATTGCCGGGATGCCCTACGAGGGTGCGCTCTGCCGCGTCGGGCGTCATGCCGTGCGCGATCTCGCTGGGCACGATCGCGCTACTGGAACTGATCAACGGCACGTCGGCACCGGTGAGCGCCGCGGCGCGCTGCAGTAGGTCCCGTTTGAGTTCCCTGTCCTCCGGTGCGCATTCCTGGACGAACCCGGCATCGGCAAGGGCTGCGGCCAGATCGGTGGTGAAGCGGACAGATGCACAGACCGCGCCGCAGTCGTCGTCGAGAACGCCGCAGGCCGCCAATTGGTCCAGCCGCGCTCGTAGGTCCGCGGCTGCCCGGGGAAGCGCGTCGGGCGCCGGGTCGTACACCGTGACGTCGAACGCGTTGGTGGCGAACAGGATCGCGAAGGAGACCCCGATCGAACCGGCACCCAGAATCGTCACCGGTGGATGAGTCACAGTTGCCACCAACTGCGATCGTCGTCGTAGCCGCGCCGCAGGATCGCCTGCACCGAGTCGACGGTGAGTTCCCGGGGATTGTTGGCGGTCAGCCGCGTGGCCAGCATCGCCTGTTTGGCGACGTACTCGAAGTCGCCGGGCTGCAGTCCGAGCGTGCGGAGATCAATTGGGGCGCCGAGGGTCTGCAGAATGTCTTCGATCCGGGAGATCGCCGACTGCGCCTGGCGCTCCTCGGTGTCCGTCTCGCGGGCCACGCCGAGGATGCGGCCGATCTCGGCGAACTCCGGCAGCCGGGCAGGCAGGTTGTAACGCATCACGTACGGCAGTAGGGCGCTGATACCGAAGCCGTGCGGGGTGTGGGTGAGCGCGCCGATCGGCGACTGGATCGCATGCGCCCCTGCGGTGCCTGCGGTGTTGATCGCCATCCCGGCGCAGTATGCGCCGAACAGGGTGTCGGAGCGGGCCGGCAGATCGGCCGGGTCGGCGGCGACGGCGGGCAGGGACCGGTTCAACAGCGCGAGCCCGGTGCGGGCATAGACGTCGGCCAGCACGTTCTTACCGGCGTACAGTGTGGTCGCCAACTGTCCGGTGTCCGGATTCTTGGCGCGCCCGGTGAAGGACTCGATGAGATGTGACAGCGCGTCGGCGCCGGACGCGGCGGTCAATCCGGGCGGGCAGGTCAACGTCAACTCGGGATCGATGATGGCGGCGTACGCCTCCAGATGCGGGCTGGCCACCCCCACCTTCATGCCCTGATCCTCATCGAAAATCACTGAGATACAGGTGACTTCGGCACCTGTGCCGCCGGTGGTGGGTACGGTCACGACCGGAATTCCCGGGCCGGGCACCAAGAACTGTCCGTAGTAGTCACGGACATCGCCGCCGTGGGTGAGCACCACCGAGGCCACCTTGGCCAGGTCCATGCACGACCCCCCGCCGATGCCGACGACCGCCTCGACGGCGGAATCGGAGAACCGCTGTGCGATGTCGACCACGTTGCGACGCGGCAGGTCGGGTTCGGTGCCGTCGTAGACGAGCACCGAGATGCCCTGTTCGGCCAGCGTTTCGGTGATCTGCGCAAACTCCGGCGACGCGCTCATACGGGCGTCGGTGACCATCAGGACCCGGCGCGCGACGCCCGCCACCACGCGCGGAATCTGACGACGCTGACCGGGACCGAAGAGCACCATCGAGGGTTGGCGCAGCAACCCGATCCCGATCTCGTTGATGCTGCGGACCGCTTCGGGCGCCGGGAGAACGGTGGTCATGACAGGCCTTCCTCCTCGTCGACGGTGAGCGCGAGATACTTCGGTTCGAGGTAGTCGTAGATGGCGTCATGCCCGCCCTCGCGGCCCAGACCGGACGCCTTGATGCCGCCGAACGCCGCAGCCGGGTCGGCCATGATGCCCCGGTTGATGCCGACCATGCCGAAGTCCAGTCGCTCACCGACCGCGACGGCCCGCGACAGGTCCTTGGTGAACACGTACGCCGCCAACCCGTAACGGGTGTCGTTGGCGAACTCGACGGCCTCGGCCGTCGAGCCCACCTCGTAGATCGTCGCGACCGGTGCGAACAATTCGCGGCTGCACAGTTGTTCCGGCCGGCCTTTGACGCGGAAGACCGTGGGGGAGAAGAAGTACCCGTCTCCTGGCAGCGCCGAGCCGCCGGTCAGCAGTTCGGCCCCGGCCTGGTTCAGGATCTCGACGAGCTCGACCACCGAATCACGTTGACGCGCGGAGATGATCGGCCCCACGTCGACGCCCGCGTCGAAGCCGTTTCCGACCCTCAACTGTTCGGTCAGCTCCACGAACCGGGCCGTGAACGCCTCCGCGACGGCTCTGTGCACGATGATCCGGTTGGCCGCGACGCACGCCTGCCCGGCGTTGCGGAACTTGCAGAGCACGGCCTGCGCGGCGGCGAGTTCGACGTCGGCGTCGTCGAGCACGATGAACGGTCCGTCCCCGCCGAGTTCCATCGAGGCATTGATGATGCCGGGCGCGGCCTGTTGCAACAGGGTGGCGCCGACCCCGGTGGAGCCGGTGAAGCTGACCTTGCGGAGCCGGTCGTCGGTCATCAGCGTCGCCGACATCGCGGCTGAGTCGGTGGTGTGCACCAGGTTGACGACGCCGTCGGGAAAGCCGGCCTCCTGCAGGGTCTCGACGAACAGCGCGCAGGTCAGCGGAGTCTCTTTGGCGCTCTTGACGATCACGGGACATCCGGCCGCCAGCGCGGCACCGGCCTTGCGCGCGATCATCAGCATCGGGAAGTTCCACGGCGTGATCAGAAGCGCCGGGCCGACCGGCTGATGGGTGGTGATCACCCGATAGCCGCCGTGCGACGACGGGGCGTAGGTGCCGTGCAGATGCGCGATCTGCTCGGTGTACCAGAGGAAGAATTCCGCCGAGAGCGCGAACTCCGCGCGCGACTCGGTCAGCGGTTTGCCGCTCTCTGCGGTCATCACATCGGCGAACTCGTCGGCTCGCGACAGCAGCAACCGGTGTGCACGCGTGAACAGTGCGGCGCGGTCGCGGGGTGCGACATGCCGCCACGCGGACCGGACGCGGTCTGCGGCGTCGAGCGCGGCGAGGGCGTCCGCGGCCGACCCGTCGGAGACCTGGGCCACCTCGGCGCCGGTCGCCGGATCGAGTACGGCGAAGGTCTTTTCGGCATCACGCCACTGTCCGTCGATGAACAGTCCGGTGCGCACGCGTCGGCCGTGCACGGTGGTCTCGGCGGCGCAGGCAAGGGTCGTGGTCATGGTTTGCACGCTAGGGCGCAGACGCCGAGACCAGAGAAGAGTGCATCTTTTTGAGACAGTGCCCGGTGCCGGTGACGCACTGGCGCACGATCGGTGGTGTGGCCCGATTACGGTAGGGTGTGTGACCTAGATCGCTTTCGGGAGTCCATGCCGGTGGCGAGATGCAAGGAGTTGGATGTGCCGGAACCACGCAGCGGACCGCGGATCCAGGACCTCCGTGCACAGCTTCTGACCTCGGCCGATCAGGCGGTACCGCCGGAGCTGCTGCAATCGTGGCTTCGCTCGACCAGTGCACTCGGCGCGCCAGGCAATGTCCGCGACGTGCCCCGCGTCGACGAAGAACTGTTGGACAACCATCTGCTGGAGATGTTCCAGGCCCCGATGGCCCGCGCGGCCGAGGACCTCGCAGGCTCGGGCATGGGGTTGTTGCTCGCCGACGCGCAGGGCCGCATCGTGCAGCGCTGGTCGCAGGACTCGGCGGCGATGAATCAACTCGACCGGCTGGGCACGGTGCGCGGAGCAGTGCTCGCCGAGGACGTCGTCGGCACCAACGGCGTCGGTACCGCCCTGGCCTCCGGTAAGAGTGTGCTCATCCAGGGCGCCGAACACTTCGCCGACGTCTACCAGGACGCCCTGTGCACCGGCGCCCCGGTGTGGCATCCGATCACCGGCAAACTCCTGGCGGCCGTGACCATGTCCACGCGCATCGACGAACGCAGCGGACTCCTGTTGCCGCTGACGAATTCGCTTGCCGCTCAACTCCAGCAGCATGTGCTCGATGTCGCGCAGCCCGGCGCGCGGGCGATGCTCGCGGCGTTTCTGGACACCTCTGACCGGCACGACGGCCCGGTGGTGGCCTTCGGGCCGGACGGGCTGACGATGCGCAGCAGGCGTGCCGGTGAACTCACCCAGTCCGACGTCGACCTGATCGGGCATCTGTGCGCGGGCCTGCGTCACGACACCCGGATGACCGCCGAGCTTTCCGTCGGCGCCACCACGGTCGACGTGCGGGTACTCGACGGCTCGGCGGGTGTGATTGCGGCGCTGCGCCCCGCGCCGAGGGTGTCGTCGGCCCGTCGCGTCGGGCCGACAGCCGATTCACTCGTGGGCCAGACCAAAGCGTGGCTGCATGCCGCGCATCAGGTCAGCAGGCACATTTCCGCACGGAGCGCGATCCTGATCGCCGGCGAGTCAGGCACCGGGAAAACGTCTCTGGCACTGGGCCGCCCGCACCGACTGGGCGTCGCTCACGACGACGTCGCCGTTGTGCACACCGCGCAGCGGCAGATCGTCGGCGAGCAGGCCTGGCTCCAGGATCTGGCAGGCACCATGGCCACCGCCCCGCGAGTCGTCATCCGTGCCGTCGAGCACCTCGACGCGCGGGCACTCGACGCCCTGCGCACCCTGATCGACAGCAGCGCCGCGTCGGTGTCGCTGACCGTGACCGCCGACAGCCCTGCGGCGGCCGAAGCGTACGCCGTCCGGCTCGGGGTGGCGATGGTGTGGGTGCCTCCGCTGCGGGAACGCACCGGCGATCTCGGTGCACTGTGGAACGCGTTCGTGGCGCAACGTTCGCCTGGGCTGCGGCTGACCCTGTCCGATGACGCCCGCAGGGCGCTGGAGGCTGCCGGGTGGGCCGGCAACCTCGCCGAGCTGCGTGCCGTGGTATCCCAGATGATCGCCGAAGGTGTCCGGGGAGCCGTCGGCCCGGACAATCTGCCCCAGGGCCTGCGCGCGCACCGATCGTGGTCGATGATCGAACGCACCGAGATGGAGGCCATCCGGCGCGCGCTGCAGGAAGCCGGTGGCAACCGCTCGAAAGCCGCTGAACTGCTCGGTGTTTCGCGTGCGACCATTCACCGGAAGCTGAAGACCTACCACCTGTCCGGTCGCGCTCACTGAGCCAGGTAGCCGCCGTCGATCACCAGTTCGGAGCCGGTGACGAAGCTCGCCTCATCTGAGGCGAGAAAGACGACCCCGCTCGCGATCTCCTCCGGCAGACCCGCGCGTCCCATCGGGGTCTGCGACACGACGAAGTCGTTGATCTCGACCTCTTGGGCATCGGTGAGCGGGGTCTTGATGAAACCGGGGTGTACCGAGTTGACCCGGACGTTGTCCTTGGCATAGCTGATCGCCGCGCTCTTGGACATGTTGCGCACCGCGCCCTTGGTGGCGTGGTAGGCGTGGGCGCCGGCGACCGCGGCGTTGCCCCAGATCGACGACACGTTGATGATCGAACCGCTGCGCTGACCGACCATGTGGGGGATGACCGCCCGCATGCCCAGCCAGGTGCCGGTCTGATTGGTCGCGACGACCCGCTCCCACTCGGAGACGGTGAGCTCATGAAGTGACTGGTAGGCGATGATGCCGGCGTTGTTGGCCAGCACGTCGATCCGGCCGAAGCGGTCGACGACGTCGGCGATCACCGTCGCCCAGTCGTCCTCCCGTGCGACGTCGAGTTGGCGGTAGTGGATACCAGGCGACCGCGGGCCGAACGACTCGTCGGTCTTGGCGCGGCCGGTGGCGACGGTGATGGCCCCCTCCCGGACGAATGCCTCGGCGATGGCATGGCCGATGCCGCGGCAGGAGCCGGTGACGAGGGCGACCTTGTCGGTCAGACGGTTCATGGATGCTCTCCTGTCGGTGTCGTCGAGCCACTGCCAGACAACCTTCGGGCGACTCCGCTGCCGTGCGCTGCGTCACGGTGAGACAGCGGTGTGTCAATCTGCGACACCTCGCAGAACGGGCGGCGGCCGGTTCACACACTGGGGCAGTGCGGCGGATCACAGCCGCGGTCAACAGAATTCAGGAGAAGCCATGAGCACGCCTCACCTGACGGATCCTCTGGGCATCGCGTACGCCGAGTGGTCTGAGGAGTTCGTCGCAAACCCCGAGATGTCGCTGCGCATGATGCGATGGGTGTTCGAAGACTGGCAACGGGTGACTGCAGAGCCTGAGGACGTCACCTACAAGTCGACCGAATTCGGCGGAGTACCGGGAATCCTGGTCACTCCTTTGGCTGCCGATCCGGGCCAGGTGCTGGTGTTCCTGCACGGCGGCGGGTTCGCGCTGGGTTCGTCGGCCAGCCACCGCAAGCTGGCCGGCCACGTTGCGAGCGCCTGTGGGGCAACCGGATTCGTCGCCGACTTCCGGCGGGCGCCGGAGCATCCGTACCCTGCCCAACTGGACGACACCACCGCCGTGTTCGACGCGCTGGTCGAGTCCGGCATCGACTCGGCGGACATCGCCTTCGTCGGCGACAGCGCCGGGGCCAACATCGCGATCGCCACCGCGCTGCGGATGCGGCGGCGCGGCACCGCGGGTCCCGGGCTGGTGCTGACCATCTCACCGTGGCTGGACATGGAGAACAGCGGCGAAACCATCGAGACCAACAACGACACCGACTTCCTGATCACCCGGGAAGGCCTGCAGGGCAACATCGACCGCTATCTGTCGGGTGGAGCGAGCCCTCGTGATCCGCTGGTGAACCCGCTCTACGCAGACTTCTCCGGGTTCCCTCCGCTCTACATCACTGCGGCCGACGTGGAATCGCTCTACGCCGACGCCGCCCGCCTGCACACGTTGGCGGCTGAGGCCGGCGTCGACGTCACCTTCGATGTCGCGGCCGGGCAGCAGCACGTCTTTCCGCTGCAAGCCGGACGGTGGCCTGCCGCCGACGAAGCCATCGCCACCATGGCCGCCTGGTACCGGGGCCGCCGCAACGCCGACGCCCACCGCCGCACCGCGACTTCCGCGTCCGCCTGACCGAAGAAAGGACCACCCGCATGAGCACTCATGACGCCATCGTCATCGGAGCCGGTTTCTCCGGTCTGGCGATCCTGCATCATCTCCGTGAAATCGGCCTCGACACCGTCGTTCTCGACGCCCAGGACGGTGTGGGAGGCACCTGGCTGGCCAACCGCTATCCCGGCGTGCGCACCGACAGTGAGTACAGCTACTACTCCTTCTCGTTCTCGAAGGAGGTACGCGACGAGTGGACGTGGACTCAGCGCTATCCGGCAGGGGCCGAGGTGCTGGCCTACCTGAACTTCGTGGCCGACCACCTCGACCTGCGCCGGGACATCCGGCTCAACACCCGAGTGCAGTCCGCCCGCTATGACGAGGGGACCAACACCTGGACCGTGCAGACCGACGACGGTGAACCGCTGGTTGCCAAGTACCTGATCAGCGGGATGGGCGTGCTGTCCCAGGCGATCTACCCCGACATCCCGGGCATCGACTCCTTCGCAGGCCAGAAGTACCACACCGCTCACTGGCCGCGCGAGGGTGTGGACCTGGCCGGCAAGCGAGTCGGCCTGATCGGGCTGGGCGCCTCCGGTATCCAGATCGTCCCCGAGATCGCCCCGCAGGTCGCCGAATTCGTCGTCTTCCAGCGCACTCCCAACTTCATCGTCGAAACCACCAACGACCCCGTCACACCCGAGGACATGCAGTGGTTGCGCGACAACTACGACGACATCTACGCCAAGGCCGCCGCCCACCCGTTCGGAGTGGCCATGGAACCCGCCCGGTACAGCGCACTCGAAGTGTCAGAAGAGCAGCGGCGCGTGATCTTCGAAAGCAAGTGGAACGAAGGAGGATTTCACTTCGCCAATGAGTGCTTCACCGATCTGGCGACCAACCACCAGGCCAGCGAACTGGCGTCGGAGTTCATCCGGTCCAAGATCCGCGAGATCGTGAAGGATCCGGACACTGCTGAACTGCTGTGCCCGAAAACCTATTCGTTCAACGGGAAACGTGTCCCGACCGGGCACGGGTACTACGACGCCTTCAACCTCGACCATGTGCAGTTGGTCGACACTGCGACAACGCCGATCGGCGCGATCACTCCGGCCGGGGTACGGGTGGGGGATACAGAGTACGAACTCGACGTTCTGATCTTCGCCACCGGATTCGACGCGATGACAGGCACATTGACCAACATCGACATCATCGGCCGCGAGGGCATCAGCCTGCGCGAGCGCTGGGCCCGCGACGGCCTGCGGTCCAATCTGGGTATCAGCGTGCACGGTTTCCCGAATTTCTTCATGTCACTCGGACCGCAGACTCCGTACTCCAATCTCGTGGTGCCGATCCAACTGGGGGCCCAGTGGCTGCAGCGGGCTCTACAGTGGGCGCAGGAGAACGACGTGCAGGCGTTCGAGGCAACGCCGGAGTCCGAGGAATGGTGGGCCGAGGAAACCGAGCGCACCGGCAAGGCGACCGTGATGTACACCGAGGGCAAGAAGGCCAAGGCGTGGTTCCTCGGCGAGAATGTGCCGGGAAAGCGCGAGGAGTTCCAGGTGTACATGGGCGGCGGACAGGTGTACCAGCACTACTGCCGCGAACTTGAGGAGTCGGGCTACGCCTCGATGCTCGCAACCCGGGTGCCCGCCCAACTCTAGCTGGGGGATGGGCCTGCGACCCTGGTCAGGTTTCGCGCGCCTGCTCGGCCCGGACCGCTTTGAGGCGGCGCTGCTCGCGCAGCACATCCTGATAGCTCTCGCGCTCGGCGACCAGCCACTCCGGCTTCTCCTCGAGCAGTTGCTCGATCTGTTCGGTGGTGAGCGCGTTGTCGACATCGTGGCGCCCGAGCGCGGCGATCGAGATGCCGAGCTTGGCTGCCACCAGGTTTTTCGGATGCGGCCCGTTCTTGCGCAGGTCCTTGAGCCACTGCGGCGGGTCCGCCTGCAGCGCGGCCAACTCGGCGCGGGTGATCGGGTTCTGCTGAAATTCCTCAGGCGTCGCCGGTAGGTACACGTCCAGCTTCTTCGCCGCGGTGGCGGGTTTCATGGACTGCGCGTTCGGCCTGCTCATGGCCCGAGCTTATCGGTAGCCTGAGGCCGTGACGCCCTCGCTGACCCTCGGGTACGTCCCCGGCGGAACACCCGCGAAGTGGGCCCGCATCTGGGAGCAGCGCCACCGCGACGCCGAGCTGACGCTGATCCCTGTCGCCGCGGCCGATGCCACCGCCGCGGTGCGTGACGGCGACGTCGACATCGCGCTGATTCGGCTGCCCGCCGATACGAGCGGGTTGGCCGTCATCCCGCTCTACGACGAGACCACCGTGGCCGTGGTGCCGACCGGTCACCTGCTGAGCGCCGCCGATGAGCTCCGCGCCGCCGACCTCGAGGGTCAGCCCGTGCTGATCCCGGCCGACGACGTTGTCGCCTGGCCCGACGCCCCCGGTGTCCCCGTCGAGCATCGCCCCGAGAACACCGCCGCCGCAATCGAACTCGTCGCAGCAGGGGTCGGTGTGCTGGTCGTTCCACAGTCCCTGGCGCGGCTGCATCACCGCAAGGACCTCACCTACCGCCCGATCGTGGATGCGCCCACCTGCCCCGTGGCGCTCGCCTTCCCCGAGGGGCCGCAGCAGCCGCCGGTCGAGGAGTTCGTCGGGATAGTCCGCGGCCGCAAACCGGGCTCGTCGCGCGGCCAGAGCGAGCCCGCGCCGAAACGCACCGCGCGGGAGAAAACGCTCGCCAAACAGGCCGCCCGCGCCGCCGCGGGCAAGACCGCGCGCAAACCGGGCCGTCCCAAGCGCCGCTGACCTTCAGATGGTCAGCGTCCCGTCGTCGTTGATCGTCCACTGCGGGTTCAGTGCCACCTCCCAGACGTGCCCGTCGGGGTCGGCGAAGTAGCCCGAGTAGCCGCCCCAGAACACCTTCTCGGCGGGTTTGAGGATCGTCGCGCCCGCCGCCTCGGCCTGGGACAGCACCGCGTCGACGTCGGCTTCGGTGCGCTGGTTGATCGCGATCGTGATCCCGCTGAAGCGGCCGTCGACCGGATGGCGGGCGTCCTCGGCGAGATCGTCACGGCCGAACAGGGCCAGCGCGATACCGGGGAGTTGGTAGAACACGACGCCCTCGGGGGCGTCCTTGGGCGCCCAGCCCAGGCCCTGCTCGTAGAAGCGGCGGGCCCGGGTGAGGTCGTCGACGCCGAGGGTGATGAGGCTGATGCGCTGCTCCATGCGGTCACGGTAGCTCCGGGCCCCGACATCTGGAGATCCACGTCACACTCGCCGGTGAAGTGGGTATGCCCCGTTTCATGACCGCGCCGTTTTTCAGCAGAGAACGCATCGTCGCCTCGCCTGGATGGAGTCGTTGGCTGGTCCCGCCGGCCGCGTTGTCGATCCACCTGTCGGTCGGCGCGGCCTATTCGTGGAGCGTGTTCAAGCTCCCGCTGCAGGAATCCCTCGGGATCTCCGGCACGTTGAGCGCGTTGCCGTTCACCGTCGGCATCGTCGTGCTGGGGCTGTCGGCGGCGCTGTTCGGCACCTGGGTCGAACGCGCGGGCCCACGCGCGGCGATGTTCGCCGCGACCTGCTGCTTCTGCGGGGGCTGGCTGGTCGGCTCGGCGGGTCTGCTGATCGGCCAGTTCTGGCTGGTGCTGCTCGGCTACGGACTGCTCGGCGGGATCGGCTGGGGGATCGGCTACATCTCGCCGGTGTCGACGCTGATCAAGTGGTTCCCGGACCGGCCCGGGATGGCAACCGGCCTGGCCATCATGGGGTTCGGTGGTGGCGCGCTGATCGCGTCACCGTGGTCGACGGCGATGCTCGACATGTTCGGCACCGACACCGCGGGCATCGCGAAGACCTTCGTGGTGCACGGCGCCGTCTACGCGGTGTTCATGTCGCTGGGCTGGCTGCTGATCCGGGTGCCGCGACCGGACTGGAAACCGTCGAACTGGACACCGCCACCGGTGCAGGCCGACTCGATCGTCACCGGGGGACAGGTCTCAGCCGGCAACGCGATCAAGACCCCGCAGTTCTGGCTGCTGTGGATCGTGTTGTGCTTCAACGTGACTGCCGGCATCGGCATCCTGGAGAAGGCGTCGCCGATCTACCAGGACTACTTCCCGGCCGCCGGTACGGCCGCAGCCGGGCTGGCCGCCGCGGCGGCCGGATACGTCGCGATGCTGTCGCTGGGCAACATGCTCGGGCGCATCGGCTGGTCGAGCCTGTCGGACAAGATCGGCCGTAAGAACGCCTACCGGCTCTACCTCGGGGCCGGCGCGCTGCTGTACCTGACGATCACGCTGATGGAGAACTCCAACAAGCTCGTCTTCCTGATCGCGACGATCCTGATCCTGTCGTTCTACGGTGCCGGCTTCGCGACGGTGCCGGCCTACCTGCGCGACCTGTTCGGCACCTTCCAGGTCGGCGCGATCCACGGCAGGCTGCTCACCGCGTGGTCGGCGGCCGGGGTGCTCGGTCCGATCATCGTCAACTTCGTCGCAGACCGGCAGGCGGAGGCGGGCAAGGAGGGGCCCGAGCTCTACACGCTGTCGTTCTCGATCATGATCGCGCTGCTGGTGATCGCGTTCGTCGCCAACGAACTGATCCGGCCGGTCGACGCCAAGTGGCATGAACCCGACAAGGCGGGTGCCACCGACAGAGAGGGGGCGGTCCGATGACCGACCAGTCCGCCGACGAACTGCACGAGTACACCCCGACGGTGCCGAAGATCTACATCGTGCTGGCGTGGGTGTGGGTCGCCGTACCCTTCGGCTACGGCCTCTACGAGCTGCTGATCAAGGCGGGCCGGCTGTTCGGGGCGTGAGCTCCGACCAGAACGCCACGGTCGCGACGGCATCGGTGACGCGGGGTTGCCCGGAGCCGAACTCGACCTCGACGAAGTCGGACAGGTCCGCACCGCGCACCGCGACGTCGGTGGAGACCACCGACAGCACCGGGTGACCCGACGAGCCCCGCCCGGCGGGCAGGTAGTGGTGGCTGTGGACCGGGATCAGTTGCGGCACACGGTCCAGCCGGTACCGCGCGGTGCGCAACGCGTCCTTCATCCGCGCCGGACGCGGCCCCCAGTCCGCACCCCAGAACTGCCGCCATTCCACCGCGAACAACACACCGTCGGCGGGCAGCTGCAGTCGTTTGGCCAGACTGCGACGGCCCTCGCCACGCCAATTCGGCCACGACGGGCCGACCGGTTGCCCAGCCTGAAGGAACGCACGGTGATCGTCAGCGAACTCGACACCGAAATCGCGTTCGACACAGTCGATCTCGTCGTCGGTCAGGCCGGGCTCGATCGGCACCACGCCGAGTTCGGCAAGGCGCGCGGCGGCGGACACGTCAGAACGTGTGCTGCGGGCCCTGGGCCTTCTTGTACAGCGCCTTGAGCATCCGATCGCGGAACGCCGCGTTGTCGATCAGCCGCACCCCGGCGTCGGCCAGCTTCGGCTGCCCGATCAGCTTGTGCATGAGCCGACCCCGCCGGTACTCCCGGCCCCACGCCGCTTCCATCCGCTGCGCGTAGTTGGTGAAGTCGTCCGGTCCACCGTTGGTCAACGCTGCCACCGCGCATTCGCCTGCGGCCAAACCGGATTCGAGCGCCTTGGAGATGCCCGCACCCGAGGCCGGCTTGCCCGCGCCCAGCGAGTCACCGGTGAACAGCACGCCGGGCCGCCACGGCGGCCACGCCGTGAAGCCCATCGGCAGCCGCCACGCGCGCACGCTCTTGTTCTTCTTGAGTTCCTCGATGGGCGGCAGCTCCCACTCGCTCGGCAGCGAGCGCAGGAATTCGCCGAGGAACTGCGTCGCGTTGATCGACTGCCAGTTCTTGTAGCTGTTGACGTAGCCGAGCCCGATGTTGAAGATCCCGTTGCCCATCGGGAACACCCAGCCGTAGCCGGGCAGCTGGTCGCCCTCGAAGATCAGCTTGAGATAGATGTCCAGCGAGTCGGTGTCCGGGCGGTTGGCCGGCATCTCGGAGCGGATCGCGATCGCCGAATAGCCGTTGTAATCGGAGTCGATCTTGAGCGCGCGCTTGATCGGGGAGTAAGCGCCGTCGGCCGCGATCACCGCGTCGCCGTACACCTTCTCGCCGCTCTTGAGCACCACCCCGATGACACGGCCGCTGGCGTCGAGTTCGGGGCCGGCCACCTCGGCGCCCTGGCGGATCTCCGCACCGACGGATTCGGCGTGCTTGAGCAGCGTCGTGTCGAGGTGTTCACGGCTGACCGTGTGGCCGTGGTCAGGCATGCCGGGGCGCTTGGGGAACGACAGCTCCCAGCGGCTCGGGCTGAACACCGTGACCCGATTGACCCGGTGGTAGGTGGCGACCTCGTCGGCCAGGCCCATCTTCTGCAGGTAGCTGACCGCCCGCGCGGTCAGACCGTCACCGCAGGGTTTGGCGCGGGGAAACTGAGCCTTGTCCAGCACCACCACTTTGGCGCCGGTCTGTGCGGCCTGCCATGCGGCGGCGGACCCGGAAGGACCGCCACCTGCGATGACCACGTCGTATCGCTGCGTCATAAATCTCTCTCGTTGAGCCGCGCTGTCGCAGGAGATAGTACCCAAATCCGCTGAACGCGCGCGCCGAGCGATTTTGCCCACATTCTGGCCACGCGCGGCCTCCACGATGCGGTCTGAGCAGGTCAGCGCCGCCCCAGCGGGTACAGTGAGCGGGTGCGACGAGGGTCCAGAGCGCGCGCGAGCGGCGAACCGGGTGTCAAAGTGGACGCCCGCAGTGAGCGTTGGCGCGAGCACCGCAAGAAGGTGCGCGCCGAGATCGTCGACGCCGCGTTCCGGGTCATCGACCGCCTCGGCCCCGAGGTGTCTCTGCGCGAGATCGCCGAGGAGGCCGGAACCGCCAAACCCAAGATCTACCGGCACTTCACCGACAAGGCCGACCTGTTCCAGGCCATCGGCACCCGCATGCGAGACATGCTGTGGGCGGCGATCTTCCCGTCGATCGACATCGCCACCGACCCGGCTCGCACCGTGATCTTCCGCGCGGTGCAGCAGTACGTGCGGCTGGTCGACGAACACCCCAACGTGGTGCGGTTTCTGATGCAGGGGCGGTTCGCCGAGCAGGGCGAGTCGGCGATGCGGGCGCTCAACGAGGGCCGCGACATCACGCTGGCCATCGCCGACATGTTCAACAACGAGCTCAAAGAGATGGAACTCGACTACGCCGCGTTCGAGCTGGCCGGCTTCGCCACCTTCGGCACCGCCGCCTCGGCCACCGACTGGTGGCTGGGTTCCGAACAGGACAGCCCGCGGCGGTTGCCGTCGGAGAAGTTCATCGACTACCTGACGACGATCATGGTCGGCTCCATCAACGGCACCTGCGAGGTGCTGGGTATCAAGATCGACCCGGACGTGCCGCTGCACGAAGGCGTCAAGCGCCGCGAACAGGTCGCCTGACGCCCGGTCCTAGGAGTGCTGGGTCCTGCCAGGTGCCGCCGCGCGCTCCTAGCGTCGGGTTCATGACACCGAAATCCTTGCGCCGCACCGCAACAGTCGTCGTCGCCGTACTGGTCGCCGCCACGATGGTGGGCTGCGCGGTGAGCGGCACCGCCGGCGGCTCACCGGGACGCGAGCAGGAACGGCGAAACACCGAACTGGTCCGTGACGCATTCGCCCGCGGTGTGAGCGGGCAGGACAGCTTCTACGCGATTCTCGCCGAGGACGTGCAGTGGACCGTGGTGCGCGCCGAGGCGCCCAGGACCTACACCAACAGGGCCGAATTCCTGCGCGACGGCGCCGGCCCCATCGTGTCGCGGCTCGACGGCCCGATCCGCGCCGAGGTGCACGAACTGGTCGCCGACGGTGACACCGTGGTCGCGCGGTGGCGGGGTGTCGCCACCGCGCGCGACGGGGCGCCGTACGTCAACGAGTACGTCTGGGTGATGACCCTGCGCGACGAACGCGTGTCCCGGGTCAGCGCGTATCTGGATTTCGTCGCGCTCGACGAATTGCTGCAAAGGGTGACCCCGGCACACCCGTACGTGGGAATGTGGGTGACCCCGGACGGCCACATCCGCCAGGAGTTGCGGCCCGACGGTCGCTACGACGAGGCCAGAGGTGGGCGTGTCGGCGCCTACACCGGCCGCTACGAGGTGCGCGGGACCCGCATCGACTACTGGGACGACAGCGGGTTCACCGCCGACGGGACGTTCGTCTCCGACGACGAACTGCACCACGGCGGAATGGTCTTTCGCCGCGAGTCCTGAGGAAACGGCCGCGACACGCCAGACACAACATCTCGTATAGCGCGGGGATGTCGCACACCAGTTGTAGTGTTGACCTCGCCGCGGGAGTTTCCCGGGCGACAGCAGAAACAGCCAGGTGAAATGGGGTTCTCGTGAGCGATGGCATGAAACTGATCGACCGTGTCTCGGCCATCAACTGGAACCGTCTGCAGGACGACAAGGACGCCGAGGTGTGGGACCGCCTCACCGGCAACTTCTGGCTGCCCGAGAAGGTCCCGGTGTCCAACGACATCCCGTCCTGGAACACACTGACCGACCACGAGAAGCAGCTGACGATGCGGGTCTTCACCGGCCTGACGCTGCTCGACACCATCCAGGGCACCGTCGGCGCGGTCAGCTTGATCCCCGACGCGCTCACCCCGCACGAGGAGGCGGTGTACACCAACATCGCCTTCATGGAGTCGGTGCACGCGCGCAGCTACTCCAACATCTTCTCGACGCTGTGCTCGACGTCGGAGATCGACGACGCGTTCCGCTGGTCGGAGGAGAACCCCAACCTGCAGCGCAAGGCCGAGATCGTCATGCAGTACTACAAGGGTGACGAACCGCTGAAGCGCAAGGTGGCCTCGACCCTGCTGGAGAGCTTCCTGTTCTACTCGGGCTTCTACCTGCCGATGTACTGGAGCAGCCGGGCCAAGCTGACCAACACCGCCGACATGATCCGGCTGATCATCCGCGACGAGGCCGTGCACGGCTACTACATCGGCTACAAGTTCCAGAAGGGGCTGGCGCTGGCCGACGAGGCGACCCGCCAGGAACTCAAGGACTACACCTACGAGCTGCTCTTCGAGCTCTACGACAACGAGGTCGAGTACACCCAGGACCTCTACGACGAGGTCGGGCTGACCGAGGACGTCAAGAAGTTCCTGCGCTACAACGCCAACAAGGCGCTGATGAACCTCGGCTACGAGGCGCTGTTCCCGCGCGACGAGACCGATGTGAACCCGGCGATCCTGTCAGCGCTGAGCCCGAACGCCGACGAGAACCACGACTTCTTCTCCGGCTCGGGCTCGTCGTACGTGATCGGCAAGGCCGTCGTGACCGAAGACGAGGACTGGGACTTCTAGAGGTCCCGTCCCGTCTGGGCGCCGTTCTGTGACGTCTGTGCGGCGGTTCTGGCGTGGCGGTGTTTCGCGGCGCACACTCGAAGGCGATGTCGAGTTGAGGAGCCGCGATGAGCGAGCATCTGTACGACTTCTTCGGCGAGGTCTTCCGACGCTATTTCCAGCCGCCGATCGACTTGTCCCCGTGGCTGGGTGGGCGGCACGTCGAGCGGATCTTCTCGCTGACCGACGCGGTCCAGGACCCGTTGGAACAGAGTCACCGCGCCGCCGAGGCCTGGGGCCGGTCCGAAGCCGGTGACGCCCGGTTCGGTGCGGAGCTGTTCGTCATCACCCAGCAGGGACTCCTCTACGCGGCGGAGCTCAACAGCCCGCACCGGGCGCTGTACTACCTGGCCACACCGCCGGCACTGTTCGACTCTCTCGTCGACGAGATGGACAGGACCGAGCTGCGCGACGCGGCGGTGGCCGTGGTGGACAGCCGGTTCGGTCGTGACCTCGCCGCCGCGCGTCCGATGGACGCCACGCTGCGCCACATCCTCGACGAGCACGCATCGCTGAGGGTGGACCTGCCGGTGGCGACCGGATAACAGACCGATCAGGGCCGCAGCAGGTCGGCAAGCAGGTCGGGGCTCACACCGAAGAGCCGCAGCCGGCCGAGCGGGATCGACGCGATCATCCGCAGCGCATCGGTGCCGGCCGGACCGTCCTCGACCCCGGCCGGCGCGTACTGCTGGAGCATCGTCATCAGCCGGGGCCCGACGTCGGGGTGCGCCAGGGCCTCGGCGATCGTCGACATCGCGGTGACCTCGAGGACGGGCAGGTCGCCGTCAAGGCGGACGACCGTGGTAACGCGGATATCTCGACTCGACGCGCCGACGCTCAACGTGTACGCGCCACCTTCGACCACCCAGTCGTCCACGCGGTCGTCCCAGTAGGCGAACTCGCGCCGGGCGACACGGATGACCGCGCAGCGCGTGCCGCCTGCGGGGATGTCGACCACGGCGAATCCGCGCAACTCCCGCGGCGCCCGCGAGATCACCGAACCGTGCTTGGCGGCGTAGAGCTGGACCACCTCGCGGCCGTCGCGCGCGCCGGTGTTGGTCACCATCACCTCGACGACCACGGTGTCGCCGTCGAGGTGCACCTGCGCCTCGTCGTAACAGAAGGTGGTGTAGGACAAGCCGTGTCCGAAGGGGTAGGTGACCTCGACCGCGCGGGCGTCGTAGCCGCGGTACCCGACGAAGACGCCTTCGCCGTAGAGCACGCGGCAGTGCTCGCCGGGAAAGTTCAGGAACGACGGTGCGTCTGCGAGCCGCAGCGGGACCGTCTCGGCGAGCCGACCCGACGGGTTGACCACGCCGAAGAGCACATCGGCGATGGCGGCGCCGACTCCCTGGCCCAGCAGCGCACCGTCGACGACGGCTGCGGCCAACCGGTCCACCTCTTCCAGGCGCACCACTCCGCCGTGAAACAGGACGGCCACGGTGCGCGGCTGCACCGCGGTGACGGCGCGCAGCACGTCCAGTTGGTCCGCGGGCAGATCGATATGGGTGCGGTCGGCTCCCTCGGCGTCCTCGCCGTCGGGAAGACCGAGGAACACCACCGCGACGTCCGCGACGGCCGCGGCGACCAACGCGTCGTCGAGTGGTGAATCGTCGTCGTAGCCTGGTGTGAAGACGACCTCGCCGGTGCTGCGCGCGCGGATCTCGTCGAGCGGGATGTCCAGTCGCGCCGCGTTGACACGAGAACTCCCACCTCCCTGGTAGCGCGGACACACGGCCAGTGTCCCGATGACGGCCAGCCGCGCGTCTCGGCGCAACGGCAGCACACCGAGGTCGTTCTTGAGCAGAGTGACGGCGCGGGAGGCAGCCACGCGGGCCAGTATGTGGTGGGCGTCGAGGTCGACGGTGGCACCCGGTTGGGCGTCGGCGGCGCGCGCGAGCAGCTCGAGAACCCTGCGCGCCGAGTCGTCGAGATCGGCCGGATCGAGTGCCCCGGACTCCACGGCCGCGACGACATCGTCGTCCTGGGTCGGGTCGCCGCCCGGCATCGACAGGTCCAGACCCGCCCGCACCGCGGCAACCCGATCGCCGACCGCGCCCCAGTCGCTGATCACCGCGCCGGCAAAGCCCCATTCGCCCCGAAGGACATCGCTGAGCAGCCACCGGTTCTCGGATGCGTAGACGCCGTTGATCTTGTTGTAGGAGCACATCACCGTCCACGGCTGCGCCTCGGTGACGACCCGCTCGAAGCTCCTGAGATAGATCTCCCGAAGCGCGCGCGGCTCCACACGCGAATCCGAACGCATGCGGTCGGTCTCGGTGTTGTTGGCCGCGAAGTGCTTGACCGAGGCGCCGACGCCGCGCGACTGCACCCCCCGCACCCAGGCGGAACCCAGGACGCCGCTCAGCAGTGGATCCTCGGAGAAGTATTCGAAGTTGCGGCCGCAGCGGGGATCGCGCTTGATGTTGACGCCCGGACCGAGCACGACGTCGACGCCCAGCGCCCCGGCTTCGTCGCCGATCGCGGCTGCCACCCGCTCGACCAGGGCGCTGTCCCAGGTCTGCGCCATCGCCGCGGCAGGTGGAAAACATGTCGCCGGAACGCTTTCGGCAAACCCGGCGTGGTCTGCCGGATCTGCTTGCGCCCGCACACCGTGCGGTCCGTCGGTGAGCGTCGCGGCCGGCAATCCGGCCCCCGCCTTGGTCCGCCAGAACGACTGGCCGCTGCCCAACCCCGCCTTGACCGCCAACGGCATCTCGGGGGCGGCCACCTCCACTGCGTGCCGTCCGGCTGAGGGGGAGGCGGGCCTGCTCATACCCGACCGTACCGCGACGGGCTCGCCGTCCGCGTCAAACTGCATCGCGCCGATCCCCAAAGTCCATGGCGCGTAAACCTTTACCCGGATCCACCGCCCGCGGGCGGGCGGGGCCGCTGAATAGCCGCCGGACAGCGTGCGGTGTGGTTACTGTGGAGGTCATGGCGGAGTTGGCCGAGTTGCTCTCCGAAGAGCGCGTCGTCCTCGACGCGCCCGCCGACACGTGGCAGGACGCCATCAAGGTGGCCGGCCGGCCGCTGGAGCAGTCGGGTATCGCCGATCCCGCCTACACCGAGTCGATGATCGCCAACGTCGAATCCAACGGGCCCTACATCGTCGTGGCGCCGGGCTTCGCATTCGCGCACGCGCGATCCTCCGCTGCGGTTCATCGCACAGGTATGTCCTGGGTGCGGCTGGCGGATCCCGTCGAATTCGGCCACAAGACCAACGATCCGGTGACGTTGGTGGTCGCGCTGGCCGCGGTCGACGCCGGGGCGCATACCGCGGCGATGGCACAGTTGGCGAAGGTGCTCGGCGATCCGGCGCGGCGAGCTGCGCTGGACGCGGCCACCACGCCGGCCGAGGTGATGACCCTGCTCGGCGCGACGTCAACCGTGGCGCAGACCCCCGCCGGCGCGGCGCAGACACCGGCCAAAACAAACAACCTGATCCTGACCGTGTGCGGAAACGGCCTGGGTACCAGCCTGTTCTTGAAGAACACCCTGGAACAGGTGCTGCAGACCTGGGGATGGGCGCCGTTCATCACCGTCGAGGCCACCGACACCATCTCGGCCAAGGGGAAGGCCAAGAGCGCCGACCTGATCCTGACCTCCGGCGAGATCGCGCGGACGCTCGGCGACGTCGGCGTACCGGTCAAGGTGATCGACAACTTCACCTCCACCGCCGAAGTGGACGACGCCCTGCGCGATTCCTACGACGTCTAGGAGTGCGATGAACTGGCTGGTCGGCATCGCCGAATTCCTGGTCAACGAGATACTCGCGGTCCCGGCCTATCTGATCGGCATCATCACCGCGGTCGGTCTGGTCGCACTGCGTAAATCCGCCGGTCAGGTGATCGGTGGGGCGCTGAAGGCCACGCTGGGATTCCTGTTGGTCAGCGCCGGCGCCACCCTGGTGGTCGCCTCACTGGATCCCCTCGGCGTGATGATCCAGGGCGCCGCGGGCACGCAAGGGGTGGTGCCGACCAACGAGGCCATCGTCGGAATCGCGCAGGAACAGTACGGGGCACAGGTCGCGTGGCTGATGATCCTCGGCTTCGCCGTGAGCCTTTTGCTGGCCCGCTTCACCCCGCTGCACTATGTGTTCCTCACCGGTCATCACACATTGTTCATGGCCACCCTGCTGACCATCGTGCTGGCCACCGCCGGCCTCGAGACGCCCGTGGTGATCCTGCTCGGCGGATTCCTGCTGGGGGTGGTGATGGTGTCACTGCCCGCGTTGTCACAGCCCTGGACCAAACGGATCACCGGCGACGACAGCATCGCCATCGGCCACTTCGGCACCGTGGGATACATCGCCTCCGGTATCACCGGTCGGCTGGTCGGGGGTTCCAAGAGCCGCTCCACCGAAGACCTCAAGCTCCCCGAAACGTTGCGCTTCCTCAGGGATTCGATGGTCGCGACCGCGCTGTCGATGGTGCTGATGTATCTGGTGGTCTCGCTGATCTACCTGAACACGGCCGGGCAGGAGACCGCGTTCGCGGCGTTCGCCGACGACACCGGAGCCGGTGCGGCTGTCGACGTCGGCAACTATCTGATGAAAGGCGTCACCGAGGGGCTGAGCTTCGGTGTCGCCGTCGCGGTGATCCTGTTCGGCGTCCGCACCATCCTCGGCGAGCTGGTGCCGGCCTTCCAGGGCATCGCCGAGCGGGTGGTGCCCGGTGCCGTGCCCGCGCTGGACGCGCCGATCGTCTTCCCCTACGCGCAGAACGCCGTGCTGATCGGGTTCGTCTCCAGCTTCGTCGCCGGTCTGCTCGGGCTCGCGGTGCTGTCGGTGTGGCTCGGACCGGCGTTCGGGTGGGTGCTGGTGCTCCCGGGCCTGGTGCCGCACTTCTTCACCGGCGGCGCGGCGGGGGTGTACGGCAATGCCACGGGCGGTCGCCGCGGCGCCATCGCCGGCGGCTTCGTCAACGGCCTGTTGATCACCTTCCTGCCCGCGCTGCTGGTACGGGTCCTGGGATCCTTCGGATCCGAGAACACCACTTTCGGCGACGCCGACTTCGGTTGGTACGGAATACTTCTGGGCAATGCCGCCAAACTCGGCACGGTATGGGGCACGGTGACGATGTTGATGATCGGCATCATCCTGCTCGCGCTGGCGATCCTGGTGCAACGCCGGCTGGTGGACACCGGCTGGGATCCGTCACCGGGACGTCCACTGCCGGCGGGCGTCGGCGGAGGGTCGGCGGCCGACACCGGAACCGTCACCGGGCGCAGCTACCCGAAGATCCCGCCGCCGGCCGGCGCGCCCCCGCCACCCCCGCGTCCGGTCGCGGCGTCGGAGGACAGCGGCCGCGGCCGAGCGCCTGCCGGCTAGGTCGCTGCTGCGTCGGGGACCGGAATAGTCGCTCGGATGCTGGTGCCGTCACCCGGGTGGCTGGTCACGGTCAGCGACCCCGACAACGCCTCGACCCGGTCACGCAGACCCACCAGCCCGGAACCGCCGTCCGCGGACGCTCCGCCGTTGCCGTCGTCGGTCACCGACAGGTGCAGGACCCGGCCGTGGTCGCCGGCGTCGTCGACTCCGACCCGCACCGTGACCGACCCGGCGTCGGAGTGCTTCGCCACGTTGGTCAACGCCTCTGCGACAACGTAATACGCGGCGACCTCGACCGGTTCGGGCAGGCGCTGCTCCACCGCGACGTCCAACTCGACAGGCACTGTCGAGCGGCGCGCGAGATTGCGCATCGCCGGTTTCAGGCCGCCCCGGGACAACACCGCGGGGTGCAGACCGCGCGAGAGCTCCTGCAGATCCGAATGCAGCCCGGCCAGACCGTCGACCGCGGCGGAGAGCTGGGCGCGCAGATCCTCATCCGCGTCGGCCGCGGCTTCGGCGGCCCGCAGCTGCAGACTCAACGACACGATGCGCTGCTGGGCGCCGTCGTGCAGGTCGCGTTCGAAGCCGCGTCGGGCCTCGTCGGCGGCGGCGACGATACGCGCCCGGGAGGCGGTCAGCTCTGCCCGCGTCTCGGCGTTCGCGATGGCGGTCGAGACGAGGTCGGCGAAATCGCCGATGTGCGCTTCGGCGCTTTCGGGAATCCCTTGCCGGACATGAGAACCCACCACCAGTGCGCCGCGCACCCGGCCGTCCACGATCAGCGGGGCACCCGCGCCCTCGCAGACACCGAGGGTGCGCAGTCGCAGCGTTATCTCCCCCGCGGTGGTGCTGTAGTCCTCGACCCGGGCCGGCGCGCCGGTGCGCTGAACCTGCTCGCAGACGCTGTCGTCGTCGAGGGTGAATCGCTCGCCGATCGCCCAACCAGGTTGGTCCCCGACATTCAGCGCCGCCAGCACCACCCCGGTCTTTTCGGCCTCGAAGCCGATCAACGTCACATGGTCGACTCCGAGGCTGTGCGCCAGTTCGGCGACGGCGACGGTGTAGACGTCGGATAGCGCGCCCCCGCGCGCGACGAGGGTCGCGACCCGGCGCAGCGCCGCCTGCTGGGTGCGCGCCACCCGCAGCCGGTCCTGTTCCTGCCTGCGTTCGGTGACGTCGCGCGCGCCGCCGAGCAGCACATCACCGTCGACGACGATGTTCCACTCCAACCAGCGCACCCCCCCGTCGCGCCGCAAACAACGGTTCTCGAACTGCGCGGCGCCGTCCCCGTCGGGGACCGCCGCCAACGCCGCGCGGGTGAGGACCCGGTCGTCGGGGTGGATGAACTCCAGGAGCGGACGGGCGATCAGCTCGGCCGCCGAATAGCCCAGTGCCCGTTCGAACGCCGGGTTGACCCGGGTGAGGCGCGACGCACCGTCGGCGGTGCTGCCGATGAACAGCAGGTCGGTCGCGACGGCGAAGAAGCGCTCCAGTTCGCGGCGGCTGACTTCCAACTCGGCCGTCATCGCCTCCCGGTCACATGCCGCGGCCAGCAGCGCCTGGAGCGCGGGCACGATCCGATGGATCCGCAGGACCGTGGCCACCGGCACGTCCTTGGGGACCAGCAGCGTGCCGGTGTGTTCGGTGCCGTATTTCAGCGCGATGGCCATCTGCTCCGGGCCGGGAGCGGCCTCGCCGACCGACAGCGTCGCGTACGGCACCCCCAGCACACCGGCGAGCCTGTCACCGCCGTCGTCGAGGGCCGACGCCAATGCAGGCGCGCGCAGCATCACTCGCGCCAGATCGGCCGAGAGGTCGGCCTCCCGGCGCCGCTGCTCCGCCTCGGCGGCGCGCAGCCGCGCCTGACCGACAAGCGCATTGGTCAGGAAGGCCAGCGTCAGGAAGATCGCCAGCGCAGGCGCCAGGCTGTCGCGGCCCTCCAGATGCAGATACGCATACACCGCGGCGCTGGCCAGCGAGGTCGCGATCGACAGGCCGAAACCCCAGCCGGCCGAGACCACGAGCACACCCAGCAACAGCAGCGCACCGAACGCGTTCTCCGGGGCGATCTGTTTCAGCGCGTAGACGGCCAGCACCTCGGCGGTCAGGAAGCCGACCGCCACGACAATGCCCTGGCCCAGAGGCCGGGCCGGGGACCGCACCACTTGCTCCAGGAAGCGGGTGGGCACCGATTGCCAGGTCACTGGCCGATGGTAGACCGGAACTTTCCCGCTAACAGGAATGACGACCACGGCCGCTGCTGCCAAGCTGGAGACATGACTGGTCCGCGCTGCCTGATCGTCGACGACAGTGCCGCTTTCCGCGACGCCGCCCGCTCCATGCTGGAGCGCGGGGGAATCGAGGTGGTCGGCATCGCCTGCGACGGCACCGAGGCGATGCGCCGGGCCGAGGAACTGCATCCCGACGTCGCACTCGTCGACGTCGACCTCGGCGCCGAGAGCGGATTCGACGTCGCCGAGCGGCTCGGCGGTATCCCGGTGATCCTGACCTCGACCCATGACGAGCAGGACTTCGCCGACCTGATCGCCGCCAGTCCCGCCCTCGGCTTCCTGTCGAAGTTCGCGCTGTCTCCCGGCGCGGTCCGGGATCTGCTCGCCGCGCGGACTAACGCGTCTCCAAATACATGATGACCGCGCGCACCCGGCGGTGATCGTCGCCGGTCTCCGGCAGGTTGAGTTTCGTCAGGATGCTGCGCACATGCTTTTCCACGGTGCCCTCGGTGACCCACAGGCGCCGCCCGATCCCGGCATTGGACAGTCCCTCGGCCATCAACGTCAGCACCTCGCGCTCGCGGGTGCTCAGCGTCCCCAGCGGGTCGTCGCGCTTGCGCGCCGAGACGAGTTCGGCGACCAGGGCGGGATCGACGACCGAGGCGCCGTTGGCGATGCGCTGCAGCGTGTCGACGAAATCGGCCACGTCGGTGACACGGGTCTTGAGCAGATAGCCGATCGCGTGACCGCCGGCCAGCAGCTCCATCGCGTGGTCGACGTCGACGTGGGCCGACAGCACCACGATGCCGACTTTCGGTGACTCCTCCCGGATCACCTTGGCCGCGTCGAGCCCCTCGCTGGTGTGTGTCGGCGGCATGCGGATGTCGACCAGCGCGAGATCGGGCTGTTCGTCGCGGACCAACTGCAGCAGCGCGTCCCCGTCACCGGCCTGGCCGGCAATCTCGAAACCGGAGCGCTCCAGCAGGCTGGCCAGCCCTTCGCGCAGCAGCACGTCGTCGTCGGCGACGACCACCCTCAGCGCGCACATAGCGTCACATTCTTGCACCGGGAACCCGATCTGCGCGGGCCAAGACGCCGATTGGTGCCGCGGGCGAGACGGGCTCCGGTTGCCGTCGGTGTCTGGCGTCAGCGGCGTTCGTGGCTGTCCTCGATCACGGTGCGGCCGATCTCCGCGTAGGTCTGGGGCCGTGCGGTGCGCAGCCACAGGGCATAGACCAGGCCGACGAGGAACACCGCCAGGATCAGATAGGGGCCCACCTTGAACACCTGTGAGTTGGCCGCCAGGCCCGCCGCGAACGCCCGGTTGTCCCACAGCAGCCACACCACGTAGAGCATCGCCAGCCCGCCGATCAGCGGACAGATCAGCGTGGTGATCACGTTGCCGCGGTGCACTTTCCGCGCCCAGAAGTACGAGATGACCGCTGCCGAACAGATGGCCTGCACGAGCAGGATCGCCGCGGTGCCGATCAGCGCGAGCAAGCCGTAGATGTTCACGTAGGGCACCAACGCGGGGGTGTCGACACCGACACCGTCGGCGTCGGGCACCTGCACCGCGGTGAACCCGGCGAACAGCAACACGATCACCAGCGTGATGGCGCTCTGCAGCGTCGAGGCGATATAGGGCGACCCGTGCTTGGGATGCGCGGCGCCGATGGTGTTGCGGGCCTTGGGTGACGGGATCTCCCGGCCGAGCGCGAACAGGTAGCGCGACGCGGCGTTGTGGAAGGCCAGCGCGCATGCGAAGGAGCCGATGACGAGCAGGATCTTGTAGACGTCGAGAAGGACCCCGCCGAGGTTCTTCTCCACCAGCCCGAAGAACAGGTCGAGCGGTGATGCACTGATCGACGCCTCGACCGAGGCCTTCGCGCCGTTGCCCGCCAGCACCATCGCCGAGATGAACGTGTAGAACAGGCCCAGTCCGATCACCGCGATCAGCGTCGCGCGCGGGATGATTTGCTTCGGGTTGCGTGACTCTTCGCCGTAGACGGCCGTCGTCTCGAAGCCGACCCACGACCAGAACGCGAAGAACAGCCCGATCGCCATCGATCCCGCCGCGGCCGCGGTGCCGAATGCCCCCGCGGGCAGGCTCTCGAACGCGTTGTTGAGCAGCACGGTCTGATCGAGCATGAAGCCGTCGGGCCCACCGCCGTTGGCGATCACGGTGAACGCCAACCCGAACAGGATCAGCACTTCGGCGACCAGTGTCACCCCGAGGATCGCCGCGGTGAAACTGATGTGGAAGTAGCACAGCGCGGCGATGATCACGATGGCCACCACCGCGAAGACCAGCCACGGAATGTCCACCCCCAGAATCGAATTGACCGCGTCGTTGGCGAAGTAGGCGCATCCGCCGATCAACGAACCTTCGAACACCACGTAGGCGAACGTGGCCAGCAAGCCACTGGCCATGCCCCAGATCTGCCCGAGGCCGTGGGAGATGAAGCCGTAGAACGCGCCCGTGGTCGTGATGTGCCGTGCCATCGCGACGTAACCCAGCGCGAACAGCGTCAGGATGATGGTGGCGAACAGGAAACCCGCGGGTGCGCCGAGGCCGTTGCCGTAGCCGACCGCGATCGGGGTGTTTCCCGTCATCGCGGTGATCGGCGCGGCGTTGGCGACCGCCATGAAGATGACCGCGACCATCCCGATCGCACCCTTCTTCAGGCCGGGCGGGGCTTCGGGAGCGGGGTGAACTGCTGCGGATTCAGTTGCCATCTCGGGTCTCCTGCTTCGGATCTCAGTCCGCGACGCACTGCGCAGGACGAAACGAGCGTCGCACCCGACCCCCGTGCCGACAACCGGGGTCATCCACTCTTAACGCAACCTCCAGCAACCTCCCAGACTCGGCGGCTGGTGAACGCGACGACGCCCGGGCGTCCAGCGCGGCGTCCCGGCGGCCGCGCGACCCCGGGCGCGAGGCACACTGACGGGGTGAACGTGACGTCGAAGCTGCAATCGATCCTGGACTGGCTGCGTGCGGGCTACCCGGGCGGGGTGCCCGGCCCGGATCGTGTTCCGCTGCTGGCGCTGTTGCGCGCGACGCCGCTCACCGAAGACCAGATCAGGGAAGTGGTGCGACACCTGACCGAGCCCGGGACGCCCGCGGCGGCCGGACAGCCGATCGCCGTCGACGAGATCGAGGAATTCATCCAAGACGTCACCCACCATGACGCCGGACCCGAGAACGTGGCGCGGGTCGCGGCGATACTGGCCGCGGCGGGCTGGCCGCTCGCCGGGGTGGACGACCCGGGAGCGGCCGGCGCCGGTTAGCGGCTACCGCAGCGACGCGGTATCGATGACGAACCGGTAGCGCACGTCGCTGGCGACGGTGCGCTCGTAGGCCTCGTTGATGTAATCCGGTGTGATGACCTCGATTTCGGGGCGCACATCGTGCTCGGCACAGAAATCGAGCATCTCCTGGGTCTCGGCGATACCGCCGATCAGCGATCCCGCGATGCTGCGCCGCCCGAAGATCAGCGAGCCGGCGGGCACCTGCATCGGGTGCTCGGGCATGCCGAGTTCGACCAGGGTGCCGTCGCGCTTGAGCAGGTTCAGGTAGTCGGCCAGGTTCAGGTTCGCCGACACCGTGTTGATGATCAGATCGAAGCGGCCGCGCAGTTCCTTGAACGTGGCGCGGTCACTGGTGGCGCGATAATCGCTGGCGCCCAAACGAATTCCGTCTTCCATCTTCTTCAGCGACTGGCTCAGCACGGTCACCTCGGCGCCCATCGCCGCGGCCAGCTTGACCGCGAGGTGGCCCAGGCCGCCCAGACCGATCACCGCGACCGTCTTGCCCGGACCGGCGTTCCAATGGCGCAGAGGCGAATACGTGGTGATGCCGGCGCACAGCAGCGGCGCCGCCTCGTCCAGTCCGACCGAGTCGGGGATGCGCAGCACGTAGCTCTCGTCGACGACGATCGCACCGCTGTAGCCGCCCTGGGTGGGTTCGCCGTCGCGGCCGACCGCGTTGTAGGTGCCCACCATGCCGCCTCCGGTGCAGTACTGCTCCTCACCGGCCCGGCAGGACTCGCACTCGCGACACGAATCGACGAAGCAGCCCACCCCGACGCGGTCGCCGACTTTGAACTTCGTCACCTCGGATCCGACTTCGGTGACGATGCCGGCGATCTCGTGGCCCGGCACCACGGGGTAGGCCGGCTCACCCCATTCGCCGCGCACCGTGTGGATGTCGGAGTGGCAGATGCCGGCGAAGTGGATGTCGAATGCGACATCGTGCGGACGCACGTCGCGGCGGGTGATCGTCGTCTTGGTCAGCGGCTCGGTCGCGGAGGTGGCTGCGTAAGCGGAAACAGTTTTCATCGAATACCTCTTCTTGGTCATCTACTGGGTGCGGTAGGCGCGCTGATCCGGATACCCGGAGGGCGCCACAGCGCGACGTCGTCTGACCGACGACTCTGTCAGTCCAACGCCGAGCCCGGTCGGATAGTCCCGGGGCCACCTGTGAGGTTGCGCCCAATCGGCTGCGCCGGTTCTCAGTTGATGGGGGAGTTGACCCACCGCAGATCGGCGAGGATGCCGCGCGCGGCCACGACGCCGCCGGCGCCGTCGCTGCCCGCCCACACCTCGTTGTTGACCGCGAACACCCGATCGTCGCGGGTGGCCGACAGCCTCTTCCAAGCGTCGCTGTCGAGCACCTCGGGCGCCCGGTCGCGGGCCGCCGGGGTGGCGAACATCACGTACACGAGGTCGCCGTCGGCCATCGAGAAGTCCGGCGAATCGCCGAGGTCCTCGTCGGTGATGCCGATCTCGACGTACGGCTTGTCCCTGAACCGCTGGGATGCGGGACGGTCCACGCCGACGTCGGCGAGGACGCTGCCCGCGAAGTTGTCGACTCCGAACACCTTCATCGTCGTATCGGTGAACTGCACGACCGACGCCTGGTAGTGCGTCGCGTCGTTGTCCGCGCCGGTCTTGGCCGCGGCCCGGTCGAAGTCCTCGAGGACCGCGTTGGCCGCCTCGGTGCGGCCGGTGGCGGCGCCGACGGCGCGCAGGTTGTCCTTCCATCCCGCTCCCGGCGCCCCGGTGAACACCGTCGGCGCGATCTCCGCCAGCGCCTCGTGGTGCTGCCCGGACAGCGATGCCGAGGCGAGGATCAGATCCGGTTGCGCGTCGCGGATCGCGTTCATATCGGGGGAGGTCCGGCTGCCCACGCCGGGAACGTCGTGGATGACGGCGCCGAGATAGGACGGCGGGGCGTCGGCTCCGTCCGCCAGGGCCGCGCCGACGATGCGGGACTGCAGACCCAGCGCACACAACGCGTCGAGCTGGTCGCCCGAGAGGGCGACGATGCGCTGCGGATCGGCGCGCACCAGCGTCGTCTCGGGGATCGGGGGAGTGACACCGTGGCCGGTCGCGTTGCGGACCTCGCGGTCCGGCGGGCCGACGTCCAGCCGGGCCGGCTCCGCGGCACACGACTCGTCGGGCCTGCGGTCGTTGCCCAGCACCCCGGCGCTCGCGATTCGGGTCGTACTGGTCTGGACCGCGGCGGCCGGGTCCTGCCCGGGCGCCGATTCGGCACCCGATCCGCACCCGCTGAGCGAGAACACGACCACGGCGGTGCCGACAGCGGCCAGCCCCGTCGTCCGGGGCACCCAACGGCGCGCCCGCGCTCCGGTGAACAGCACGCGAAGACGGTAACACCCGTCGTGTCGCGCCAGGTCAGGGCATATCCTCGTAGCGAAACTGTGACGATCGGCCGTCAAATACGACCGTTTGTAGGACCACCCCGCCCGCACCGGTGCGGGGCAGCTAGGATTCATACCGATCCGTCGCTCATCGGGCGGTTCGAACCGGGAAACCGGTCAGCGACATGGAAGGTTGGAGGACCAGTTGGTAGCCGAAGCGCCCCCAATCGGTGAACTTGAGGCCAGGCGCCCTTATCCGGCGCGGATCGGACCCAAGGGCAACCTGCTCTACAAACTGATCACCACCACCGATCACAAGCTGATCGGCATCATGTACTGCGTCGTCTGCTTCGCCTTCTTCCTCATCGGCGGGCTGATGGCGCTGTTCATGCGTACCGAGCTGGCCGTCCCCGGCCTGCAGTTCCTGTCGAACGAGCAGTTCAACCAGCTGTTCACCATGCACGGCACGGTGATGCTGCTGTTCTACGCGACGCCCATCGTGTTCGGTTTCGCGAACCTGGTGCTGCCGCTGCAGATCGGCGCCCCTGACGTCGCCTTCCCGCGGTTGAACGCGTTCTCGTTCTGGCTGTTCCTGTTCGGCGCGCTGATCGCCACCGCGGGCTTCATCACCCCCGGCGGTGCCGCGGACTTCGGCTGGACCGCCTACTCGCCGCTGACCGACGCCATCCACTCGCCTGGTGCGGGTGCCGACCTGTGGATCATGGGTCTGGCCGTCGGTGGTCTTGGCACCATCCTCGGCGGCGTGAACATGATCACCACCGTGGTGTGCATGCGTGCGCCCGGTATGACCATGTTCCGGATGCCGATCTTCACCTGGAACATCCTGGTGACCTCGATCCTGGTGCTGCTGGCCTTCCCGATCCTGACCGCCGCGCTGTTCGGCCTCGCCGCCGACCGCCATCTCGGTGCCCACGTCTACGACCCCGCCAACGGCGGCGTCCTGCTGTGGCAGCACCTGTTCTGGTTCTTCGGCCACCCCGAGGTGTACATCATCGCGCTGCCGTTCTTCGGCATCGTGTCCGAGATCTTCCCGGTGTTCAGCCGCAAGCCGATCTTCGGCTACACCACGCTGATCTACGCCACGCTGGGTATCGCGGCACTGTCGGTGGCCGTGTGGGCGCACCACATGTACGCGACGGGAGCCGTGCTCCTTCCCTTCTTCAGTTTCATGACGTTCCTGATCGCCGTCCCGACCGGCATCAAGTTCTTCAACTGGATCGGCACGATGTGGAAGGGCCAGTTGACGTTCGAGACGCCGATGTTGTTCTCGGTCGGCTTCATCATCACGTTCCTGCTCGGTGGCCTGTCCGGCGTGCTGCTGGCCAGCCCGCCGCTGGACTTCCATGTCACCGACAGCTATTTCGTGATCGCGCACTTCCACTACGTGCTGTTCGGCACCATCGTGTTCGCGACCTACGCCGGCATCTACTTCTGGTTCCCGAAGATGACCGGACGCCTGCTCGACGAGCGTCTCGGCAAGCTGCACTTCTGGCTCACGTTCATCGGCTTCCACACCACGTTCCTGGTGCAGCACTGGCTCGGTGACGAGGGCATGCCGCGCCGCTACGCCGACTACCTGCCCTCCGACGGGTTCACCACGCTGAACATCGTGTCCACGATCGGCGCGTTCATCCTCGGCCTGTCGACGCTGCCGTTCCTGTGGAACGTCTTCAAGAGCTGGCGCTACGGCGAGGTCGTCACCGTCGATGACCCGTGGGGCTACGGCAACTCCCTGGAGTGGGCCACCAGCTGCCCGCCGCCGCGCCACAATTTCACCGAGCTGCCCCGGATCCGTTCCGAGCGACCGGCCTTCGAGCTGCACTACCCGCACATGATCGAGCGGATGCGTCGCGAAGCCCACGTCGGCCGGGCCCACGGCCCCGAGGACGGCGACGTGACCCGTCTCGATGAAGCCGACGTCCGCACCTGACGGTGACAGCCCGCGACACCCGGGAGTGAGCGCTCGCCGTGACTGAACCGTCCGGCTCCTCGCGCGAGCGCTCGTCGGAATCCCTCGGCTCCTCGCGCGAGCGCTCGTCGGAATCCCTCGGCTCCTCGCGCGAGCGCTCGTCGGTCTTGATCACCGTCACCGGACGCGATCAGCCCGGCGTCACCTCGGCCCTGTTCGAGGTGCTGTCCCGACACCGGGTCGAGCTGCTCAACGTCGAACAGGTCGTCGTCCGCAATCGGCTCACCCTCGGGGTGCTGGTCGCGGCGGCACCGGAGGTGGCCTCCGGGCCGCAGTTCCGGTCCGAGGTCGAGGCCGCCATCCACGGTGTCGGCCTCGAAGTCACCATCGAGGGCAGCGACGGACTGCCGGTGATGCGGGTCCCGTCCACGCACACCATCGTCGTGCTGGGACGCCCCATCACCGCCGAGGCGTTCGGCGTCGTGGCCCGCGAAGCGGCGGCCCTCGGCGTGAACATCGACTTCATCCGCGGTGTGTCCGACTATCCGGTCACCGGGCTCGAACTGCGTGTCTCGGTGCCCTCGGGCGTATACGGCGAACTGCAGGCCGTGCTCGCCCGGGTCGCCGTCGAGGAGGGCGTGGACATCGCCGTCGAGGACTACAGCCTCGCCCGGCGCGCCAAACGGCTCATCGTGTTCGACGTCGACTCCACGCTGATCCAGGGCGAGGTCATCGAGATGCTGGCCGCGCACGCCGGCGCCGAGGCCGCCGTCGCCGAGGTCACCGAAGCCGCGATGCGCGGCGAACTCGACTTCGCCGAATCCCTGCACCGGCGCGTCGCCACCCTGGAAGGCCTGCCCGCCGAGGTCGTCGACGAAGTCGCCGCCAAGCTGGAGCTGACCCCGGGTGCGCGCACCACCATCCGCACGCTGCGACGTCTCGGCTACTACTGCGGTGTGGTGTCGGGCGGATTCCGGCAGGTGATCCAGCCGCTGGCCGAGGAACTCATGCTGGACTACGTCGCGGCCAACCATCTCGAGATCGTCGACGGGAAACTCACCGGCAGGGTGATCGGGCCCGTCATCGACCGCCCCGCGAAAGCCAAGGCGCTGCGCGATTTCGCCGCCCAGGTCGGGGTGCCGCTGCAACAGACCGTCGCGGTCGGCGACGGCGCCAACGACATCGACATGCTCTCGGCGGCCGGGCTCGGGGTGGCGTTCAACGCCAAGCCGGCACTGCGCGAGGTCGCCGACGCGTCGCTGAGCCACCCCTACCTCGACACGGTGCTGTTCCTGCTCGGGATCACCCGCGGCGAGATCGAGGCGGCCGACGCGCTCGACGGCGTGGTGCGCCGCGTCGACATCCCCGACTGATCTACACCCCGGCTGACCTACACGACGACCGTCGCGGGCTCCGGCGCCGTCAGCCCCGTGACGCTGCGCCACGCCCGCGCCAGCAATTCGATCGCCTCGACGAGTTGATCGTCGGGCAGCGTGAACGGCACCCGGATGAACCGCTCCAGCGTGCCGTCCACCCCGAACCTCGGTCCGGGCGGGATCTCCAGCCCCATCCGCGACGCCGCCGCCGACAGTGCCGAACTCATCGGTGCGGGCAGCCGCACCCACACCGACATCCCACCCTTGCCGGGCATCGGCTGCCAGTCCGGCAGATGTTCGGCGAGCAGTCTCAGCAGCAGTGCCCGCCGCGACCTCAGGATCTCCCGCCGGTCCGGGAGCACATCGGTCGCAGCGGCCAGAAGCCGTGCGGCCGCGAGCTGTTCGAGGATCGGAGTGCCCATGTCGATGGCGGGCCGCATCGCTGCGATCGTCGCCAGCGTCGCCCGCTCGGCCCTGATCCAGCCGATCCGCAGTCCGCCCCAGAACGACTTCGACATCGATCCGACCGTCATCACCAGATCGCGGCGGGCGGTCATGGCCGACGCCAGCGGGGCGGGCACCTGCTCATCGAGCCACATGTCGGTGATCGTCTCGTCGACGATCGTGCGGGTGCGGGTCTCGGCGATGATGTGGGCGAGCCGGTTGCGGTCCGCGACGGGCATGGTCAGCCCGGTCGGGTTCTGGTTGTCCGGGATCAGGTAGGCCAGTTTGGGGGCCAGTTGGCGGATCGCGGCCTCGACGGCGTCCAGTTCCCACCCGTCCGGCGTCATCGCGACCGGAACGGGGCGCACTCCACGGTTGGCCATTGCGGCCAGCGCCCCGTGGTAGGTGGGTTGCTCGACGAGCACCCGGTCGTCGGGCTGGGTGTAGGTGGCCAGGATGAGCCCGATCGCGTGCAGCGCCCCGGTCGTCACCATGATCTCGTCCGGATCGGTCAGAAGCCCTTGCGCGCAGTACTTCTCGGCGATCGCGACGCGCAGCGGCGGAACCCCGGTGAGGTCGATGCCGATGTCGTGAAGATACGGGGTCACCTGCTCGGCGGCCTCGGAGAACGCGCGGGCGGCCACCGATGCCGGGGCGGCCAGGGTCGCCGCGGCCAGATTCGCGGCCACGACGACCGGCGGGGCGACCGGGGTCGGGGCCAGCGGCAGTGCCGTGGTACTCCGCGCGCCGCGGCGCGCATGCAGATAACCATCGTCGCGCAGCTGGGTGTACGCGGCGGTCACGGTGGTTCGGGAGACCCGCAGGGCGTCAGCAAGCGCCCGCTCGCTGGGCAGTCGCGCCCCGACGGGCACCCGGCCGTCGACGATCAGCAGCCGGATCGCGTCGGCGAGCCCGTGGTAGGCGGGTCCGCTGCGACTGGAGGTCCGCCAGTTCCCCAACTCGCGGGCCAATAAGTCCACATCGAGCGATCTGGTTGCCAGTGCCTCAGTCATTGCGGCCAGTATTGCCCAACTGGCTATTGATAGGCAAGCCACTTCGATCGGATCATGGCCACTATGACGCACTGGATATCTCGACTGGGCCGGCGGCTGGCCGATCTCTACTACCTACCGTCGATGGGCAGTGCCATCGACGAACGCGATTCCGATGCCCGCCGGATCCGCAGTGAACTCGACGCCATCCGGATGCACTTCCCGGATCACTCGTGAGGCTCGGCGCGGGCACCCTGCGCGGCGCCGCGCTGCTGACCGGACTGTGCGGCTACGGCGTCTCGATGGCCATGATGGTCCGCGCCGGGCTGGGACTGGACCCGTGGGACGTGTTCCACCAGGGACTGGCGCTGCGCACCGGCATGAGTATCGGGGCGGCGTCGGCGGTGGTCGGCGTCGCCGTCCTGCTCGCCTGGATCCCGCTGCGCAACCGGCCCGGCATCGGCACCGTCGCCAACGTCATCGTCATCGCGGTGACGGTCGACGCCGCACTCTGGATTCTCCCGGCGCCGGCGAGCCTGCCGATCCGGATCGCGCTGATGACCTCGGCGGTGGTGCTCAACGCGTTCAGCACCGTGCTCTACATCGGCGCCGGGATGGGCCCGGGACCGCGTGACGGTCTGATGACCGGGCTGGTGGTCCGCACCGGACGCTCGGTTCGTCTGGTTCGCACCACGATCGAGGTCACCGTGCTGACCGCGGGCTGGCTGCTCGGCGGCACGGTGGGCGTCGGCACCGTGGTCTACGCGTTCGGCATCGGACCGCTGGTGCAGCTGTTCGTGCGCCTGACGCCGCGGCGGCTGCTGGCCGCGAGCGGTTGGGCTCCGGTGGACACCGCGCAGCGTGACACGGGCGCGCCGGCCGCGCTGCCGGCGGGATCGGTGTCACCGGCGGATGAGGCCGACACGGGCTGTCTACGATGAGCGGGTGCCTGTCGAGGAAGTAGACGCAGCAGATCCTGACCTACTGATCGACTTCGCCGAAGTCACCCTGCGCCGCAACGGCCGGGTCCTGGTCGGGCCGGTGACCTGGGCTGTCGAGCTCGACGAGCGGTGGGTGGTGATCGGCCCCAACGGTGCGGGCAAGACATCGCTGCTGCGCATGGCCGCGGCGATGGAGCACCCGTCGTCGGGCACGGCGTACGTGCTCGGCGAGCGGCTGGGCCGGGTCGACATGTCCGAGCTGCGGTCCCGGGTGGGGCTCAGCAGTGCCGCGCTGGCCCAGCGCATCCCCGACGACGAGACCGTGCGCGATCTCGTGGTGTCCGCCGGTTACTCGGTCCTGGGACGGTGGCGGGAGACCTACGACGACGTCGACTACGAGCGGGCCGTCGACATGCTGGAGAGCGTCGGCGCCGAGCATCTCGCCGAGCGCACCTACGGCACGCTGAGCGAGGGCGAGCGCAAGCGGGTGCTGATCGCGCGTGCCCTGATGACCGACCCGGAACTGCTGCTGCTCGACGAGCCGGCGGCCGGACTCGACCTCGGCGGGCGCGAGGAACTCGTCGCGCGGATGAGCGATCTGGCCGCCGACCCCGACGCGCCGGCCCTGGTGCTGGTCACTCATCACGTCGAGGAGATCCCGCCGGGGTTCTCGCACTGCCTGATCCTGTCCGAGGGTGCGGTGGTCGCCTCCGGTCTGCTCGGCGACGTGCTGACGGCGGAGAACCTGTCCACCGCGTTCGGGCAGTCGATCGCGCTGGACGTGATCGACGGACGCTATTTCGCGCGGCGGGTCCGTAGCCGTGCGGCGCACAGGAGGCGGCAATGAGCGAACTGAAGACCGAGAGCGCGCCGGATCCGCTGGTGCCGCGGCCCGCGGCGACGGTGATGCTGGTGCGCGACACCCCCGAGGGCATCAAGATCTTCCTGATGCGCAGGCATTCGGCGATGGACTTCGTCGCCGGCGTGATGGTGTTCCCCGGCGGCGGGGTCGACGACCGCGACCGCAACGCCGACGTGGCCTGGCACGGACCCGACCGGCAGTGGTGGGCCGAGCGGCTCGGGGTGGATCCCGAACTCGCCGAGGCGCTGGTCTGTGCGGCGGCGCGGGAGACGTTCGAGGAGTCCGGTGTGCTGTTCGCCGGCGCCGCCGACGATCCGGACCTGCTGGTCGACGACGCCTCGGTGTACCGCGAGCAGCGGGCCGCGCTGGAGAACAAGTCCTTGTCCTTCGGCGAATTCCTGCGTTCGGAGAACCTGGTGCTGCGCGCGGATCTGTTGCGGCCGTGGGCCAACTGGGTGACCCCGAAGGAGGAGCGCACCCGCCGCTACGACACCTACTTCTTCGTCGGGGCGCTTCCGAAGGGGCAACGTGCCGACGGTGACAACACCGAGACCGACAAAGCCGGGTGGGTGACCCCGCAGGCCGCCCTCGACGACTTCGCCGAGGGGCGCAGTTTCCTGCTGCCGCCCACATGGACGCAGCTCGACGCGCTCAACGGCCGCACCGTGGCCGAGGTGCTCGCCGTGGAACGCAAGATCGTCGCGGTCGAGCCGTCCCTGTCGGCGAAGCGGGGCGGCAACTGGGAGATCGAGTTCTTCGACAGCGACCGCTACAACGCCGCCCGCAACCGACGCTCACCCCAGGGCTACACCGACGGGGCACCGCTGGCGTGAGGGAATTCGTCGCCGTCATCATTCCTGAGGAAGCCGCCGAACCCGGGCACGGCCGCATCGCGACCCTGCTGCTGTCACGGCCGCCCCGCAACGCGCTGACCCGGCAGGTGTACCGGGAGATCACCGAGGCCGTCGCCGAGCTGGCCGAACGCGACGACGTGTCCGCGGTCATCGTGTTCGGCGGCCACGAGATCTTCTCCGCCGGGGAGGACCTGCCCGAGCTGCAGACGCTGAACCGCGCCGAAGCCGAAGCCGCCGACGCGGTGTGCGCGCGGGCCGTCGCCGCGGTGGCCGCGCTGCCCAAGCCGACCGTCGCGGCGATCACCGGGTACGCGCTGGGGGCCGGCCTCACGCTGGCGCTGGCGTGTGACTGGCGGGTCAGCGGCGACAACGTGAAGTTCGGCGCCACCGAGATCCTGGCCGGGCTGGCGCCCGCCGGCGACGGCGCCGCGCGGCTGGCCGACGCGATCGGCTCCAGCAAGGCCAAGGATCTGGTGTTCAGCGGGCGGTTCGTGGACGCCAGAGAAGCCCACGACGTCGGCCTGATCGACGAGATGGTGGCCCCCGACACCGTCTACGACGCGGCGCACACCTGGGCGAGCCGTTTCACCGACTATCCGGCCGACGTGCTGGCCGCGGCGAAGGCATCGTTCTCCGGGCCACGGGACGGGCGTTAGGCTGCCCTGATGACGACTTCAGATGTCACCGATCCCGCGCCGCAACCTCGCGCGACCAAGGAGCAGGTCGAAGCCGCGATGCACGACACCAAGCTCGCCCAGGTGCTCTATCACGACTGGGAGGCCGAGACCTACGACGAGAAGTGGTCGATCTCCTACGACCAGCGCTGCGTGGACTACGCCCGCGGCCGTTTCGACGCCGCGGTCCCCGAGGACGTGCAGCGCGAGCTGCCCTACGACCGTGCCCTCGAGCTCGGCTGCGGCACCGGGTTCTTCCTGCTCAATCTGATCCAGGCCGGCGTCGCCCGGCGCGGGTCGGTCACCGATCTGTCGCCCGGCATGGTCAAGGTCGCCACCCGCAACGGCCAGTCGCTCGGACTCGACATCGACGGCCGGGTCGCCGACGCCGAGGGCATCCCGTACGAGGACAACACGTTCGATCTGGTGGTCGGGCATGCGGTGCTGCACCACATCCCCGACGTGGAGCTGTCGCTGCGCGAGGTCGTGCGGGTGCTCAAGCCGGGCGGGCGCTTCGTGTTCGCCGGCGAGCCGACGACTGTCGGCAACCGCTACGCCCGCGAGCTGTCGACGCTGACCTGGCACATCGCGACCAACGTGACGAAGCTGCCGATGCTGGCCGGGTGGCGCCGCCCGCAGGAGGAGCTCGACGAGTCCTCGCGCGCCGCGGCGCTGGAGGCCGTCGTCGACCTGCACACGTTCGACCCCGCCGATCTGGAGCGGATGGCGACCAATGCCGGTGCCGTCGAAGTGCGCACCGCCAGCGAGGAATTCACCGCCGCGATGCTCGGCTGGCCGGTCCGCACGTTCGAGGCCGCCGTGCCGCCGGGCCGATTGGGTTGGGGCTGGGCGAAATTCGCGTTCAACAGCTGGACCACCCTGTCCTGGGTCGACGCCAACGTCTGGCGCCGGGTCGTGCCGAAGGGCTGGTTCTACAACGTGATGATCACGGGGGTCAAGCCGTCGTAGCGTTCGGCCTCGACGATGTGCGGTACCTGCGCAGCGACGCCGGATGTCTGGCGTTGGCCGAGGTCGCGCGGTATGCCCTGACAGACACTTCCCTGGTGTCCGATATCGCCTCGGCGAGAAAGGATTTCGGGAATCGCACCGCGGTGCTCGTGGAGACGGTGCGGCTGCGCCGCAAGGCGGCCGCGAAGTTCGCCGACGCCCCGCGGTGGTTGTTCACCGACGAGGCGCTGCAGCAGGCCACCGCCGCCCCCGTCGCCGAGCATCGCGCCCGGCGACTCGCCGGTGCCACAGTGCACGACGCGACCTGCTCGATCGGCAGCGAATTGGCGGTACTGCGTGACCATGCGGCGATCGTGCTCGGAAGCGACATCGACCCGGTGCGCGTCGCGATGGCCCGGTACAACCTCGGGCCGGACGTCGCACTGTTGCGGGCGGATGCATTGCGGCCCATCACAAGAGACGCCGTCGTCGTCGTGGATCCGGCCCGCCGCACCGGTGCGCGGCGCCGGTTCGACCCCCGCTCCTACGCTCCGCCGCTCGACGCCCTCCTCGATGCGCTCAGTGATCGCGAGTACGCCGTGAAATGTGCTCCTGGAATCGATTTCGCCGTCCTGGCACAGCTCGGATTCACCGGCGAGATCGAGGTGACCTCGGCCGGCGGCAGCGTCAGGGAGGCCTGCCTGTGGTCGCCGGGGCTGGCCGGCGGGGGAGTGCACCGGCGCGCGACCGTGCTCGACACCGGTGAGCAACTCACCGACGCCGACCCGCAGGAGTGCGCGGTCGCGCCGGCCGGCCGATGGATCGTCGACCCCGACGGCGCGGTCGTGCGCGCCGGGCTGGTGCGCCACTACGCCGCCAGGCACGGCCTGTGGCAGCTCGATCCCGACATCGCCTACCTGTCCGGGGACGCAGTGCCCGACGGGGTGCGCGGTTTCGAGGTGCTCGATCAGGTGCCGTTCAGCGAACGCGTCCTGCGCCAGGAACTTTCGGCGCGCGACGTCGGGGCGCTGGAGATCCTCGTGCGCGGCGTCGACGTCGACCCCGACGCGCTGCGCACCCGGCTGCGGCCGCGTGGCGCCACCGCACTGACCATGGTCATCACCCGGCTCGGCGCCGGAGCGGCAAGCCGGGCAACGGCATTCCTATGTCGTCCGTCACGTTGAATTCATCCCGTACCCTGGGGCGGTAACGGCATCGACACCGACGCCGAACTTTCCTACGTAGCCCCTGATTCCTGAGGACGTCGACGATGCGCATTCTCGCTGCTGCCCTGACGGCTGCCGCCGTCTCGGCGAACCTGATGGTCGCCCCGGCGGCCGTCGCCCAGCCGACGGCCGCCGCCACCGTATCGGCGTGCGGTGAGCTCGGGGGCACCGTCGACGCCGACGACATGTGTCGCGTGCACGTCGAGAACCCGACCTATCGGCTGGATTACACCTTCCCCGCCGACTATCCGGACCAGCAGGCGCTGACCGACTACCTGACCCAGACCCGGGACGGCTTCATCAACGTCTCGGGAATGCCGGGCTCCTGGAACCTGCCCTACGTGCTCGACGGCCGCGGCACCGGCTACCGCACCGGCCCCGACGACGCCGGCACCCGCAGCGTCGTCTTCGAGATGTACGAGAACGTCGGCGGCGCGCACCCGCAGACCTGGTTCAAATCCTTCAACTGGGACGTCACCAAGAGCGCGCCGATCACATTCGACACGCTGTTCAAGCCCGGCACCGAGCCGCTGACGGAGATCTTCCCGATCGTGCAGTCGGAGATCTCGCGCCAGCTCGGCGTCGACGCGCCGATCTCACCGTCCGACGGGCTCGACCCGGCCAAGTACACCGAGTTCGCCATCACCGACGACGCGGTGATCTTCTACTTCGGTCAGGGTGAGATCATGCCCGGAGCCGGAGGCGCGCTGCAGGCGACGGTCCCGCGCCAGGCGATCGCGTCGACGCTGGCGCTGGAGCCGCCGCGCGTCACCCCGTAGCCGACGGCTGCAGTTCGTGGGAGGCCTTCGGGTCGTAGTTCTCCCAGAACTTCGCGTTCTTGATCCCGAGCGCCACCGGATCGAACACCGGGTCCAGGCCGGCCTTCTTCTGTTTCTCGTAGTCCCACAGCGCCTTGTAGGCGGGTTTCTGCAGGATCAGGATCCCGATGATGTTCAGCCAGGCCATCAGCCCGACACCGATGTCGCCGAGCACCCACGCCTCGGTCGCGGTCGAGACACACCCCATCACGACCGACACCAGGATCAGTGCCTGCAGCAGCATGGTCATGGTCGCGCCGATCGTTCCGGGCAGGAATCGGACATCGATGGTGGCGAAGCGTCCGAGCATGAACCGCAGGTTTGTCTCGGCCATGTAGTAGTACGCGACGATCGTGGTGAAGCAGAAGAATGCCAGCGACACCGCGATGAACGTCGATCCGGCGCCGTTCCAGAGGCTGTCGAAGCCCGCCTGAGCGTAGGCGGGACCGACCTCGACGGTGGTCGCGAGCAGTCCGCCGTCCGACAGCACCGCCCCCGACTCGCTCTCACCCTCGAACACCCGGTAGGCGCCGGTCGACAGGATCAGGAAGCCGGTGGCCGAGCAGATGAACAGCGTGTCGACATACACCGCGAACGCCTGCACAAGGCCCTGCTTGGCGGGGTGTGACACCTCGGCGGCCGCGGCCGCGTGCGGTCCGGTGCCCTGACCCGCCTCATTGGAGTAGACGCCTCGCTTGACGCCCCACATCACCGCGGAACCGAGGATCGCGCCGAACGTGGAGTCCAGACCGAACGCGCTGGAGAAGACCAGCTGGATCACCCCGGGCAGCGCGTCGATGTTGACCACGACGATGATCAGCGCGAGCACGATGTAGACGACGGCCATGAACGGCACCACGATCGACGCGAACGCCGCGATGCGCTTCACTCCGCCGATGATCACGAAGCCGAGCACGATCACGGTGCCGACGGCGACCCACCACTTCGAGAAGCCCCATGCCGAGTTCATCGCCGAGGCCATCGAGTTCGATTGCACGCTCGGCAGCAGCAGACCGCACGCCAGGATCGTCACGGCGGCGAACAGCAGGCCGTACAGCTTGAAGAACGGCCGCGCCGCGGTGTGCTCGAACGCCTTGCTGAAGTAGTAGGCCGGTCCGCCGCGGTACTCGCCGGTGAGTCGGTCACGCGTCTTGTAGATCTGGCCCAGCGTGCACTCCACGAACGACGTGGAGGCGCCGAGGAACGCCATCATCCACATCCAGAACAGCGCCCCCGGACCGCCGAACGCGATGGCGGTCGCGACGCCGGCGATGTTGCCGGTGCCCACGCGTCCGGCCAGCGACATGGTCAGCGCCTGGAAGCTGGACACCCCCGACGGGGACTTCTCGCCCCGCATCATCAGACGGATCATCTCGGGGATCTGTCTGACTTGGACCAGTCTGCTGCGGATGGAGAAGTAGATTCCGGTGGCCAGACACAGATAGACGAGCGCGTTGCTCCATACGTAGCTGTTGACGGTGTCCAGGAATTCTGACACTTAAACGACCCCTCTTCGTCGATTTTTCCGGCGATCCCCGCGTCCCCATGCTCGCAGGAACGGCGCCGGAACGTGTTGCCCTCAGGTGAATTGGTCGTTAGTTACCCGGGCATCAAACGGTCACGCCGGGTCGAACCCGTAGACCTGTCCGTCGGAGGTGGCCACGACGACGCGCCGGTCGTGCCCGACCGAGACGCCCACCGGCCAGCCGCTGGCGTTGGGAAGCCGGTAGGTATTGACGGGGTTGCCGTCACCGAGGGTGAAGATCCGCAGGGCCAGACCCGCAGACTCGCCCTCACCGTCCGGTATCACCGTGTAGCCGAGGCCGGCCAGGCTGGACGTCGTCAGCGGGGTGGTGTCCTCGCGGGTCCACACCTCCTCGCCGCCGGACGCGGTGTCGCGGATCGCGGTCAGCCGGGAACCAGGCCCGCCACCGGCGATGATCAGCCCGTCGGGTGTCACCGACGGTGGGGTCTGGGCCAGATAGTCCAGCGGCACCGACCACTTCTCGCTGCCGTCGGCGGCGTCGATGGCCCACAGGCGTTCGTCGCGGCCGTTGACGTACACCGTCGACCCGTCGGCCGACATCACGGGGCTGGCCAGCGGGCCACCACCGACTGCGTCGCTGGTCCACTCGCGGGTCAACAGAGGGGTCTGGCCCTGCTGGTAGCGCAGACCGACCAACACCGGCTTCTCGGCGCCGGGTTCCCACAACGACATCACGATCATGCCGGTGGCTTCGGAGAACGCCGGCGCCGCCGCCACCGGGCACTCCGGGCGGGCCAGCCGGCAGTCGGCCAGACCGCGCTCGGAATCCCGCGGATCCACTCCGTCGACCAGGTCGAGGGAGGTGCCGGACACAGTGCCCCGGTGCGCGTCGAAGACCAGCACCTGGCCCAGATGCGTCACGGACAGGAGCTGGCCCGGCGCCACCATCCGCGCGGTCAACGGCAGGCCGATGACCGGTCGGCGCCACCGCACCCACTGGGTCGGGGGGAACGACTGCAACAGCCCGGGCTGGCCGATGTAGAGGTTGTCGAAGCCGTCGAACAACGGGCTCGCGATGCCGCCGCCCTGCACCAGCCGGGTGCACCAGCGCTGCCTGCCGCGGTTGTCGACCTCCCAGACCATCAGCGAGCAGCCGCCCTCGGTCTGGCCGTTGACGGCCAGATAGTTGCCCGAGCCGAGCGCCACCTGCGCTGCCAGGCTGCCCTTCACCGAGCGGCCCCAGTCCAGCTGCAGCGCCTCAGCCCCTTCGACGGGGGAGAAGCTGCTGTTGGCGGCGTCGTGGTACTGCGCCGACCAGCCGGTCGCCGCGCGGGCCAGCACCCAGGAATCGGTGTTGCCGCAGCCGGCGAGCACGACGGCGAGCAATGCCGTCCAAGCCACCACGATGATTCGCCGGAGCACGGGATCCCTTCTCAGCACGTCGACGTCGAGCCCCCGTGAGGGTAACCGGTGGGTCCGGCCGAGGCCGGAAGCCGGGGCCCGGGATGTCCCGGCCGGGCGCGTAGGCTCTTCGGCCATGACGACGATGTGGGGTGCACCGCTGCACAAACGCTGGCGGGGGTCGCGCTTGCGGGATCCACGTCAGGCCAAGTTCCTCACCGCGGCATCGCTGAGATGGGTGATCGCCAACCGTGCCTACACCCCGTGGTACCTGGTGCGGTACTGGCGGCTGCTGAAGTTCAAGCTGACCAACCCGCACATCATCACCAGGGGCATGGTGTTCCTCGGCAAGGATGTCGAGATCCAGTCGACCCCGGAGCTGGCGCAGATGGAGATCGGGCGCTGGGTGCACATCGGCGACAAGAACACCATCCGCTGCCACGAGGGGTCACTGCGCATCGGCGACAAGGTGGTGCTCGGCCGCGACAACGTCATCAACACCTATTTGGACATCGAACTCGGCGACTCGGTGCTGATGGCCGACTGGTGCTACATCTGCGACTTCGACCACAAGATGGACAGCATCGAACTGCCCATCAAGGACCAGGGCATCGTCAAGGGCCCGGTCCGTATCGGACCCGACACCTGGGTCGGGGTCAAGGTCAGCGTGCTGCGCAACACCACCATCGGGCGCGGCTGCGTGCTCGGCTCTCACGCCGTGGTGCGCGGTGACATCCCGGACTTCTCGATCGCCGTCGGCGCCCCGGCCAAGGTGGTCAAGAACCGCAAGCTGTCCTGGGAGACCTCGGCGGCCGAGCGGGCCGAACTGGCCGCCGCGCTCGCCGACATCGAGCGTAAGAAGGCCGCTCAGAAGTAACCGCTGTCGACGGCGCGAAGATCAAGCGCTCGCCGCTGTTTCCTCTTCGCGCAAGCGCTCATCGGCGGTCGTTTCCTCTTCGCGCAAGCGCTCATCGGCGGTCGTTTCCTCTTCGCGCAAGCGCTCATCGGCCCGGCAGAGGGCGCTCCACGATCGGGCGCCTCGACTGCGGCCGGCGCACCGCCCGCTTGGCCGCCAGATACACCTGCTCGGTCTCTGCGGCCACGGTGTGCCACGCGAAATCAGAGGTCAGCCGGGCCCGTGCCGCGGCCGCGCGGTCCTGTGCGGCCTCCGGCGAATCGAGCACCGCGCGGATCGCGGCGGCCAGCGCGGGGACGTCACCCGGCGGATAGGACATCCCCGTCACACCGTCGATCACCGCTTCGCCGAGCCCACCGGCCGTCGAGGTGACCAGTGGTGTGCCTGCTGCGGCGGCTTCGAGAGCGACGATGCCGAACGGTTCGTAGTGCGACGGCAGTACGGCGACGTCGGCCTGATGGAGGAGACGCAGCAGCTCCTGATGATCCACGCGGCCAACGAAATTGGTCGCCTTGACCACTTTGTGCTTACGGGCCTGCTCGGTGAGGAAATCCAGCTGGGTGCCGTCGCCGGCGATGGTCAGCGTGGTGCCGGGGTGGGTGCGGCGCACCTTGGGCAGTGCCGCGATCGCGTCGTGCACGCCCTTCTCGTACTCCAGGCGGCCGAAATACAGCAGCTCGGCGGGCCCGGGGTGGGGCCGCCGCGGCGCGAACGGCCAGCCGTCGGTGTCGATGCCGTTCGGGATCACCGAGATGTCCGCCAGTTCCGGGCCGAACAGCGTGGTGATTTCGTCGCTCATCGACGCCGAGCAGGTGATCAACGAGTCCGAGTCGCGCACCAGCCAGGACTCCAGCGCGTGGACCTGACGGCTCACCGGACCGGACACCCAGCCGGAGTGCCTGCCGGCCTCCGTCGCGTGGATCGTCGAAACCAATGGCACGTCGAAGAACTGGGCCAGCGCCACCGCCGGGTGGGCGACCAGCCAGTCGTGGGCGTGCACGATGTCGGGACGCCAGTCACCGAGCGCGAAGCCGGCGCGGATCATCGCGTGTCCCATCGCCAGCACCCAGGCCATCATGTCGGTGCCGAAGGCGAACTCGTGCGGGTCCTCGGCGGCCGCGATCACCCGCACGCCCTCGCAGACCTCGTCGGTCGTCGGGTGGCTCTGCGGGTCGGTGCCCGTCGGGCGGCGGCTGAGCACGACAACCTCGTGGCCGGCATTGACCAGCTCGGTGGCCAGGTGGTGCACGTGGCGTCCGAGGCCGCCGATCACCACCGGCGGGTACTCCCACGAGACCAGCAGGATCTTCATCTTCATGGGCTGGGCAGCCTCCGTGCGTCGAGCGCGCCAAACAGCCCGTCGGCGCGGTTCCAGCCCTCGGCGAGCCGCTGGGCCTGATCGCGGCGCCCCGCCGCCAGCGCCGCCGAGATCTCCCGCGTCGCATGCGCGTGCAGGTGCGCGCGGTAGCGCGCGTAATCGGCCGCGGAGTCCTTGCTGACCATGAACGGCCAGTCGCTGGACACCGTCAACAGGGTCTCGCGCAGGATCTGGTCGGCGACGAAATCCCTTGGCGTCGGCGCATCCAGCGACGACCGGTGGACGAGCGCCTTGTCGACGGTGCTCAATGCGGTGTCGACGACCTCGTTGTTGAGCTGCACCAGGTCGGCAACCTTCTCGCCGGACCAGACCTGCCAGTCCTTGCCGGAACCCCAACTGCTGGGCGGCAATTCGACCGGTGCGCCGACGTAGCCCGCGGTGATCGCATCCGCGAGCGTGCCGACCCGCACCCCGGCGGCGGGCAGCGCCCGCAGCACCCGCTCCAGCCACAGCGGACCCTCGTACCACCAGTGGCCGAACAGCTCGGTGTCGAACGCGGCGACCACGTGCGCGGGACGCCCGATGCGGGCACTCTCGGCCGTCAACCGGTCGCGCACCGTCTCGACGAAATCGGCGACATGGACGTCGACGGCGGCCGATGCGCGGTCGAAGTCGTACGGCGCCTTGGCATCCGAGGGCACGCTGCGACCGGTAACCCGCGCGGGCTTGAGGCCGGTGGCGTGGTCGTAGGTGTGGAAGTCGCGGTACGCCGCGTGACCCGGATAGCCGGACTTCGGCGACCATACGCGGTAGCTGACCTGAAGATCCCGGCCGAACGCGACCACATCGGAGTCGCCGACCGGGCGGCCCAGCGAGGTGTCGCCGCGCAGGGACGGCCCGTCGACCATGAAGTGGCTGACACCCGCGGCGGCATATCCGGACTCCATGCCGGGGGCGTACGCGCATTCGGGTGCCCAGATCCCGGTGGGCGAGTGGGCGAACCGCGCCCCGGCGTCGGCGAGTCCCTCGCGCAACGCGAACTCCCGCAGTCGAGGGTTCAGCAACGGCTGGAACGGATGCGCCAGCGGGCCGCCCAGCAGCTCGATGACCTCGCCGTCGAGCAGCTCACGGAACACCGGGCTGCCGCCGTGGCGCCACAGCGTGTCGAACTCGTCGAGCTCGCGTTCGGCCTCGGCGTACTCGCGGGCTCCGAAGCGGCGCAGGGCGTCCGGTTCGGACGCGGGTGAGGCGCCCGGCTCCGCGGTGCGGGTGGACGCCGCCTCCAAGGCCCGCAGCTGCCAGTTCGCCAGCCAGTGGTGCATGCCCTGCAGGCAGTACGGGTCGTCGAGCTGGGCGGCGACCACCGGTGTGACGCCGAGGGTCACCAGGTGTCGGCGGTTCTCGGCGGCCAGTGTGCGCAGCACCCGCACCAGCGGCAGGTACGCCGCCGACCACGATTGGTAGAGCCACTCCTCACCGACCGGCCAGCGGCCGTGATGGGCCAGCCAAGGCAGATGGGTGTGCAGGACCAGCGTGAAAAGCCCGGGGACGGGCTCCGTCGTCGAATCGGTCACGGCCGCACCGCGATCGCGACCAGATCCAGGCTGTCATCGATGGGTCGGGTCTCGGACCCGGGGGCCAGGTCGAAGTGGTCGATGGTCACCGACTCCACGTCGGCGAGCAGTTCGGCCGACCACGGGGCGTCGGCCAGGGCGCGCGCGATCTGCGCGTCGATGATCGAACCGCCGTGGCGCGCGTCGAGCTCGGCGAGCGCGGGGCCGTGGTACACCCCGAGCATGGCCTCCATCCGGAACCCCGCGGCCTCCAGCAGCTCGGTCAGCTCCGCGGCGTTGAGCTCGCGGGTGTGGAACGGATTGACCGGGGTGTCGCGCCCGGGGGAGAAGGTGATGCGGTTCGGGGTCGACATCAGCAGCGTGCCGCCGGGACGCAGCACCCGGGCGCACTCGGTGACGAACTGGCCCTGATCCCACAGATGCTCGATCACCTGGAAGTTGACCACGACGTCGACCGCGCCGTCCGGTAGCGGGAGCTCGGCCAGGTTGCCGTGACGCATATCGACGCGCGGATACCGGGCCCGCACGTGCGCGACCGCGCTCTCGTCGTAGTCCAGGCCGATCACGGTGCGTGCCACGTCGGCGATCAGATCGGCGCCGTAACCCTCACCGCTGCCGGCCTCCAGCACGTCGCGGTCGCGGCAGCGCTCGACCAGTCGTCGGTACACCACCTCGTGGCGGCGGAACCAGTAATTCTCCTCGGCGAGGCCGGGGATGGTTCGTTCGCCGGTGAGAGGTAGTCCCGGGTCGCCGTCGGTCACAGATGCGCTCATCAGAAAGGCAGGCTAACCCGTAACCGACCGTAGGCGAACTCTTCGCATCGTCGTTGTGGTCGCCGCGCCGACAGATCGCAAACTTCGACCAGCTATGGTGTTCCTGCGTAGCGCCTGAAGTTACCCGTGGGTAACATGGGGTTGATTGCATCAATCGTGGTATTGCAGGCCGGCCAACGGCCTCATCGAGGAGGACGAACCAGAGTCATGACGAACATCGTGGTCCTGATCAAACAGGTCCCTGACACGTGGTCCGAGCGCAAGCTGTCCGAGGGTGACTGGACGCTCGACCGGGAGGCCGCCGACGCCGTACTCGACGAGATCAACGAGCGCGCCGTCGAAGAAGCGCTGCTCATCAAGGAACGGGAAGGCGGCGACAGCACCGTCACCGTCCTGACCGCCGGTCCCGAGCGCGCCACCGAGGCCATCCGCAAGGCCCTGTCCATGGGCGCCGACAAGGCCGTGCACCTGCTCGACGACGGCCTGCACGGCTCCGACATGGTGCAGACGGGCTGGGCGCTGGCCCGCGCGCTGGGCACCATCGAGGGCACCGAGCTGGTCATCGCCGGTAACGAGGCCACCGACGGCACCGGCGGCGCCGTGCCGGCGATCATCGCCGAGTACCTGGGCCTGCCGCAGCTGACCCATGTGCGCAAGCTGTCCGTGGAGAACGGCAAGGTCACCGCCGAGCGCGAGACCGACGACGGCGTGTTCACCCTCGAGGCGTCGCTGCCCGCCGTGGTCAGCGTCAACGAGAAGATCAACGAGCCGCGCTTCCCGTCCTTCAAGGGCATCATGGCCGCGAAGAAGAAGGAAGTGACCACCCTGACGCTGGCCGAGATCGGCGTCGAGGCAGACGAGGTCGGCGTCGCCAACGCCGGTTCCAAGGTGCTGTCCTCGACCCCGAAGCCGCCGAAGACCGCAGGCGAGAAGGTCACCGACGAAGGCGACGGCGGCACGAAGATCGCCGAGTACCTGGTCGGTCAGAAGATTATCTAGAACTTCCATTCATCAACGGACATAGAGGCATACGAAACCCATGGCTGAAGTACTCGTGCTCGCCGAGCACGCCGAAGGTGCGCTGAAGAAGGTCACCGCCGAACTGATCACCGCGGCCCGCGCGCTGGGTGAGCCCTCCGCCGTCGTGGTGGGCAAGCCCGGCACCGCCGAACCCCTGGTGGACGGTCTGAAGTCGGCCGGCGCCGCCAAGATCTACGTCGCCGAATCCGACGACGCAGAGAACTACCTGATCACCCCGTACGTGGACGTGCTGGCCTCGCTGGCCGAGTCGGCGTCGCCCGCGGCCGTGCTGTTGGCCGCCAGCGCCGACGGCAAGGAGATTGCGGGACGTCTCGCCGCCCGCATCGGCGCAGGCATCCTCAGCGACGTCGTCGACGTCAAGGACGGCGGAAAGGCCGTCCACTCGATCTTCGGCGGTGCCTACACCGTCGAGGCCGAGGCCGTCGGCGACACCCCGGTGATCACCGTGCGTCCCGGTGCGATCGAGGCGGCGCCGTCGGACGGCGCCGGTGAGGTCGTCAACGTCGAGGTGCCCGCACCCGCGGAGAACGCCACCAAGATCACGTCGCGGGAGCCCGCCGTGGCCGGCGATCGTCCGGAGCTCACCGAGGCGAGCGTCGTCGTGGCCGGCGGCCGCGGTGTCGGCAGCGCCGAGAACTTCGGCATCGTCGAGGAACTCGCCGATTCGCTGGGCGCCGCCGTCGGCGCGTCCCGCGCCGCGGTCGACTCCGGCTACTACCCGGGCCAGTTCCAGGTCGGTCAGACCGGCAAGACCGTGTCCCCGCAGCTGTACATCGCCCTGGGCATCTCCGGCGCGATCCAGCACCGGGCCGGTATGCAGACGTCGAAGACGATCATCGCGGTCAACAAGGACGAAGAGGCGCCGATCTTCGAGATCGCCGATCTCGGCATCGTCGGCGACCTGTTCAAGGTCACCCCGCAGCTGACCGAGGCGGTCAAGGCCCGCAAGGGATAGTCCGCAGCGAAGGCAACCGAGGCCCCCATCTCACATCGAGGTGGGGGCCTCGTGCGTGCCGGGTCGAACCGGCTCGCGTCCCGAACCGTCATCTGACGCTCACGAACACGTCACGCGCCGCTTGCCGGGCCGCCGGACGGCTGCACCACCGTGACGGCCATGAGCACCGCATCCGTACTCATCCCCGGCGAGACGTTCCTGCCCTCCGGCCCGGCGCCGCGCTACAGCCTGCTGCTGTGCACCGACCCGGGCTCCATCGAGGCCGCCCAGCGGCTGCGCCACGACGTGTTCAGCGCCGAGCCGGGATTCACCCTGCGCGACGCTGGTCCCGACGGGCGCGACGCCGACCGCTTCGACGACTACTGCGACCACCTTCTGGTTCGCGACGACGGCACCGGAGAGTTCGTCGGCTGCTACCGCATGCTGCCCCCACCGGCCGCGATCGCCGCCGGTGGCCTCTACACCGCAACGGAATTCGACGTCTCGGCGCTGGACCCGCTGCGGCCGTCGCTGGTCGAGATGGGCCGCGCGGTGGTACGTGACGGGCATCGGCACGGCGCGGTCGTGCTGCTGATGTGGGCCGGCATCCTGGCCTATCTGGACCGCAGCGGCTACGACCATGTCGCAGGCTGTGTCTCGGTTCCCGTCGCCGATCCCACCGGCCAGACCCCGGCCGGCAGCCGGCTGCGCGGTGTCCGCGACGCCGTGTTGCGCCGGCATGCCGCGCCGCCCGAGTACACCGTGCACCCGTATCGCCCGGTGGTGGTCGACGGTCGTCGGCTCGACGACATCGCTGCCCCGGCACGGGTGACGCTGCCGCCGCTTCTGCGTGGCTATCTGAGGCTGGGGGCGCAGGTGTGCGGCGAACCCGCCCACGATCCGCAGTTCGGGGTCGGCGACTTCCCGGCGCTGCTCGACAAACGCCGCGCCGACGTCCGGTACCTGCGCAGGCTGCGGTCGGCAGGCGCCGCTGCTGCGGTCGAGGCCCGGTCGTGACCCTCGCCGCCCGGCACGCGTGGGTGCAGGCCGCACCGTGCGGCCCGGGCTGTGTGCGCTCCGGCGCCGACGAACCGGGCCACCGGTGGGTGGTCGCGCTGCGGACCGCGCTGCGCGTCACCGCGGCGATGACGCTGCTGGGTGGGGTATGGCTGCTCGCGTTGCCGTTGCCCGGACGGGTACGGCTGCAGCGCGGCTATTGCCGGTTGATGCTGCGCAGCCTCGGCGTGCGGATGCGGGTCTCGGGCGGGCCGATCCGCAACCTTCCGGGGGTGCTGGTCGTCAGTGGGCATGTGTCCTGGCTGGACGTCTTCGCGCTCGGCGCGGTGCTGCCGGGGTCGTTCGTCGCGCGGGCCGACCTGCTGCGGCTGCCCGCACTCGGCCCGGTGGTGCGGATGATGAGGATCATCCCGATCGACCGCGACCGGCTGCGTCGACTCCCCGACGTGGTAGCGGCCGTCAGCGCCCGCCTGGCCGCCGGCCACACCGTGGTCGCGTTCCCCGAGGCCACCACCTGGTGCGGGCTGAGCCACGGTCGCTTTCGTCCGGCGATGTTCCAGGCTGCCGTCGACGCGGGCCGGCCGGTGCAGCCGGTGCGGCTCAGTTACCGCCACCGCGACGGCCGCCCGTCCACGGTGCCGGCGTTCGTCGGTGACGACAGCCTGCCGGCGTCGATCGCGCGGGTGATCACCGCCCGCCGCACGGTGTGCGACCTGCAGGTCGAGTCGCTGCAGCTGCCGGGCCGCGACCGCAGGGACCTGGCCGCCCGGTGTGAAGCCGCGGTGCTCGGCCACCCGGCGCCGCGGCGGCAGGCCAGGCCGGCCGGCTGTGACGCGGCCTCGGCGCTGTCCGCCTGAGCGCGATACGGGGCACCGGGCCGGCGGCGGCTATCCTGGAACGGTTATGTCTGTGTCCGGGCCCTCTGCCAGGCCGGTCTACCTCGACCACGCCGCCACCACCCCGATGCGCCCTGCCGCCATCGAGGCGATGACGGCCGTGCTGGCCACCGTCGGCAACGCGGCCTCACTGCACGGCTCCGGCCGGGCCGCCCGGAGGCGCCTGGAGGAGTCGCGCGAAGAACTCGCGCAGCTGCTCGGCGCCCGACCGTCCGAGGTGATCTTCACCGCGGGCGGCACCGAGAGCGACAACCTCGCCGTCAAGGGCATGTACTGGGCCCGCCACGATGCCGCGCCGACTCGGCGCCGGATCATCACCACGCCCATCGAGCACCACGCCGTCCTCGATGCGGTGGAATGGCTGGTCGAGCACGAGGACGCCGAAGTGACCTGGCTGCCGGTCGATCGGCACGGCACCGTGCGCCCCGCGGATCTGCGCGCCGCGCTCACCTCGGCCGACGACGTCGCGCTGGTCTCGGTGATGTGGGCCAACAACGAGGTCGGAACGATTCAGCCGATCGCCGAACTCGTCGCTGTCGCAGCCGAATTCGGAATCCCCATGCACAGCGACGCGGTGCAGGCCATCGGTCAGCTGCCGATCGACTTCACCGCCAGCGGGCTGGCGGCGATGAGCGTCACGGCGCACAAGTTCGGCGGGCCCACCGGTGTCGGCGCGCTGCTGCTCCGCCGTGACGCGGCCTGTGTCCCGCTGTTGCACGGCGGCGGCCAGGAGCGCGACGTGCGTTCCGGTACGCAGGACGTCGCCGGGGTCGTCGGGATGACCGCCGCCGCGCGCGCCGCCGTCGAGACCATGGATGCGGTGACCACCCGGGTGCGGGACCTGCGCGACCGGCTGGTCGACGGTGTCCTCGACAGGATCGACGATGTCGACGTCAACGGGGCGCCCGGCGCGGGCCGGCTTCCCGGCAACGCACACTTCACCTTTCGCGGGTGTGAGGGCGATTCCCTGCTGATGTTGTTGGATGCCAAGGGAATCGAGTGCTCCACCGGGTCAGCGTGTACCGCGGGGGTGGCGCAGCCCTCGCACGTGCTGACCGCGATGGGCGCCGACCCGGCGAACGCGCGGGGCTCGCTGCGGCTGTCGCTGGGCCACACCAGCACCGACGCCGACATCGACGCGGCGCTCGACGTGCTGCCCGCGGCGGTGGAACGGGCCCGGCAGGCGGCACTGGCCAGTTCGGGACGGCACTGACGATGCGGGTACTGGTCGCGATGAGCGGTGGCGTGGACTCCTCGGTGGCCGCCGCCAGGATGGTCGACGCCGGACACGACGTCGTCGGCGTGCATCTGGCGCTGTCCTCGGCGCCGGGGACGCTGCGCACGGGGTCTCGCGGCTGCTGCTCCAAGGAGGACGCCGGAGATGCCCGCCGGGTCGCCGACGTGCTCGGAATCCCGTTCTACGTCTGGGATTTCGCCGACCGTTTCAAAGAGGACGTGATCGACGACTTCGTCGAGGCCTACGCACGCGGCGAGACGCCCAACCCGTGTGTGCGCTGCAACGAGCGCATCAAGTTCTCCGCGTTGGCATCTCGTGCGCTCGCGCTCGGCTTCGACGCGCTGGCCACCGGTCACTACGCCCGCCTGGAGAACGGCAGGCTGCGCCGCGCCGTCGACCACGACAAGGACCAGTCCTACGTGCTCGCGGTGCTGACCGCCGAACAGTTGCGCCACGCCCTGTTCCCGATCGGCGACACCCCGAAGTCCCAGATCCGTGAGGAGGCCGCGCGCCGCGGCCTGGCGGTGGCCGACAAGGCCGACAGTCACGACATCTGCTTCATCCCGTCCGGCGACACCCAGGCCTTTCTCGGCGCCCGGATCGGGGTGCGCCGCGGCAGCGTGGTGGACTCGGCGGGCACGGTGCTCGCCGAACACGACGGCGTGCACGGCTTCACGATCGGGCAGCGCAAGGGCCTGGGCATCCCCGGTCCCGGTCCTGACGGGCGCCCGCGCTATGTGACCGGGATCGACGCGCAGACCGGCACCGTCCAGGTCGGCACCGTCGACGATCTCGAGGTCGGCACCCTGGAGGGCGATGCGCCGGTGTTCACCGCCGGTGTCGCGCCGCACGGACCGGTCGAGGGCGTGGTCCAGGTCCGTGCCCACGGCGGCATCGCCGACGCGGTCGCCGAACTGCGCGGCGAGACCCTGCACGTGACGCTGCGCAGCCCGCTGCGCGGGGTGGCGCCCGGCCAGACACTGGTGCTCTACCGTCCCGACCCCGACGGCGACGAGGTGCTGGCCAGCGCGACGATCCGCGCCGCACGCTGACTCAGCCCGAGATGTTGGCCATGATGTTGGTCATCACGATGTCGGGCACCGAATCGGGGAACGCGCAGAACGTGACCTCGACGAGCACCGCGGACTTCACCCGGTAGTCGCGGCCGCAGGCGCCGGGCCTGGTCTGGATCGACTCCGGGGTCGCCGACACCTCACCGACCATCGCCGCACCGGCGCCGGTGTCACCGCACCGCGCGATCTGCTCGACCACCGAATCGAAGGCCCGCTGCGCGGCGGCAGCGTCGCGGTATCCGGCGGCCGCCTGCGAGATCAGGCCCCCGCGGGGCGGGTGCTGATAGGTGTTCTTGTGGAACTCCTCGATCTCGTCGCCGAACAGCCGGGTCTCGGCGTAAACCCACTGGCATTGCGGTACAACGGTTTCCATCAGGAACTCGATATCCACCGGAGCTTTGGTGTCGGTTCCCGGGATCATCGTCAGGTCCGCACCGGCTCCGGTGACGGCCTGCATCTGCGCGCGGTCGAGCAACACCGAGTCGACGTCGACCGGTGAGCGGGAGTCCTCGTCGATCGCCGGTACCGCACGGACCGCGACGCCGGAAACGCTCTGCGCGCACCCGGCGGCCAGTATCGCGGTGGCGCACATCAGCGAGGCGCACGCGCGGCCCGTCATACCCGAACCCTAACCCGTCGCATATCGTCGGGCGAGTGAGTGTTTTCGCGACGGCGACCGGCATCGGATCCTGGCCCGGCACCGCTGCCAGGGAGGCCGCCGAGATCGTCGTCGGTGAGTTGCACCATCTGCCGCATCTGGTCGAGTTGCCCGCCCGCGGTGTCGGCGCCGACCTGATCGGCCGCGCCGCCGCGCTGCTGGTCGACATCACGATGGACACGGTGCCGCGCGGATACCGCGTCGCCTCTGGGCGGACCTCGGCCACCCGGCGGGCCGTCAGTTTCCTCGACGAGGATCTCGACGCGCTGGAGGAGGCGTGGGAGAAGGCCGGCTTGCGCGGCAGCGAACGGGCGCTGAAGCTGCAGGCGCCCGGACCGATCACCTTGGCCGCGCACCTGGAGCTGGGCGGTGGGCACCGGGCCATCACCGACGCCGGAGCGGTCCGCGATCTGAGCGCGTCGCTGGCCGAAGGGGTGGCCGAGCACCGCAGAAATCTGGCGCGCCGGCTGGAGAGCCCGGTGGTGGTCCAGTTCGACGAGCCGACGCTGCCCGCCGCGCTGGCCGGCAGGCTGACCGGGGTGAGCAGCCTGAACCCGGTCCACCCGGTCGACGAGTCGCTGGTCACGGTGCTGCTCGACGAGTGCGCAGCGACGGTCGGCGGTGACGTCGCCGTGCACAGCTGCGCCCCGGATCTTCCATGGAAACTCTTGCAGCGCAGCGTGATCAGCGCCGTTTCGGTGGATCTGAACACGCTGTCCGCCGCCGACCTGGACGGGATCGGCGAGTTCGTCGACTCGGGCCGGACCGTGGTGATCGGCGCGGTCCCCACCTCCGCGCCCGCAGCGCGCACGTCGGCCGAACAGATCGCCGCGGCGGTCGCCGGCGTCACCGACCGCCTGGGGTTCGCCAGGACCGTGCTGCGGGAGCGGATCGGGGTCAGCCCCGCGTGTGGGCTGGCCGCAGCAACCGGCGAATGGGCCCGCAGAGCGGTCGAACTGGCGCAGCGCGCCGCCGACGGTCTGGCCGAGGATCCGGACGGCGTTTGAAGTTTTAGCGCTGAGGCGGTCCTGAACGTGGGCTAGTGTCAGTCGCGAAGGATGCCGGCGGTGCCGGCGCGGGGGTGCGAGTACGCAAGAGTCACGGGGTTGATGCAGTGTCGGGGAAGCTCTCGAATCGAGGGTCATCGCCCGGCCACGACGAGACCGCGCGCCTTCGGGTGCTCGGCTCGCTCGAGATCCTCGACACCGAGCCGGAAGAGTCCTTCGACGGTCTGACCGAGCTCGCGGCGGCGGTGTGCGACGCCCCGATGGCGTTGATCGGGTTCGTCGACGCCGACCGGGTGTGGATCAAATCCGGTCACGGGGTGGGCCTGTCCGACGTCGCGCGGGAGATGTCGTTCTGCGGCATCGCCGTCGAGGACGGTGCGCTGGTCGAGATCGCCGACACCCACGCCGACGCCCGGTTCGCCGGCCATCCGATGGTCACCGGTGCACCGCATCTGCGGTTCGGCGCGGCCATGCCGATCGTCACCGCCGACGGGCACCGGATCGGGGCGGTCTGTGTGCTGGATCGCCGCCCGCGGGCCCTGACCGACGCGCAGCGCCGGTACCTTCGCACCCTGGCCCGGCAGGTGCTGGCTCTGCTGGAGTTGCGAAGCCGCGCAAACGAACCCGACTCCGAACTGGCCCGTCAACAGCAGCGCATGCTCAGCGGCGTGCTCGACCACCCCGATGTGCTGGTCTTCGCCAAGGATGTCGACGGCCGCTTCGTGATGGCCAACCGTGCGCTGCAGGACGTCACCAACGCGGGCCGCTCGCTGATCGGCGGCACCGATTTCGACTTCTTCGAAAAGGACATCGCCGAGCACTACCGACGCAACGACCGGCAGATCATGACCACCCGCGAACGGCAGGTGTTCAGCGAAGAGGTGGTCCACCCGGACGGCTCGGTGCACATCTATCGCTCCACGAAGTTCCCGCTCACCGACGAGGCCGGTGAGGTCAGCGGTGTCGGCGGCGTGTCGACCGATGTGACCGAGCTCGCCGCCGCCCGCGCTGCGCACGCCGCGGCCGAGGAACGGTGGCGCGCGCTGGTCGAGCAGTCCCAGGATCCGGTCGTCGTCGTCGACACCGAGGGCAGGATCGCCTACGTCAACCCCGCCGGGGTCGCGCTGCTCGGGGTGGCGTCGGCCGAGGACGTCGCGCTGGTCTCGGCGATGGATTTCGTGCCCGAGCGCATCCGCTCCGTGACGCAGGCCCTCCTCGACGAGACGCTGTCCACCACCGGCATCGTGCGCTCGCAGCGCGGCGTACTACGCAGGCATGACGGCACCGAGCTTCTGGTCGAGTTCAACGCGACGGTGGTCAAGCACTCGGGGGAGCGCAGCGTCCAGCTCGAGGTGCGCGACGTGTCGGAGGCGGTGGCCGCGCATGCGGCGCTGAAACACTCGGCGTCGACCGACCCGCTGACCGGGGTGCTCAACCGCAGCGCCTGGGACGCCCAGGTGACCCCGCTGCTGGCGAGCGTCTCCGAGGCCTCACCGCTGACGGTCGCGGTGATCGACCTCGACAACTTCAAGGGTTACAACGACACCCGGGGCCACACCGCCGGGGATCTGCTGCTGCAGCAGTTCGCCGGGGCCGCGGGCGCGTCGATTCGCCAGCAGGACATCTTCGCCCGGTGGGGCGGTGAGGAATTCATCCTGGCGTTGCCGGGCACCGACCCGCAGCGGGCACAGACGATGCTCAACCGGATCCGGGCCTGCGTGCCGTTCGGGCAGACCTGTTCGATCGGGTACACCGGCCACAGACCAGGAGACACCCTCACCGAGACGGTGGTGCGCGCCGACAAGGCGCTGTACGAAGCCAAGAGCCGCGGCAGGGATCAGCTCGCGCGCCGCTAGGGGGTCCGCAGATCCTTGCGAAGAATCTTGCCGGAGGCCGACTTCGGGATCGCGTCGATGAACGCCACCTGGCGGACCTTCTTGTACGGGGCGACGTGTCCGGCCACGAACTCCATCACCTCGGACTCGGTCAGCTGCGCGCCGGCCTGCGTCACCACGAAGGCCTTCGGCACCTCTTCACCGTCGGCGTCTGGCGCGCCCACCACGGCGGCATCGGCGATGTCGGGATGCGACAGCAGCACGGCCTCCAGTTCGGCGGGCGGCACCTGATAGCCCTTGTACTTGATCAGTTCCTTGAGCCGGTCGACGATGTAGACCAGCCCGCGGGCATCGACCCGCGCCAGGTCACCGGTGTGCAACCAGCCGTCCTCGTCGATCGTCTCCTTCGTCGCGGCCTCGTTGTTCAGGTATCCGGCCATCACGTTCGGTCCCTTGAACCACAACTCGCCGGTGTCGCTGACCCCCTCGTCCGGGACCTGGATCTCGCGGCGGGTTTCCGGGTCGACGAGCTTGGACGCGGCGTTGGAGACCGTCCAGCCGACCGAACTCAGCGGAGCGTCCTCGTGCATGTTGACCCGGCCGCCGTCGAACGGGGTGATGTGGCTGACCGGGCTGAGCTCACTCATGCCGTATCCCTGAACCACCTTGCAGTCCAGGCGTTTCGCGACGGCGTGCCCGAGGTCGGCGTCCAGCGGCGCCGCTCCGGACATCACGACCTTCAGCGAGGACAGATCGTGGTCGTCGACCAGCGGGTGCTTCGCCAGTGCCACTGCGACCGGCGGGGCGATGAACGCGATCGTGCACTTGTGTTCGGCGATGTTGCCGAGGAACTCGCCGAGATCGAAACTCGGCATGATCACCAGCTTCGCCCGCGCGTGCACCGCGGCGTTGAGCAGCACCGTCATCCCGTAGATGTGGAAGAACGGCAGCACGGCGAGCACCACATCGTCGGCGACCATGCCGTGCAGCGGCCGGATCTGCGCGACGTTGGCGACGAGGTTGCGGTGGGTGAGCATCACACCCTTCGGGTTGCCGGTCGTCCCGGAGCTGTACGGCAGCGCCGCCAGATGCGACGACGGGGCGAAATGCACTTGTGGCGCAGCCGTTCCCGACGCATGGATGTCGGCGGCGTTGGGATGGCCGGCGCCGCCGCCGGAACCGTCGCGGCCTGGCCCGTCGAGCACGATCAGATCCTCGTCGGACAGACCCGCCAGCACGGCGGCCTCCTTGGCCTGCGCCAGCAACGGCGACACCGTGATGAGCGTCTTGGCCTTGGAATCGGTGAGCTGTTTGGCGATGTCCTTGGCGGTGAACAGCGCGTTGATGGTGGTGGCCGTCGCGCCGGCGCGCAGGATCCCGTGGAAGGCCACCGCGAACGCCGAACTGTTCGGCGCCAGCAATCCGACGACGTCGCCGACACCGACGCCGCGGGCGGCCAGCGCCCCGGCGAACGCGTCGATGCGGGCGACCATCTCCCGATAGGTCGTCTCGCGACCCGACTTCGCGTCGACCAGCGCCACCCGGTCCAGGTGGGGATCGTCCGAGTCGGACAGGCCGGCGAACAGGTAGTCGTAGACGCTGGCGGTGGGGATGTCGACTTCGGGGAAGGGGCTAGAGAAGCTCATGGTGTCTCCGATCGAATCACGGGGCGGGGGGGCGGGGTCAACGTTGGTCGAGTTGCTTGATCAGTTTCTTGGCTGCCACCATGCGGAAGGACGCGTCGAGAAGTTCGGTGACCTCCGTCCAGTCCACCTTCGCCGCGGTCAGGTCGAGGCCCAGCCAGCCGAACGGGCCGAGGTAGGCCGGGAAGAAGAACCGGCGATCCTGCTCAAGGGCCCTGCGGTCGCTCTCGTCGACCTTCACCAGGACCGAGTGCGGGTACTGGGTGTACTCGCCCTTGCCCTCACCCTTGACGCTGCCCCCGAAGATCGCGAACATCTTCGGCGCGCAGAAGCACGGTCTGCCCCACGAGATCTTCTCGAACGCCGTCGGGAATCCCAGGGCGATCTTCCGCACTTCTGCCAGCCCCATGTCGTCGTCGCGAAACATGATCGGATGCGGCATGGACAGCAGCCTACGCAGCCGTCCCGACCGGGTCCGGCGAACCGCGGCCGACGCTGTCGGTGCCCTTCGATAGCCTTCCAGGGTGAGTCCCGAGGCGACCCCGGATCCCGAGTCGGTGCTGGCCGAGCAGGCCGACGATGCTCTCGACGCCGACATCCGCCGTCGGTGGCAGGAGCTTGCCGACGAGGTTCGCGAACACCAGTTCCGCTACTACGTCCGTGATTCCCCGACCATCACCGACGCCGAGTTCGACGAGATGCTGCGCGCGCTGCAGGCACTCGAGGACGAGTATCCGGAGCTGCGCACGCCCGATTCGCCGACCCAACTGGTCGGCGGCGCCGGCTTCGCGACCGACTTCACCCCCGCCGAGCATCTCGAGCGCATGCTCAGCCTGGACAACGTGTTCGATCCCGAGGAGCTGGCGGCGTGGGCGGCGCGGATCAGCAGCGAGATCGGTCAGGACGCGCAGTACCTGTGCGAGCTGAAGATCGACGGGGTCGCGCTGGCGCTGGTGTACCGGGACGGGCGGCTGGAGCGCGCGGCGACCCGTGGCGACGGGCGCACCGGCGAAGACGTCACGCTGAACGCGCGCACGATCGAGGACATCCCCGAAAGGCTCACCGGCACAGACGAGTTCCCGGTGCCGACGGTGCTCGAGGTGCGCGGTGAGGTGTTCTTCCGGGTCGCCGACTTCGAGGACCTCAACGCCGGGCTGGTGGCCGAGGGCAAGGCGCCGTTCGCGAACCCCCGCAACAGCGCGGCCGGGTCGCTGCGCCAGAAGAACCCCGCGGTCACCGCGCGCCGCCGGCTGCGGATGATCTGCCACGGGCTGGGCCACATCGAGGCACCCGGAGGGTTCCCGTTCAAGACGCTGCACGACGCCTACCGCGCGCTCAAGGCGTGGGGCCTGCCGGTGTCCGACCACACCGCGCAGGTCAAAGGCCTCGACGCGGTCACCGAACGCATCGCGTACTGGGGTGAGCACCGCCACGACGTCGAACACGAAATCGACGGTCTGGTCGTCAAAGTCGACGATGTGTCGTTGCAGCGCCGCCTCGGCGCCACCTCGCGGGCGCCGCGCTGGGCGGTCGCGTACAAGTATCCGCCGGAGGAGGCCCAGACCAAGCTGCTCGACATCCGCGTCAACGTCGGGCGCACCGGCCGGGTGACCCCGTTCGCCTACATGGAGCCGGTGAAGGTCGCCGGTTCCACCGTGGGGCTGGCCACGTTGCACAACGGCTCGGAGGTCAAACGCAAGGGCGTGCTGATCGGCGACACCGTGGTGATCCGCAAGGCCGGCGACGTGATTCCCGAGGTACTCGGCCCGGTCGTGGATCTGCGCGACGGCACCGAGCGCGAGTTCGTGTTCCCGACCCACTGCCCGGAATGCGGCACCGAGCTGGCCCCGGCCAAGGAGGGCGACGCCGACATCCGCTGCCCGAACTCGCGGAGTTGCCCAGCGCAGTTGCGGGAGCGGGTGTTTCACGTCGCGGGCCGCGGCGCGTTCGACATCGAGGGCCTCGGCTACGAAGCGGCCACCGCGCTGCTGCAGGCCGGTGTGATCGCCGACGAGGGGGACCTGTTCACCCTCACCGCCGAGGATCTGCTCCGCACCGATCTGTTCACCACGCAGAAGGGCGAGCTGTCGGCCAACGGCAAACGGTTGCTGGCCAACCTCGGCAAGGCCAAGGCGCAACCGCTGTGGCGGGTGCTGGTCGCGCTGTCGATCCGCCATGTCGGGCCGACCGCGGCGCGGGCGCTGGCCACCGAGTTCGGCAGCCTGGACGCGATCGAGGCGGCATCGGAGGAACAGCTCGCCAACACCGAGGGTGTCGGCCCGACGATCGCGGCCGCGGTGATCGACTGGTTCACCGTCGACTGGCATCGCGCCATCGTCGACAAGTGGCGCGAGGCCGGGGTGCGGATGGTCGACGAACGCGACACCAGCATCGAGCGCACGCTGGAGGGCCTGTCGATCGTGGTGACCGGATCGCTGACGGGGTTCAGCAGGGATCAGGCCAAGGAGGCCATCATCGCCAGGGGCGGCAAGGCGGCGAGTTCGGTGTCGAAGAAGACCGCCTACGTGGTGGCCGGGGACGCTCCGGGATCGAAATACGACAAGGCCATCGAACTCGGGGTGCCGGTGCTCGACGAGGACGGGTTCCGCAGGCTCCTCGACGACGGTCCGGTCGTGCCGGAGGATTAACCGATGATCGTCGCGACGATCCCGGCCAGATAGCCGAGGCGGGCCACCTCGCTGGGCCGAAACGCGGGTCCGCCGGGTCGTCCCAGCACCACCGCGGTCGTCGGGCCGTCGAGCGGCGCCGCGGCCAGCGTGGTGTCCATATCGCGCCATACCTGCGGCACCCAGTCGGCGGTCGCGTCGAGCGCCTCGGCGCGTGCCAGCGGCAGCCACGGCGTCACGGTGGCCTGGGTCTCCGGTGCGCCGGAGCTGCCCACCACCCGCCGCGGGCCCGAATCGGTCAGTTCCACCACCGTGGACCACCCGACCCGCAACACCTTGGGGGCCTCGTCGACGAGCACCTGCAGGCGCTTGAGCTTTCCGTCGGCAGCGGCGACGTGGTCGATCAACTCCAGCTCGCGGTGGGCCTCCAGCAGCCCGGTGTGCGGGCGGATGCTGTCGACGTAGACCCCTTTGAGCGCCTCGGCGGCGGTGATCAGCATGTCGGGCATCGCCCCGGGCGGCAGCTCGACCACGAGGTCGTCGATCGCGTAGCCCACGGAACGTTCCACCACGTCGAGGGACAGGATGTCGGCGCCTACCGAACCCAGGGCCACGGCCAGGGAGCCGAGGCTGCCCGGGCGGTCCTCGAGTTGGACTCGGAGTAGATACGAAGGCACGGCCAACACCTTGTCACGGAGTGGCGGCCCCGGGCGACTTGGGCGGCGGGCCGCCCCGAGGGCAGGGCGGCGGGCCGCCGAAGCAGTTCCGCCGGGAGGGACGCATGAGCGGCTGGACTAGGCTTCGTGGTCGTGTCACAGATCTCCCGAGACGAGGTTGCGCACCTCGCGCGCCTCGCGCGCCTGGCCCTGACCGACAGCGAGCTGGACAGCTTCGCCGGTCAGCTCGACGCCATCCTCAACCACGTCGGCAAGATCCAGGCGGTCGACGTCACCGGCGTCGAGGCCACCGACAACCCGTTGACGGACGTCAACGTGTTCCGCCCCGACGAGCAGCTGCCGAGCCTGACCCAGGACGAGGCGTTGGCCGCCGCACCCCAGGCCGAAGACGGCCGTTTCGCGGTGCCGAGGATTCTGGGAGAAGCCGAATGAGCGAGCTGATCAGACTCGACGCCGACACCCTCGCGACCAAGATCGCGGCCAAAGAGGTGTCTTCCACCGAGGTGACGCAGGCGTTCCTCGACCAGATCGCCGCGACCGACGGTGACTATCACGCGTTCCTGCACGTCGGCGCCGATGAGGCGCTGGCCGCCGCGGCGGCGGTCGACAAGGCCGTCGCGGCGGGGGAGCGTCCGGCCTCACCGCTCGCCGGGGTCCCGCTCGCGCTGAAGGACGTGTTCACCACCACCGACATGCCGACCACGTGCGGCTCGAAGATCCTGGAGGGGTGGACGTCGCCGTACGACGCGACCGTCACCGCGAAGCTGCGCGCCGCGGGCATCCCGATCCTGGGCAAGACCAACATGGACGAGTTCGCGATGGGCAGCTCGACGGAGAACTCGGCCTACGGCCCGACGCGCAACCCGTGGGACGTCGAGCGGGTGCCGGGCGGTTCGGGCGGTGGCAGTGCCGCCGCGCTGGCGGCGTTCCAGGCGCCGCTGGCCATCGGCACCGACACCGGTGGCTCCATCCGCCAGCCGGCCGCGCTCACCGCGACCGTCGGGGTGAAACCGACGTACGGAACGGTGTCGCGCTACGGATTGGTCGCGTGCGCGTCGTCGCTGGACCAGGGCGGTCCGTGCGCGCGCACCGTGCTCGACACCGCGCTGCTACACCAGGTCATCGCCGGACACGATCCGCGCGATTCGACCTCGGTCGACGCACCCGTGCCCGACGTCGTCGCTGCGGCCCGCGCCGGCGCCGCCGGTGACCTCAAGGGTGTGCGGATCGGGGTGGTCAAGCAACTGCGCAGCGGCGAGGGCTACCAGCCGGGTGTGCTGGCGTCGTTCAACGCGGCCGTCGAGCAGCTCACCGCGCTCGGCGCCGAGGTCAGCGAGGTCGATTGCCCGCACTTCGACTACTCGTTGCCCGCCTACTACCTGATCCTGCCGTCGGAGGTGTCGTCGAACCTGGCGAAGTTCGACGGCATGCGTTACGGGCTGCGCGCCGGCGACGACGGCACGCACAGCGCCGAGGAGGTCATGGCGATCACCCGCGCCGCGGGCTTCGGCCCCGAGGTCAAGCGCCGCATCATGATCGGCACCTACGCGCTGTCGGCCGGCTATTACGACGCCTATTACAACCAGGCACAGAAGGTGCGCACGCTGATCGCCCGCGATCTCGACGAGGCCTACCAGAAGGTCGACGTGCTGGTCACGCCGACGACGCCGTCAACGGCGTTCCGGCTCGGCGAGAAGGTCGACGACCCGCTGGCGATGTATCTGTTCGACCTGTGCACGCTGCCGCTGAACCTGGCCGGGCACTGCGGGATGTCCGTGCCGTCGGGGCTGTCCGCCGACGACAACCTGCCGGTCGGGCTGCAGATCATGGCGCCCGCACTGGCCGATGACCGGCTGTATCGGGTCGGTGCGGCCTACGAGGCCGCGCGGGGTTCGCTGCCAACTGCGCTCTGACAGGGGAGGATGGGTCGCATGCGTATCGGAGTGCTGACCGGAGGTGGCGACTGTCCTGGCCTGAATGCGGTGATCCGGGCGGTGGTCCGGACCTGTGACGTCCGGTACGGCTCGTCGGTGGTGGGCTTCCTGGACGGTTGGCGCGGTCTGCTGGAGAACCGTCGCATCCAGTTGCGCAACGACGACCGCAACGACCGGCTGCTCGCCAAGGGCGGGACCGTGCTGGGCACAGCGCGCGTCAATCCGGACAAGCTGCGTGCCGGTCTGGACCAGATCAAGCAGACCCTCGAAGACAACGGCATCGACGTGCTCATCCCGATCGGAGGCGAGGGCACGCTGACGGCCGCCCACTGGCTGTCCGAGGAGAACGTGCCCGTCGTCGGTGTGCCTAAGACCATCGACAACGACATCGACTGCACTGACGTCACTTTCGGCCACGACACCGCGCTGACCGTGGCGACCGAGGCGATCGACCGGCTGCACAGCACCGCCGAATCGCATCAGCGCGTGATGCTGGTGGAGGTGATGGGCCGCCACGCCGGCTGGATCGCGCTGAACGCCGGCCTGGCCTCCGGGGCGCACATGACGCTGATCCCCGAACAGCCCTTCGACGTCGAGGAGGTCTGCCGGCTGGTCAAAGAGCGCTTCGTGCGCGGAGATTCACACTTCATCTGTGTGGTCGCCGAGGGGGCCAAGCCCGCCGAGGGCTCGATGCAGCTCAAGCAGGGCGGTGTCGACGAGTTCGGCCACGAGCGCTTCACCGGCGTCGCCCAGCAGTTGGCGCTGGAGGTGGAGAAGCGGATCAACAAGGACGTCCGCGTCACGGTGCTCGGCCACGTGCAGCGCGGTGGCATCCCGACCGCGTTCGACCGGGTGCTGGCCACCCGGTTCGGGGTCAACGCCGCCGATGCCGCGCACGCCGGCGAGTACGGGATGATGGTGTCGCTGCGTGGCCAGGACATCGGCCGGGTCGCACTGGCCGATGCGGTCCGCCAGCTCAAGCTCGTCCCGCAGAGCCGCTACGACGACGCCGCCGAATTCTTCGGCTGACGGTTCCTCCGCTGGCGGTTCTCTCGCGAGCAGACACAAACTCCGGCGTGTCCCCCGCGTGTCGTGCGAGTTTGCGTCTGCTCGGCGGGAAAAGGCGACCCACTAGGATCGTTCCCATGTCCGTCACGACTGCCGATCTGCTCGATTACGACGAGGTCATCGCCGCCTACGAGCCCGTCATGGGCATGGAGGTGCACGTCGAGCTGAACACCGCCACCAAGATGTTCTGCGGCTGCGCCAACCGGTTCGGGGCCGAACCCAACACTCTGGTGTGCCCGGTGTGCCTCGGTCTGCCCGGCTCCCTTCCGGTGCTCAACGAGTCGGCCGTCGAATCCGCGATCCGCATCGGCCTGGCACTCAACTGCGACATCGCGCCGTGGGGCCGCTTCGCGCGGAAGAACTACTTCTATCCCGACCAGCCGAAGAACTACCAGATCTCCCAGTACGACGAACCGATCGCGATCAACGGTCACCTCGACGTGCCGCTCGACGACGGCACCACGTGGCGCATCGAGATCGAGCGCGCCCATATGGAGGAAGACACCGGCAAGCTGACCCACATCGGCAGCGACACCGGCCGTATCGCCGGGGCCACCACCTCGCTGGCCGACTACAACCGCTCCGGGGTGCCGCTGATCGAGATCGTCACCAAGCCGATCGAGGGTGCGGGTGCGCGTGCCCCCGAGATCGCCCGCGCCTATGTGACCGCGCTGCGAGACCTGTTGCGCGCGCTCGGGGTTTCCGACGTCCGGATGGACCAGGGATCGATGCGGTGTGACTCCAACGTCTCCCTGAAGCCGATCGGCGCGGCCGAATTCGGCACCCGCACCGAGACCAAGAACGTGAACTCGCTCAAGAGCGTCGAGGTCGCGGTGCGCTACGAGATGCGCCGCCAGGCCGCGGTGCTGAAATCCGGTGGCACGGTGACCCAGGAGACCCGCCACTTCCACGAGGACGGCTTCACCTCGCCGGGGCGCAGCAAGGAGACCGCGCAGGACTACCGATACTTCCCGGAGCCCGATCTGGAGCCGGTGGCGCCCAGCGCGGAACTCGTCGAGCGGCTGCGGACCACCATTCCCGAGTATCCGTGGCTGTCGCGCAAGCGAATCCAGCAGGAGTGGGGCATCGCCGACGAGGTGATGCGCGATCTGGTGAACATCGGTGCGCTGGATCTGATCGCCGCGACCGTCGAGCACGGCGTCTCCAGCGACGCCGCCCGCGCCTGGTGGGGCAACTTCCTGGTGCAGAAGGCCAACGAATCCGAGGTCGAACTCGACGCGCTGCCGATCACGCCGGCGCAGGTGGCCGCGGTGATCAAGCTCGTCGACGACGGCAAGCTGTCCAACAAGCTGGCCCGCCAGGTCGTCGAGGGCGTGCTGGCCGGTGAGGGCGAACCCGAGCAGGTGATGAACGACCGCGGGCTGGTGGTCGTGCGTGACGACTCGCTGATCCAGGCCGCCATCAATGAAGCTCTTGAGGCTCATCCCGATATCGTCGAGAAGATCCGTGGCGGCAAGGTGCAGGCCGCCGGTGCGATCGTCGGCGCCGTGATGAAGGCGACGAAGGGTCAGGCCGACGCCGCGCGGGTGCGCGAACTTGTCATGGCCGCGTGTAGCTAGCCCTTACAGTCGACGCGATGACGCGAATACAGGACGTGGTTTTCCGCGTCCTCGACCACCCACTGCGCTGGCTGTCGCTGCGCTCCATCGTCATCCTCTCGCAGCTCGGGGTCACGATCCTGGTGCTGACCCTCGGTGTGTGGGTGTGGGTGGGCGTCACCAACGACCAGTACGACCAGCTCGACCGGCGGCTGGATTCGCTGTCGAGCCTCGGCGATGTGAACACCCTGCTGCGCAGCGCGCAAGAGGGGGTGGGCCCCGAACCCACCGAGGGCGGCCTCGTGCGGACCGCCCGCTGGGCGGGTAGCACCGTGTCCATCCCGGCCGACATCGTGCTGCCCGATCTGCCGAACGGCTACTCCGACGCGACCATCGACGGTGTCGAGTACCGGATCCGCACCATCAAGACCGGCAACGCGTCGATCGCGCTCGGCGCACCGATGGCCGAGACCCAGGCGCGGATCGACTCGCTGCACTGGCGGGTGTTCTGGATCTGCTCCGGGGTGATCCTGACCACGATGCTGGTCGGCTGGGTGATCTCGCTGATCATGGTCAACCCGTTCCGGCTGCTCGCCCAACAGGCGCGCGCCATCAATGCCCAATCCGCCCCCGACGAGGTCCAAGTGCGCGGTGTGTGGGAAGCCGTCGAGATCTCCGAGGCGGTGGAGGGCATGCTCGCGCGTATCGGTGACGAACAGCAACGAACCCGCGCCGCACTGGAATCGGCGCGCGACTTCGCCGCCGTCGCGTCGCACGAGCTGCGCACCCCGCTCACGGCGATGCGCACCAACCTCGAAGTGCTCTCGACACTGGATCTGGCCGCCGAGCAGCGCCAGGAGGTTCTCGACGACGTGATCCGCACGCAGTCCCGGATCGAGGCGACGCTGACCGCACTGGAGCGGCTCGCCCAGGGCGAGCTGACCACTGTCGACGACTTCGTGTCCGTCGACGTCGCCGAACTGCTCGACCGGGCCGCCCACGACGCGATGCACCACTATCCCGGTATCGACGTGTCGCTGGCGTCGTCGACGACGGTGCTGATGCTCGGCATGCCCGCCGGGCTGCGGCTGGTCATCGACAACGCGATCGCCAACGCCGTCAAACACGGTGGCGCGACCCAGATCCGGCTCAGCGTGGTCAGTTCGCAGAACGGCGTCGAGATAGCGGTCGACGACAACGGCTCCGGGGTGCCCGAGGAGGAGCGCACCGAGGTGTTCGAGCGGTTCCACCGCGGCACCACCGCGTCCCGCTCGGGATCAGGCCTCGGCCTGGCGCTGGTCGCCCAGCAGGCCGAGATCCACGGCGGGACGGCCTCATTGGAGGTCAGCCCGCAGGGCGGGACCCGCCTGATGCTGCGGCTGCCCGGACCGGGGCCGGGACCGGGCTGACGCCGCTACGTGAGGTCGTTGTTGCTGCGCGGGAATCCGCCGCCGTTCGGGAACAGCGGGAAGACGACGTCGTCGAGGTTCATCGCATCGCCGGTGGTCTTGTTGACCGTCGCGCCCCACACGTTGCCGTCCGGGGACGTCTGCAGCGCCCACGCGTGGCCGTGATTGTCCTGACGGACCACCTCCGGGTCACCGGTCACCGCGCCGGTCTCGGGCGCCATCCGCACCGCGACCGTCTGCTTGGTGTTCACCAGATTCACCAACACGGTGCCGTCGAGCGCGGCGCATCCGGCGACCCCGGGCCGGTCCGGCCACGTCCACACCGTCGACACCTGGGAATCCTTGGTGATCCGCTGCAACCGGTCGGCGGTGGGGGTGCGGTCGGTGACGTACAGCGACTCGTCGGACGGGTCGATGCACATCCCGCCACCGGGACCCAGCCCCGACAGCGCCGTGGTCAGCGGCGCCTGGTTGACCGTCGTCGGCTGCTCGATGCGCAGCAGCTTGCCGGCCAGTGACCCCGGGTCGGAGGCCTGCGCCGGGTCGCCGGCGTCCCCGGTCTGCACCACCAGCGTGGTCGGGCTGGTGAAGATCAGCGATCCGGTGTTGCCGGTCGCACCCTTCGGGATGCCGGTCAGGATCGGCTTGGGCGGATCGCCCTCGGCCACCCGCACCACCCGGTTGTCCGTCGGGGTGCTGATGTAGGCGTACATCAACCGGTCCTGGGCGTAGGTGGGGGACAGCACGATGTCCATCAGTCCGCCGTCGCCGCTGGGATCGACCGGGATCGACATCTTCTCGATCGGCTCGGCGCGCACCGCGACCCTCTTGATCACGCCGGTGAGCCGTTCGGCGACCAGCGCCGACTGGCTGTCGGGCAGCATGATCAGCCCGCTGGTGCTGCCCAGGCAGCCCTGCATCACCCCGGGGGCGGGGCATTCCTTCGGGAACGGTTTGGCGGGCAACGGCGGCGGAGGTGGGGGCGTGGTCTTCGGTCCGGGCGCCAGCTGCGGTTCGGTGGTGAACGGCTGCGACTGAGCGGAATCGAACCGGGCGCAGCCCGCGCCGGCGAGCACCGTCGCGCACAACAGCGCGACCAAAGCACCGGAGGACACACGCTCGCTCATGCAGGCCAGATTACGGATGCCGCGGAGGTACTCGCCACGGCTCCCCGGGGACGACCGCTCCCGACCTGCGCCGCTTCGGGAAAACCCGTGCTCAACGCGCCGGACGAATTCCCGGCGTCCAAAGGACTTGCACTTACCCTGGCTGTCGTGACGAGTCCCCAAGATCCTTGGCAGCGGCCCGACGACTCGGCTGGGCGGCCAGCCTCGGCGAGCCTGGTGGACCCCGAAGACGATCTCCCGTCGGCCAATTACAGCGGCGACTTCGAGACCACCGCGATCCCGCGCTACGACTCGGCGAAACCGGCCGACCAACAGCAACCGTTCGCGTTGCTCAACGATCCGGAGCCGTTGCCGTATGTGCAGCCGAGCACCGGCCTGGCTCCGGGCGCCTACGGCACGCCGGCGGCGGCGCCCACCGAGATCGGTGTGGACCCCGAGCGCAACGTCGAACACCGCAGGGGCACCCAGGACCTCGGCCTGCTGCTGCTGCGTGTCGCGGTCGGCGTCCTGCTCATCGGTCATGGTCTGCAGAAGGTGTTCGGCTGGTGGGGTGGCCCGGGCCTCGACGGTTTCCGTGACCAGCTGACCGACGTCGGGTTCCGCAATGCCGACATCCTGACCTACGTCGCGGCGGGCGGGCAGATCGCCGCGGGCATCCTGCTGGTGCTCGGGCTGTTCACCCCGATCGCGGCGGCAGGCGCGCTCGGCTACCTGGTCACCGCGACGCTGGCCGAGGCCACGCTCGCCCACAACGAAGCCAGGCTGTCGTCGTTCCTGACCGACGGCCACGAATACCAGATCGTGCTGCTCGTCGCAGTCGCCGCGATCGTGCTGGTGGGCCCGGGCAAGTACGGCCTCGACGCCGGCCGCGGCTGGGCCAGGCGGCCGTTCGTCGGTTCGGCTGCCGCGCTGATCCTCGGCGCGGGCGCCGGCGTGGCGATCTGGGTTCTGCTCAACGGCACCAACCCGCTGGGATAGCGCGCTACTCGTACGGGTTGGGCACCCGTCCGCCGCTGGCGGCGGTCAGCTGCGGCAGCGTCGCGAACGTCACCGCGGGCAGCGGCACCTCGGAGCCGTCGTGCAGACGCGCGACCGCCCACGCCCGCCGCCCGAATCGCAGCCCGTCGATGTCCTCCCAGCGCACGGTGTGGCTCCCGAACAGCGTCCGCGCGACGACCTTCTCGTAGTCGGCGGTCGTCCGGTAGCGCATCACCACATACGACAGCGCCACCGGGATGAGGAACAGCACGACGAACCACGCCGGCCCGGCGAACACCACCGCCATCAGCCCGATGAACATGAAGCCGATCGCCACGTGGGCCATCGGCGAGATCCTGATGACGACCTGGGAGGACTTCGGCGCGGACGGGGTTCGCATGCCGCCATCATCGCATCGCCGGGTCTGCGGGCTCCGGGCGCGAGCGGTCATACGGCCAGATTTGACCTTTGACCAGTCCGGCGGCTACCGTCGTGTGCTATGCAGACCCTGCTCGTAGTAATTGGCTCGCGCGTTGATGCCGCGCTGGCCCTGATTCGGGCATAGCACAACCGCATCAACGCGCACCCTCGTACAGCCGCCGGCTGACGGGGGTTTTTTGTTGCCAGAACACCGATTTGAGAAGATCAGCCGAGCGAGAAAGACCAGAGGACACCGTGAGCGCACCCACCAAGCGACCGCCCGAGTCGTCGGAGACCCCGACGAACGGGACAGCGGCCGCCGCGAAGCACAACTCCGCGACGACCCAGGCGCAACCGAATATCATTGCCCCGCAACAACTCACCGGAGCGCAGGCGGTTGTCCGCTCGCTCGAGGAGCTCGGCGTCGACGTCATCTTCGGCATCCCGGGCGGGGCGGTGCTTCCGGTGTACGACCCACTGTTCGATTCGCAGAAGCTGCGCCACGTGCTGGTGCGTCACGAGCAGGGCGGCGGCCACGCCGCCAGCGGCTACGCGCACGCCACCGGCCGGGTCGGCGTCTGCATGGCGACCTCGGGTCCGGGTGCGACCAACCTGGTCACGCCGCTGGCCGACGCCTACATGGACTCGATTCCGATGGTCGCGATCACCGGGCAGGTCGGGCGCGCCCTGATCGGCACAGACGCGTTCCAGGAAGCCGACATCTCCGGCATCACGATGCCGGTCACCAAGCACAACTTCCTGGTGCGCAAGGGTGACGACATCCCGCGCATCATCGCCGAGGCATTCCACATCGCCGCCAGCGGACGGCCGGGGCCGGTGCTGGTCGACATCCCCAAGGACGTGCTGCAGGGCGAGTGCACGTTCGCGTGGCCGCCGCAGTTCGAGCTGCCCGGATACAAGCCGAACACCAAGCCGCACAGCCGCCAGATCCGTGAGGCGGCCAAGCTGATCGCCGAGGCGCGCAAGCCGGTGCTCTACGTCGGCGGCGGCGTGATCCGCGGCGAGGCCTCCGAGCAGCTGCTCGACCTGGCCGAGCTGACCGGTATCCCGGTGGTCACCACGCTGATGGCCCGCGGTGCGTTCCCCGACAGCCACCCGCAGAACCTGGGCATGCCCGGCATGCACGGCACCGTGGCGGCGGTGGCGGCGCTGCAGCGCAGCGACCTGCTGATTGCCCTGGGCACCCGCTTCGACGACCGGGTCACCGGGAAGCTGGATTCGTTCGCCCCCGAGGCCAAGGTCATCCACGCCGACATCGACCCGGCCGAGATCGGCAAGAACCGGCATGCGGACGTGCCGATCGTCGGTGACGTCAAGAACGTGATCACCGATCTGATCGAGGTGCTGCGCCGGGACGGCTCCGGTGCGGTCGATCTCGACGCGTGGTGGGAGTCGCTGCGCGGGATCCAGTCGACGTACCCGCTGAGCTACGGACCGCAGAGCGACGGCAGCCTGTCCCCGGAATTCGTCATCGAGACCCTCGGCAAGACTGCCGGGGCGGATGCGGTCTACGTGGCAGGTGTGGGTCAGCACCAGATGTGGGCGGCGCAGTTCATCTCCTACGAGAACCCGAAGACGTGGATCAACTCCGGCGGTCTGGGCACCATGGGCTTCGCGGTTCCGGCCGCGATGGGCGCCAAGATGGGCCGCCCGGAGGCCGAGGTGTGGGCGATCGACGGTGACGGCTGCTTCCAGATGACCAATCAGGAGCTGGCGACCTGTGCGATCGAAGGCGTGCCGATCAAGGTCGCGCTGATCAACAACGGCAACCTCGGCATGGTGCGCCAGTGGCAGACGCTGTTCTACGAAGAGCGGTACAGCCAGACCGATCTCGCCACCCACACCCGCCGCATCCCGGATTTCGTGAAGCTGGCCGAGGCGCTGGGTTGCGTCGGATTGCGTTGTGAGCGTGAAGAAGACGTCGCCGACGTGATCGCCCAGGCCCGGGCGATCAACGACCGGCCGGTGGTGGTCGAGTTCGTCGTCGGCGCCGACGCCCAGGTGTGGCCGATGGTCGCCGCAGGCACCAGCAATGATGAGATTCAGGCGGCACGCGGGATCCGTCCGCTGTTCGACAACGAAGAGGGACACGCATGACCACCACGCATACGTTGTCGGTGCTGGTCGAGGACAAGCCCGGCGTCCTGGCCCGCGTCGCGTCGCTGTTCTCGCGGCGCGGCTACAACATCCAGTCGCTGGCCGTCGGCGCCACCGAACACAAGGATCTCTCGCGGATGACCATCGTGGTCGACGTCGAGGAATCTCCGCTGGAGCAGATCACCAAGCAGCTCAACAAGCTGATCAACGTGATCAAGATCGTCGAGCAGGACGAGGAGCACTCCGTCTCCCGTGAGCTCGCGCTGATCAAGGTCCGCACGGATGCCAACACCCGCGGCCAGGTCATCGAGGCGGTCAATCTTTTCCGCGCCAAGGTCGTCGACGTCTCCACCGAGTCACTGACTGTCGAGGCTACCGGCACGCCTGAGAAGATCGAGGCGCTGCTGCGGGTGCTCGAGCCCTACGGGGTCCGGGAGATCGTCCAGTCCGGTGTGGTGTCGCTGTCCCGCGGGCCGCGCGGTATCAGTACCAAGTAGTTATCCAAAAGCAAAGAATAGAAAGAAGATTCACGACAATGGCAGTTGAGATGTTCTACGACGCCGACGCGGACCTGTCGATCATCCAGGGTCGCAAGGTCGCCGTCATCGGCTATGGCAGCCAGGGCCACGCCCACTCGCTGAGCCTGCGCGACTCCGGCGTACAGGTCAAGGTCGGTCTCAAGGAGGGCTCGAAGTCCCGCGAGAAGGTCACCGAGCAGGGCCTCGAGGTCGACACCCCGGCCGAGGTCGCCAAGTGGGCCGACGTGATCATGCTGCTGGCGCCCGATACCGCGCAGGCCGAGATCTTCACCAACGACATCGAGCCCAACCTCGAAGACGGCAACGCGCTGTTCTTCGGTCACGGTCTCAACATCCACTTCGGTCTGATCAAGCCGCCCGCCAACGTCACCATCGGCATGGTCGCCCCGAAGGGCCCCGGCCACCTGGTGCGTCGCCAGTTCGTCGACGGCAAGGGTGTGCCCTGCCTGATCGCCATCGACCAGGACCCCAAGGGTGAGGGCCAGGCGCTGGCGCTGTCCTACGCCGCCGCGATCGGCGGTGCGCGCGCCGGCGTCATCAAGACCACGTTCAAGGAAGAGACCGAGACCGACCTGTTCGGTGAGCAGGCCGTGTTGTGCGGCGGCACCGAGGAACTCGTCAAGACCGGTTTCGAGGTCATGGTCGAGGCGGGCTACGCCCCCGAGATGGCCTACTTCGAGGTCCTGCACGAGCTCAAGCTCATCGTCGACCTGATGTACGAGGGTGGCATCGCCCGGATGAACTACTCGGTGTCCGACACCGCCGAGTTCGGCGGCTACCTGTCCGGTCCGCGCGTCATCGACGCCGACACCAAGAAGCGGATGCAGGACATCCTCAAGGACATCCAGGACGGCACGTTCGTCAAGCGCCTGGTCGCCAACGTCGAGGGCGGCAACAAGGAACTCGAAGCCCTGCGCAAGCAGAACGCCGAGCACCCGATCGAGGTCACCGGCAAGAAGCTGCGCGATCTGATGAGCTGGGTGGACCGGCCGATCACCGAAACGGCCTAACTCTTTTTCGCCGAACTGGGGTTCCCGGTCGTGGATCGCGCAGCGATCACGACCGGGAACCCCAGTTCGGCGTTTGGGTACCCTCGGCGAGCATGACGGGCAGTTCCACCCCGGCCTCCGCGCTGCTCGCGCGGGCAGGCGGCATCCGGGGGCTGGTGTACACCGCTTTGCCGGTGACGACGTTCGCGGCACTGAACGCGATCGCGGGTCTGATGCCCGCGCTGATCGCGGCGATGGCGGCCGGCGCGCTGGTGCTGACCGTGCAGCTGGTGCGACGGGAATCGACTCGGCCCGCGCTGTTCGGCTTCGTCGGTGTCGCCGCCGGGGCGGGTCTGGCACTGGTCACCGGTCAGGCCAAGGACTTCTATCTGCCCGGCATCTGGATGTATCTGGCGCTCACGGTGGTGTTCACCGCCTCGGTGCTGGCCCGGCGTCCGTTGATCGGTGTCATCTGGGCGTGGATGACCGGCCGCGACGACACCTGGCGCCGCACACCGCGGGTGCGCCGGGCGTTCGATCTGGTGACGCTGATGATGGCGGCGGTGTCCGCGACGCGGTTCGCCGTGCAGTTCCACCTGTACGACACCGACCAGGAGGGCATGCTCGCCCTCGCGCGGATCGCGATGGGGTGGCCCGTCTTCCTGGTCACCTCGACGCTGATCTACCTCGCGATCCGCAGCGCGATGCGCGCGCTGCCCAAGGGCGGCGGGCCGGTCTAACGGAGCCGGCCGGCCACGCCCACCACACGGCGCGCGAGGTGGTCGAGGGCGTCGAGCGTCGCGTCGTCGAGGTCGTTCTGGTTGTTCGGACCGGTGATGTGGCTGACGCCGTACGGGTTTCCGTCCGCGAACTTGACGCCGTCGGTGTATCCGGGCGCCACGATGATGCCGCCGAAGTGCATGAGGGTCACGTACAGCGTCAACAGCGTGCTCTCCTGTCCGCCGTGCGCGGTCTGCGACGACGTGAAGCCGGCGTAGACCTTGTCGGCCAGCCGGCCTTTGGCCCACAGCCCGCCGAGCGAGTCGATGAAGGTGCGGAATTGCGAGGCCATGTTCCCGAAGCGGGTGGGGGAGCCGAAGATCACCGCGTCCGCCCATACGATGTCGTCGCCGGTGGCGGCCGGAAGGTCTTTCGTCGCTTCGTAATTCGCTGTCCACGCCGGGTTCTTGGCGAACGATTCGGGGTCACGGGTCTCGGCGATGTGGCGCAGCCGGACCTCGGCGCCGGCGGCTTCGCCTGTCGCGGCGATGCGGCGGGCCATCTGGGTCCCGTGCCCGGTCGCCGAGTAGTAGATGACCGCCAGCTTCGTCATGGAGGCACCTTAACCGCCGCGGCGGTGGGTCACGGGGAAAGCGGCGGCAACTCCTTGATCCCGAACTCGCGTCGCAGCACCGTGCGCGCCGCGTAGTAGCCGGCCATACCGTGCACACCGCCGCCGGGCGGGGTCGCCGACGAACACAGATACGCGCCCGGGATCGGGGTGGCCCACGGATTCCACTGCAGCGCCGGGCCCGTCAGTGCGCTGAACATGTTGTTGCCGCCGACGCCGATGTCCCCGCCGACCAGGTTGGCGTTGTGGTCGGCCAACCGCGCCGCGGGCACGCTGCGCACGCCGACGACGAGGTCGCGGAAACCGGGTGCGAACCGTTCGAACAGCGCGGTGATCGTCTCGGCCATGTCGACGGTCGACCCGGCGGGTACGTGCGCATACGTCCACAGCGGGCGGCGGCCCTGCGCGTCGATGCGGGCCGGGTCGGCGAGGTGGGGCAGCGAGGCCAGCACCATCGGCCATTCGGCGTGCCTGCCGCGCGCGATCTGTTTCTCCGCGAGCGCCATCGTGGCCCGATCGCCACCCATGTGCAGCGTCGGGGCGTCGGCCAGACGCTTGTCGCGCCAGGGGATCTCGCCCGAGAGCACAAAGTCGACCTTCGCGACGCCAGGACCGTAGCGGTAGCGGCGCAGCGTGCGCGCGTAGCGCGGCGGCAGCCGATTGCCGTAGATGCGCAGCAACGCCGTCGGTGCGGTGTCGTAGAGCACGACGCCCGACGGGGGACCGGTGACCTCCTCGCCGAGCACGAGTTCACCGCCGTGGGCGCGCAGATCGGCGATCAGCGCGTCCGGGATCGCCTGCGACCCGCCGACCGGGATCGGCCAGCCGACCGAGTGGGCCAGCGTCGCCAGCATCAGCCCCGCGCCTGCCGCCACCAACGACGGCATCTGCGAAATCGTGTGTGCGGCAACGCCGGTGAACAACGCCCGGGCGTCCTCGCCGGCCAACGTGTTCCACGCCGGGCTGCCCTGGGCCAGCAGCCGTGGGGCGACGCGCAGCGCGGCGGGCAGGCTGGGCGGGATCGAGCGCTTGTCGCCGAGCAGCAGCCCGACCACCCCTTCACTGCCCGCAGACAGCGGGCCCAGCAGCCGTCGCCACGACGCCCCGTTTTCCAGCTCGGCGCAGGTGCGGTCGATGTCGTGGTAGCCCAGCGCGGCGGGGCGGTCCGGCAGCGGGTTGGCATACGACACCTCGGGCACCGCCAGCCGCACCCCGCGGGCGGGCAGATCGAACGCCGCGAAGAACGGCGAGGCCAGTGCCAGCGGGTGCACCGCCGAGCAGATGTCGTGGCTCACATCGGCGAACTCCGGGTCCGCCAGCGTGCGCGCGCCGCCGCCCGCGGTGTCCTGCGCTTCGACGACGCGCACCGAAACTCCTGCTCGGGCGCAGATCACGGCTGCGGCCAACCCGTTGGGGCCACTCCCGACGACGGTCAATTCCACCTGGCCATTACAGCCCATTAGGCTGAGGCCTCGTGAGTCTTCCTGTTGTACTGATCGCCGACAAGCTGGCCCAATCCACCGTGGAGGCCCTGGGCGACCAGGTCGAGGTCCGCTGGGTGGACGGCCCGGACCGCGAGAAGTTGCTGGCCGCCGTCGCCGACGCCGACGCGCTGCTCGTACGCTCGGCCACCACGGTCGACGCCGAGGTGCTGGCTGCGGCGCCGAAACTGAAGATCGTCGCCCGTGCCGGCGTCGGGCTCGACAACGTCGACGTCGACGCCGCCACCGCACGCGGCGTCCTCGTGGTCAACGCGCCGACGTCGAACATCCACAGCGCCGCCGAGCACGCGCTCGCGCTGATGCTGGCCGCGGCGCGCCAGATCCCGGCCGCCGACGCCACGCTGCGCGAGCACACCTGGAAGCGGTCGTCGTTCTCGGGCACCGAGATCTTCGGCAAGACCGTGGGTGTGGTCGGGCTGGGCCGCATCGGGCAGCTGGTCGCGCAGCGGCTGGCCGCGTTCGGCGCGCACATCACCGCCTACGACCCGTACGTGTCGCAGGCGCGGGCCGCGCAGCTGGGTATCGAGCTGCTGACCCTCGACGAACTGCTGTCCCGCGCGGACTTCATCTCGGTGCACCTGCCCAAGACCAAGGAGACCGCCGGGCTGATCAACGGGGAAGCGCTGGCGAAGACCAAGCCGGGCGTCATCATCGTCAACGCCGCGCGCGGCGGGCTGATCGACGAGCAGGCGCTGGCCGACGCGATCACCAGCGGTCACGTCCGCGGTGCCGGCCTCGACGTGTTCTCCACCGAACCGTGCACCGACAGCCCGCTGTTCGAGTTGCCTCAGGTCGTGGTGACGCCGCACCTGGGCGCCTCGACCGCCGAGGCGCAGGACCGGGCGGGCACCGATGTCGCCGCGAGCGTGAAGCTCGCGCTGGCCGGCGAGTTCGTCCCGGACGCGGTCAACGTCGGCGGCGGAACCGTCGGCGAAGAGGTCGCCCCGTGGCTGGACCTGGTGCGCAAGCTCGGCCTTCTGGTCGGCGTGCTGTCGGCCGAACTGCCCACCAATCTGTGCGTGCAGGTGCGCGGTGAACTGGCCGCCGAAGAGGTCGAGGTGCTGCGTCTCTCGGCGCTGCGAGGCCTGTTCTCCGCCGTCATCGAAGACCAGGTCACGTTCGTCAACGCCCCGGCGCTGGCCGCCGAGCGGGGCGTTGAGGCCACCATCGACACCGAACCGGAGAGCCCGACGCACCGCAGCGTCGTCGACGTGCGCGCGGTGGCGGCCGACGGGTCGACGGTCAACGTCGCCGGTGCGCTGGCGGGTCCGCAGCTGGTGGAGAAGATCGTCCAGATCAACGGCCGCAACCTGGATCTGCGGGCCGAGGGCGTGAACCTGATCATCAACTACGACGACCAGCCCGGCGCGCTCGGCAAGATCGGCACGCTGCTGGGGGCCGCGAGCGTCAACATCCTGGCCGCCCAGCTCAGCCAGGACGCCGACGGCGACGGGGCGACGATCATGCTCCGGCTCGACCGCGAGGTCCCCGCCGACGTGCTCGCCAACATCGGACGTGACGTCAACGCTGTGACCCTGGAAGTGGTGGACCTGACATGAAACTCGCGGTTATCGCCGGCGACGGCATCGGACCGGAAGTCATCGGCGAGGCGCTCAAGGTGCTCGACGCCGTCCTGCCCGGTGTCGAGACGACCGAATACGACCTCGGGGCACGGCTCTACCACCGCACCGGCGAGGTGCTGCCGGACTCGGTGCTCGACGAGCTGAAGGGCCATGACGCGATCCTGCTCGGCGCGATCGGCGATCCGTCGATGCCCAGCGGTGTCCTCGAACGCGGACTGCTGCTGCGCATCCGGTTCGAACTCGACCACCACATCAACCTGCGTCCCGGTCGGCTCTACCCGGGTGTGCAGAGCCCGCTGGCCGGTGACCCGGAGATCGATTTCGTCGTCGTGCGCGAGGGCACCGAGGGCCCGTACACCGGCAACGGCGGCGCGATCCGCGTCGGTACGCCACACGAGATCGCCACCGAGGTCAGCGTCAACACCGCCTTCGGTGTGCGCCGGGTGGTCCAGGACGCGTTCAAGCGGGCCCAGCAGCGGCGCAAGCATCTGACGTTGGTGCACAAGAACAATGTGCTGACCAACGCCGGCTCGCTGTGGTGGCGCACCGTGCAGGCCGTCGCCGCCGAATACCCGGACGTCGAGGTCGCCTACCAGCACGTCGACGCCGCGACGATCCACATGGTCACCGATCCCGGCCGGTTCGACGTCATCGTGACCGACAACCTGTTCGGCGACATCATCACCGACCTGGCCGCCGCGGTGTGCGGCGGTATCGGCCTGGCCGCCAGCGGCAACATCGATGCGACGCTGACGAATCCGTCGATGTTCGAACCGGTCCACGGCAGTGCGCCCGACATCGCCGGCCAGGGCATCGCCGACCCGACCGCCGCGATCATGTCGGTGTCGCTGCTGCTGGCGCACATGGCCGAGATCGACGCCGCGGCGCGCGTCGACCGGGCGGTCGCCGAGCATCTGGCCACCCGCGGCGACGAGAAGCTGTCGACCACCGAGGTCGGCGAGCGGATTCTCGGGAAGCTGTAGCCATTTCCGGTTTCGCGTCACTGACACGGCAGTGTTGGTTGTTCGCGATCGGCTCGACGTTGTTCGCGCTGGCCACCGCCCCGGGCTTTCCCGGCTGGGCCGGCGCGGCGACGGCGGACTCACTGTGCTTCGCCGGCTCGTGGTTCTTCACGACCGCGGCGTGGATTCAGCTGGTGCTCAGCGACCGGACCCGGTGGTTCGACCGGGCGGCCGCAACGACTCAGTTCGCGGGCACTCTGCTGTTCAACCTCAGCACCGGCGCGGCGGTGTGGGCCCACGCGGTGACCGAGCAGCGTGACTACGTGTGGACTCCCGACGCGACCGGCTCGGCGCTGTTCCTGATCAGCGGCGTGCTGGGGATGCTCGCGGTGGGTATGCCGGATCTGCGCTCGCGGGATTGGTGTGCCGGGGCGATCAACCTGGCCGGCTGTGTCGCGTTCGGCATCTCTGCGCTGGCCGCGTTCGTCCGCCCCGACGGGGTGACGGCCGACGAGTGGCTCGCCAACTTCGGCACGTTCGTCGGCGCGCTGTGCTTCCTGGCCGCCGCGCTGATCGTGTTGCCGCGGTTCGCCAGACGGGCACGCGCGTAGTGCCATTCGCCGGCCGGGCTGGGGCCTAGCGATCTACCCGGGGCCCAGGATCTGCGGCCTTCGGCACCGCCGGGATCGCCAGCAGCGGGAACAGCGCGCACACCGCGAACGCGACCGGATAGCCGACGGCAGCGATGAGCCCGCCGAACAGCGGTGGGGCGACACCCTGGGCGAACAGCTGGCTGGTGTTCTGGGTACCCAGCGCCCGGCCGCTCCAGAAGGGTCCCGCGTACTCGGCGATCAGCGTGAAGGCCAAACCGTTGTCCGACACCGTGATCACCGATGCGGCGAGCATCACCGCGATGCTCAGCGGGGAATCCAGCCAGTCGGTGACGGCGAGCAGTGCCATCGCCGCGGCGGCGGACGCCGCGATCATCCGGATCGGGCGCAGCCGCGCCGCGATCACCTCTCCGGAGCGTTTGACGTACGCGTCCGACCAGCGGCCCGCAGCGATGCGGCCTGCGGCACCACCGATCTGGGCGATCATCACGAGGATTCCGGCCGACTCGGGTGACCAGTGGCGCTCGCTGATCAACCAGACCAGCGTGAACGTCCACACCACCACCTGGGGGACGACCAGCAGCACCGACGTCAGGTGGATGCGCCACAGCATCGCCGAACCGCGGTACGGATTGGCCAGCGCGGCGCTGTCGGCTTCGGCGCGGGGCGGACGCGGCGGATCGATCACCGCGACCAGGCACACCAACGCGGCGACCGCGCACACGATCGCGGGGAACAGCAACGCCGCTGCCGCACCGTGGGATTCGGCCAGACGCGGGATCACCAACGCGCCGACTCCGACCCCGAGCGGCTGGGCGGTCTGGCGGATGCCCATCACCAGCCCCCGCTGCTCGGCGTCGAACCACCCGACCACCAGCCGGCCGCTGGCGGTGTTGCTGCTCGCCGCCGCCATCCCACCGAGAAACAGGAAGACGCCGGTGACCATCAGCGAGTCCACCGACGCCGCCGCGAACGCCGCGGCGGCCGTCAGGGCCGATCCCAGCGTGAGCACCACCCGCTCGCCGAACCGATCCACCACATAACCCCATGCGATCAGCGTCACCACCATGCCGAGGCTGGGCAGCGACGACATCAGGGCCGCGGACGCGAGATCCAGACCGCGCTCGTCGTGCAGCGTCGGGATCAGGAAGGCCACGCCGTTGATGAACACGTTGGCGCACAGCGTCGCCCCGAGGCCGATCACCAGCATCGACCAGCGTCGCATCGGGGTTATCGACCGGGTGCCCACGCCGCCATGCTTCCACAGGCATCCCAAAATGCCGAACAACTATCTCATTATCTAAGACACCCGGGAAGCTGCAGCGGCGGTGACCGGCGCCGATGGGGCGGGCACTAGGCTGAGGGCATGCGTCTCGGTCGAATCGCCAGTCCCGACGGGGTTGCCTTCGTCTCCATCGAGGGCCCGCCCGACGACCCGGCGGCAGCGGTCGCGCGCGAGATCGCCGAGCACCCGTTCGGCACCCCGACGTTCACCGGCAGGCAGTGGCCGCTCGCCGACGTCCGTCTGCTCGCGCCGATCCTGGCCAGCAAGGTTGTGTGCATGGGGAAGAACTATCTCGCCCACATCGAGGAGATGGGTGGCGGCACGTTCGAGGATCCGATCATCTTCCTCAAGCCCAACACCGCGATCATCGGCCCGTACACGCCGATCCAGCTGCCCGCCGACGCCAACCCGGTGCACTTCGAGGGTGAACTCGCCGCCGTGATCGGCAGGCCCTGCAAGGACGTTCCCGCATCGCGTGCCGCCGAGAACATCCTCGGCTACACCATCGCCAACGACGTGTCCGCCCGCGATCAGCAGAAGAAGGACGGACAGTGGATGCGGGCCAAGGGGCACGACACCTTCTGTCCGGTCGGCCCGTGGATCGTCACCGACGTGGACCCGTCGGATCTGGAGATCCGCACGGAGGTCAACGGCGAGGTCAAACAGCGCAGCCGAACGTCGTTGATGATCCACGACATCGGGGCGATCATCGAGTGGATCTCGTCGGTGATGACGCTGCTGCCCGGCGATCTGATCTTGACCGGCACCCCGGAGGGGGTGGGCCCACTGGAGCACGGGGACAACGTCAGCATCACCGTCGAAGGCATCGGGACATTATCGAATCCTGTTGTGCGGAAGGGTAAGTCGTGAAAGTTCGGGTCAGGTTCTGTCCGTCGCCGACGGGCACGCCGCACGTCGGGTTGATCCGGACGGCGCTGTTCAACTGGGCCTACGCCCGCCACACCGGCGGCGATTTCGTGTTCCGCATCGAGGACACCGACTCCCAGCGCGACAGCGAGGAGAGCTACCTGGCGCTGCTGGACGCGCTGCGCTGGCTCGGCATGGACTGGGACGAGGGCCCCGAGGTCGGCGGACCCTACGCGCCGTACCGCCAGTCCGAGCGCCGGGACATCTACCTGGACGTGATCCACCGCCTGCTGGACGCCGGTGAGGCCTACGAGGCCTTCTCGACCGCCGAGGAGGTCGAGGCGCGCCATCTCGCCGCCGGGCGCAACCCGAAGCTGGGCTATGACAACTACGACCGCGAGCTGACCGAGGAGCAGCGCGCGGCGTTTCTGGCCGAGGGCCGCAAGCCGGTGGTGCGGCTGCGCATGCCCGACACCGACCTGACCTGGGTCGACCTGGTCCGTGGCGAGACGACGTTCCCGGCCGGATCGGTGCCCGATTTCGCGCTGACCCGCGGTAGCGGAGATCCGTTGTACACGTTGGTCAATCCGGTCGACGACGCGTTGATGAAGATCACACATGTGCTGCGCGGTGAGGACCTGCTGCCGTCCACGCCCCGTCAGCTGGCCCTCTACGCCGCGCTGATCCGCATCGGTGTGACGGATATGACACCGGCGTTCGCGCACCTGCCGCCGGTGCTCGGCGAGGGCAACAAGAAGCTGTCCAAGCGCGATCCGCAGTCCAACCTGTTCCTGCATCGCGACCGCGGCTTCATCCCCGAGGGTCTGCTGAACTACCTTGCCCTGCTGGGCTGGTCGATCGCCGACGACCGGGACATCTTCAGCCTCGACGAGATGGTCGCCGCGTTCGACGTGGCCGACGTCAACTCCAACCCGGCCCGGTTCGACCAGAAGAAGGCCGACGCACTCAACGCCGAGCACATCCGGCTGCTCGAGCCCGCGGAGTTCGCGCGCCGGCTCGCCGCGTACTTCGATGCGCACGGCCACCACACCGGCCTGGACGATGCGCGCTTCGCCGAGGCGGCCGCGCTGGTGCAGACCCGCATCGTGGTGCTCGGCGACGCATGGGACCTGTTGAAGTTCCTCGACGAGTCGTCGTTCACGCTCGATGAGAAGTCCGCGGGCAAGGAACTCAAGGCCGCGGCCGTTCCGGTGCTCACAGCGGCTCTGGAGGCCCTTGAAGGCGTCACGCAGTGGCGGACCGCCGACATCGAGGAGGCGCTGAAGGTGGCGCTGATCGAGCGCCTCGAGCTCAAACCCCGCAAGGCGTTCGGTCCGGTCCGGGTCGCGGCCACCGGCTCCTCGGTCAGCCCGCCGCTGTTCGAGTCCCTCGAACTTCTCGGCCGTGAACGCAGCCTGGAGCGGCTGCGCGCCGGTCGCGACCACGCCGCAACCGCCGCCGGACCGGAGGCGTGAAAAACCACTCCGAAATCTTTGGTAGTCTGCTCGTCGGCCCACGAGATATCGCGCAGCGGCCCGCAGAGATGCGACTGAGGCGCGAAGGGTCGAAAAGCGGTCTGTGACCTGCGGTTACAGGCAGCTAATGGGGTATGGTGTAATTGGCAACACAGCTGATTCTGGTTCAGCCATTCTAGGTTCGAGTCCTGGTACCCCAGCCAACGCGGCCGATTAGGTCAGCAATCTCAACTGAGCTATGCTGACCAACCGGAAAGCAGTTCTAGCCCCCGTCGTCTAGCGGCCTAGGACGCCGCCCTCTCACGGCGGTAGCGTGGGTTCGAATCCCATCGGGGGTACATATCGAAAACTCCGGGCCTCGTCGAGGCCCGGAGTTTTTTCATCGGCATCCTGTCGGGGCCGCCGCGCCCCGGGCGTCTTGTCAGAGGCGCCGGGTCAACGCGTCGGCGGCGGCGACGAGATCGGCTGCCCAGCGCGCGCCGGGACGCCGGCCCATCCGGTCGATCGGACCGGACACCGACACCGCGGCGATCACCGCACCGCGCCCGTCGCGCACCGGAGCCGACACGCTGGCCACCCCAGGTTCGCGTTCGGCGGCGCTCTGCGCCCATCCGCGCTTGCGTACCTCGGCCAGCGTGCGGTCGGTGAACTTCGCCGCGGGCAGCACCGCCTGCTGGGTGCTCGCGTCGGCGAAGGCCAGCAGCACCTTGGCCCCGGATCCGGCGGTCATCGGCAGACGAGTGCCGATGGGCACGGTATCCCGCAGTCCGGCTGGGGGTTCCAGGGCTGCCACGCAGATCCGGCTGGTGCCCTCGCGGCGGTAGAGCTGGACGCTCTCGCCGGTCAGTTCGCGCAGCCGCGGCAGCACCACCGCACCCGCGGCGAGCAGCGGGTCGTTGACCTGACCGGCCAGTTCGGTGAGCGCGGGGCCGAGCAGCCACTGCCCGTCGCCGTCGCGGGCCAGCATCCGGTGCACCTCCAGGCCCACCGCCAGACGGTGCGCGGTCGCGCGCGGCAGCCCGGTGCGCTCGCAGAGATCGGCCAGCCCACACGGGGTCTCGGCCACCGCGTGCAACACGGTGATCGCTTTGTCCAGAACGCCGATGCCGCTATTCTGTCTCACAAGGAGATACTAGCTTTCCAGAATGTGAGACAGTCAAGATGGCCGTTGCGAATCAGCCCCGCACGCTCGCCGAGAAGGTCTGGAGCGATCACGTGGTCGTTGCCGGGACCGGAGAGGGCGCGGCGCGCGAGCCCGACCTCATCTACATCGACTTGCACCTCGTCCACGAGGTGACCAGTCCGCAGGCGTTCGACGGGCTGCGCCTGGCCGGGCGCCCGGTGCGCAGGCCCGATCTGACGATCGCGACCGAGGACCACAACGTCCCGACCGTCGACATCGACAAGCCGATCGCCGATCCCGTCTCGCGGACACAGGTGGAGACGTTGCGGCGCAACTGTGAGGAATTCGGCATCCGGTTGCACCCGATGGGGGACGCCGAGCAGGGCATCGTGCACATCATCGGACCGCAGCTGGGACTGACCCAGCCCGGTATGACGGTGGTGTGCGGCGACAGCCACACCTCCACCCACGGTGCGTTCGGCGCGCTGGCGATGGGCATCGGCACCTCTGAGGTGGAGCACGTGATGGCCACCCAGACGCTGCCGCTGCGACCGTTCAAGACGATGGCGGTCAACGTCGACGGCGAGCTGCCGCCCGGTGTCAGCGCCAAGGACATCATCCTGGCGGTGATCGCGAAGATCGGTACCGGTGGCGGCCAGGGCTACGTCATCGAATACCGGGGCAGTGCCATCGAATCGCTGTCGATGGAGGGCCGGATGACGATCTGCAACATGAGCATCGAGGCCGGGGCGCGCGCCGGCATGATCGCGCCGGACGAGACCACGTTCGAGTTCCTGCGCGGCCGCCCGCATGCGCCGAAGGGCGCCGACTGGGACGCCGCCGTCGAGGCGTGGAAGCAACTGCGCACCGACGAGGGCGCGACGTTCGACGCCGAGGTCTACATCGACGCGGCGACGCTGAGCCCGTTCGTCACCTGGGGAACCAACCCCGGCCAGGGTGTGCCGCTGTCGGACTCCGTTCCGGACCCGGAGATGGTCTTCGACGAGGGGGAGCGCCAGGCCGTCGAAAAGGCGTTGACGTACATGGACCTTCGGCCGGGCACCCCGATGCGGGAGATTCCGGTCGACGCCGTGTTCGTCGGCTCGTGCACCAACGGCAGGATCGAGGATCTGCGGGTCGTCGCCGAGGTGCTGCGGGGCCGCAAGGTGGCCGACAACGTCCGGATGCTGATCGTGCCGGGTTCGATGCGCGTGCGCGCACAGGCCGAATCCGAAGGCCTCGGTGAGATCTTCACCGCCGCGGGCGCTGAATGGCGACAGGCGGGATGCTCGATGTGCCTTGGAATGAATCCAGATCAGTTGGCGCCGGGGGAGCGGTGCGCCTCGACGTCGAACCGCAACTTCGAGGGCAGGCAGGGCAAGGGCGGTCGCACGCACCTGGTCTCGCCGGCGGTCGCCGCCGCGACGGCCGTGCGGGGGACGCTGTCCTCACCCGCCGATCTGGCCCCCGTGGCCGCTCACTAAACCCGACAGGAGACTTGTGATGGAAGCCTTTACGACCCACACCGGGATCGGCGTCCCGCTGCGCCGCTCGAACGTCGACACCGACCAGATCATCCCGGCGGTGTACCTGAAAAGGGTGACCCGAACCGGATTCGAGGACGGGCTCTTCGCCGCCTGGCGCAACGATCCGTCGTTCGTGCTCAATCAGCCGCCGTTCGACAAAGGCTCAGTGTTGGTCGCCGGACCCGATTTCGGCACCGGATCCTCGCGCGAGCATGCGGTCTGGGCGCTGATGGACTTCGGATTCCGGGTAGTCATCTCGTCGCGTTTCGCCGATATCTTCCGCGGGAATGCGGGCAAGGCGGGTCTGCTCGCGGCGCAAGTGGCGCAGGACGACGTCGAATTGTTGTGGAAGGCCATCGAGCAGCATCCCGGGACGGAAATCACTGTAAATCTTCAAGATCGGTCGATCGTCGCCGGAACCATCATGGTGCCGTTCAACATTGACGACTACACCGCCTGGCGGCTTCTCGAAGGACTCGACGATATAGGCCTTACGCTGCGCAAACAGGATGAAATCAAGGCTTTCGAAGAGCGTCGCCCGGCCTGGAAACCGCGCACATTGCCCGCCTGAAAGGCGGTCGAAATCACCGAAATCCCGCCCCGGTAACCCCCTTTTCACGCACCGGCGCAGGACGGCAAGTGGGCCAACCGGATTGAAAAAAGTTCGCTGAGCTGGCCTGAAATTGCGCGTGGCTCTTGGAAATCAGGAGCAAATGGGTTTACCGTGTGCACTAGTCGGTCCAAGGAGGACCACTGGTTTCGGAGGTTTTGCATGAACAAAGCAGAGCTCATCGACGTACTCACGGAGAAATTGGGCTCGGATCGTCGGCAAGCGACTGCGGCGGTGGAGAATGTCGTTGACACCATCGTTCGCGCGGTGCACAAGGGTGAGAGCGTCACGATCACCGGCTTCGGTGTTTTCGAGCAGCGCCGCCGTGCCGCCCGCGTGGCGCGCAATCCCCGCACTGGCGAGACGGTGAAGGTCAAGCCCACCTCCGTCCCGGCGTTCCGTCCCGGCGCTCAGTTCAAGGCCGTTGTGTCTGGCGCGCAGAAGCTTCCGGCCGAGGGGCCGGCGGTCAAGCGTGGCGTGACGGCTGCGAGCACGGCTCGTAAGGCTGCCAAGAAGGCCCCGGCCAAGAAGGCCGCGGCGAAGAAGGCGGCTCCCGCCAAGAAGGCGACCGCCGCCAAGAAGGCAGCGCCGGCCAAGAAGGCGGCGCCGGCCAAGAAGGCCGCGACCAAGACCGCCGCCAAGAAGGCGGCACCGGCCAAGAAGGCAGCGCCGGCCAAGAAGGCCACCGCCGCCAAGAAGGCAGCGCCCGCCAAGAAGGCTCCGGCCAAGAAGGCAGCGCCCGCCAAGGCCGCCGCCAAGAAGGCAGCGCCCGCCAAGAAGGCACCCGCGAAGAAGGCTCCGGCCAAGCGCGGACGCAAGTAGTCAGTTCACGCGAGTACGCCGCGGATCCCTCGGGATCCGCGGCGTATTTCGTGCGTGGTCCCCACCGGATACCAGGCGGTCCTGCGGCTGTTCTGAATTCGTTTTGAATTCAATTGCGGGGTCGGCTATTCGGGAGTCACTTCTGCGGCGGCAGCGCACTGGCCATGTGATCGGCGGCGACCAGCCGCCCGTCGGCCAGCGACAGCACCCAGGTGCTTCCCTTGCGGTTGCGCGACTTGTCGGGCCGCACACCGTCGCGTTCGCACCACCAGGCGATCAGATCGGGGATCACCTTGCCCTGGGTGCAGATCACCGGGGTGCGGGCGCTCGCGGCGATCTCGAGCACACGCCGGCGCGCGGCCTTGTGGTCTTCGGCATACGCCTCTTCGGTCAGTGCCGGCTCGGTGGTGATCGCCGCTGCGAGTTCCTCGGCCAACGGTTCCAGCGTCTGATGGCATCGCACGCGGTCGGCGGCGAACAGTTCCCCCGCGCCGAACGCCAGCAGTTGAGCCACCAGTGACTCGGCCTGTGCGCGGCCGCGCATGTCCAGCGGGCGCTTTCGGTCATCACCCCGGTAGCGCTTCTTGTTACCCGCGACGGCGTGCCGCACGATCAGGACCGTCTGGGTGTCCGCGGGAAGCTTGAGGAACCGGCGCAGCACCTTGCGGTCGTGGGGGTAGCCAAGCTGCGCCATCGCCTGATCGGGCGGCAGCCACTTCAGTTCGTCGACTTCGTCGTTGGCGGCAAAGTCACCGCCGACCACCCGGGCCGCCCAGTACCGCACCTTCTTCGGGCCCTGTTCGGTCGGATACGAGACACTGGGCAACCGCCGGCCGAGCTGGGCCCGAAAGCCCGTCTCCTCCTCGATTTCACGGACCGCGGTGACCGGTTCGGTCTCGCCCGCATCCACCTTTCCCTTCGGCAGAGACCAGTCGTCGTAGCGGGGGCGGTGGATCACCGCGATCTCCGGGGCGCCTGTGCCGTCCTGCGGGCGCCACAGCACGGCGCCGGCGGCCAGGATAGGGGACTTCGTCACCTCAACTCCTGTGTCTCACAAAGCCGGTATCGCACGCCGTCACGGGTGCCGATGGCGCTGCATGAGGGTGATCTGGTGATCCAGCACGGAGTGCCCCTCCTGGGGTAGGGCGGTCCAGTGGCCGTCGTTGTTGAGCTGCCAGCACCGGGTCCGGGGATCGGCCGCGGATTCGAAGATGTCGTTCAACTGTCCGGTCAGCCGCGGATCCTTAACCTGCGCCATCACTTCGACGCGGCGGTCGAGGTTGCGGTGCATCATGTCCGCGCTGCCGATCCAGTACTCGTCGATGGCTCGGAAATGGATGATCCGCGAGTGTTCCAGGAACCGGCCGAGGATCGACCGGACCACGATGTTCTCACTGAAGCCGGGCACACCCGGCTTCAGCGCGCAGATGCCGCGCACGACCACCTCCACGTTCACCCCAGCCTGGGATGCGCGGTACAGCGCGTCGATCACCTGCTCGTCGACCAAAGCATTGGCCTTCAACCGGATCCGGCCCTCCGCGCCGTCGAGGGTGGCGGCGATCTCGCGTTCGATCCGCTCGATGATGCCCTTGCGCACTCCGTACGGCGCGACCAGCAGATTGCGGTAGGACTCCTTGCGGGAGTAGCCGGTCAGCGAGTTGAACAGGTCGGTCAGGTCGGCGCCGATGTCGGGGGCGGCCGTCAGCAGCCCGATGTCCTCGTAGAGGCGGGCGGTCTTCGGGTTGTAGTTGCCGGTGCCGATGTGGCAGTAGCGCCGGATCGTCGAACCCTCGCGGCGCACCACAAGACACGTCTTGCAATGTGTCTTCAATCCGATGAGCCCGTAAACCACGTGCACACCGGCTTGTTCGAGGGCTCGGGCCCATTTGATGTTGGCCTGTTCGTCGAACCTCGCCTTGATCTCGACCAGTGCCACCACCTGCTTGCCGGCCTCGGCGGCATCAATCAGCGCGTTGACGATCGGCGAGTCACCGGAGGTGCGGTACAGCGTCTGCTTGATGGCCAGCACGTTGGGGTCGGCGGCCGCCTGCTCGATGAAGCGCTGCACCGTCGTGGAGAACGAGTCGTACGGGTGGTGCACCAGCACGTCGCCGTCGCGCAGTGCGGCGAAGATGCTCTTCGGGGTCTCGCGCTCACCGAACGCCGATGGGGTCGCGGGTACGAACGGCGGATCCTTGAGTGCGGGCCGGTCCACCCCGTAGACCTGCCACAGCGACGAGAGATCCAGCAGTCCCGGCACTTCGACCACATCACCGGGAGCGACGTCGAGCTCACGCAGCAGCAGCTCCAGCATGCTCTCGGTCATGTCGTCGGAGACCTCCAGCCGCACCGGCGATCCGAAACGCCGGCGGGCCAACTCCCGCTCCAGTGCCTGCAGCAGATCCTCGTCGCGGTCCTCCTCGACTTCGAAGTCGGCGTTGCGGGTGATCCGGAACGCGTGGTGTTCCACGATCTCCAGGCCCGGGAACAGCACCGGCAGGAACGCCGCGATCAGCTCCTCCATCGGCAGGAAACGCACCACGCCGGGCAGGTCTTCGCGCGGGGCCAGTTCCACGAACCGGTCGACGTTGTCGGGCACCTTGATTCGCGCGAAGTGCTGACCGCCGTCGGGATGCTTGACGGTGATCGCGAGGTTCAGGCTCAGCCCGCTGACGAACGGGAACGGGTGGGCCGGGTCGACGGCCAGCGGGGTGAGCACCGGGAAGACCTGCTCGTGGAAGTAGGTCGAGAGCTTCAGCCGCTCGGCATCGTCGAGTTCGGCCCACGTCACGATCACGATGCCCTCGTCGGCGAGCGCGGGGCGGACCGCAGAAAGGAACACGTGTGCGTGCCTGCTGGCAATCTGCTGAGTACGTTCGCTGATCCGGCGCAGCTGCTCACGCGGCGACAGGCCGTCGGCGGAACGCACCGACAGACCCATCTCGTCGCGACGCTTCAGCCCGGCCACGCGCACCATGTAGAACTCGTCGAGGTTCGACGCGAAGATGGCAAGGAATTTCAGGCGTTCCAGCAGCGGCAGCGACGGATCGGCGGCCAGGGCCAGCACGCGCGCGTTGAAATCCAGCCAGCTCAGCTCGCGGTTGAGGTAACGGTTGTCGGGCAGTGGGTTCTCGACGGTGGGCGCGGTGGTCGCCGGTGGCGCTTCCGGCGCCGAATCCGGGCCCGCGACCGCAGGCAGCACCGACGCCGCCGAGGAGTCCTGTTGGTCGGTGCGGGCCTGCGCTTCGGTCATGGTCCCGATGATTCCCTATCGGCGGGCCGTCATGCCACCGTGGCGACCAACGTCGGGCGAAATGCCGACGTCCTTCTCACGTCGCCGAGATGGCCCGCAGGGTCGCCGGGCCGATGCCGAGCCGGTGTGCCGCGGCGAGGTCGTCGGGGGTGTCGATGTCGGACCGCAACCCGGGCCAGTCGCCGGTCAACTCAACCGCCCCGGAGTCGCGGTGGCGTCGGGCGGAATCGGTCCCGAAGTGCGGCCGCAGCGGGGCGCCGAACCCGAACAGCGCCGCAGTGCCGGTGCCGTGCCGATCGGTGACGAAGCTGCGCGGGTGCGCGCGAGCGGCCGCCAGGGCCGCGGCGAACTCCTCGGTCTTGAGCGCCGGGAGATCACCCTGCAGCACAACGACATTGGTGTTCTCCCTGCGGCTGACCGCCTCGGCGGCGGTCAACGCGTTGTTGAGCGGGTCGTGATGTCCGGGCGGCGTCGGATCGGCGAGCACCTCGGCGCCGAGGCCGCGGGCGGCCGACGCCGCGGCGTCGTCGGGGGTGACGATGAGCACCGACCGCAGCGCGGGCACCGCCATCGCGGCGCGGATCGTGTCGACGAGCATCGCCAGCACGACGTTCTCGCGGGCGGTCGCCGAAAGCACCGGAGCCAGCCGTGTCTTGGCGGCGGTGAGCCGCTTGACCGCGATCACCAGTCCGATGTCGGCGTCCGGAGCGCTGTTCCTCATGCCGCTCACGAGCGCCATCCTGCCAGTCGATTATTCCCGGCTAGTCTGAAGCCGTGGTTGACGCGGCGGTGATGGGGGCCGGGGCATGGGGAACGGCACTGGCGAAGGTATTGGCAGACGCCGGGAACAACGTCACGCTGTGGGCGCGCAGGCCGGAACTGGCCGACACGATCAATCGCACCCACCGCAACGAGAACTACCTCGAGGCCCCGCTGCCCGAGTCGATCCGCGCCACCAGTGACGCCGCCGAGGCACTCGCCGGTGCCTGCACCGTGTTGCTCGCGGTGCCGTCGCAGACTCTGCGTACCAATCTGGAGCGGTGGAAAGGACATCTAGGTCCCGACAGCACGTTGGTGAGCCTGGCCAAAGGCATCGAACTGGACACGCTGATGCGCATGAGCCAGGTCATCGCCCAGGTCACCGGCGCCGACCAGGGACGCATCGCGGCGATCACCGGACCGAACCTGGCCAGTGAGATCGGCGACGAGCAACCCGCGGCCACCGTGGTCGCCTGCACCGACTCCGGCCGGGCGGTGGCGCTGCAGCGCGCGCTGTCCACCAAATACTTCCGGCCCTACACCAACTCCGATCTCATCGGCGCCGAGATCGGTGGTGCGTGCAAGAACGTCATCGCGCTGGCCTGCGGTATGGCAGCCGGGGTCGGGCTGGGGGAGAACACCGCCGCGGCGATCATCACCCGCGGCCTGGCCGAGATCATGCGTCTCGGAATCGCCTTGGGCGCCAAGCCCACCACCCTCGCGGGTCTGGCCGGCATCGGCGACCTCGTCGCGACGTGCACGTCGCCGCAGTCGCGGAATCGCTCGTTCGGGGAACGTCTGGGCAAAGGGGGCACCATGGAGGCTGCGCTCGACGCCACCGGCGGTCACGTCGCCGAAGGGGTGACGTCGTGTCAGTCGGTGCTCGCGCTCGCGTCGAGCTACGACGTCGAGATGCCGCTGACCGAGGCGGTGCACCGGGTGTGTCACAAGGGCCTGTCCGTCGACGAGGCGGTCGTGCTGCTGCTCGGCCGCACCACCAAGCCCGAGTAGCTCCGTGTCCGGCACCTACGGCGACTCCACCCGCAGCGTCAAAGCCGTTGCCTCCGAGGAGATTCCGGGCGAGCCGGTGGTCGCCCCGCCGGTTCCGGCCGCCACCTACCACCTGTCCGCCGACGAGGGCGACGCGCTGGACAGCTACGGCCGCAAGTCGAATCCGACGTGGCGCAGGCTCGAATCGGCGCTCGCCGCTCTGGAAGGGTCCGCTACCGCACTGTGTTTCGGCTCCGGGATGGCGGCACTGACAGCGGTGCTGCGGGTGCTCGCCGAACCCGGCCGCACACTGGTGGTGCCCGCCGACGGCTACTACCAGGTGCGCGCGTACGCCGAGGAGTTCCTCGCGCCGCGCGGGGTGACGGTGGTCGAGGCGCGGTGCGCCGAGATGATCGAAGCCGCCGCGCGCGCGGACGTGGTACTGGCCGAGACACCGTCGAATCCGGAACTCGACGTGGTGGATCTGCACCGGCTGGCGATGGATTGCCGGGCGCGCGGCACCGTCCTCGTCGTCGACAACACCACCGCCACCCCGCTGGGGCAGCAGCCGCTGTCCCTCGGCGCCGACCTGGTGGTGGCCAGCGCCACCAAGGCGCTGTCCGGGCACAGTGACGTCCTCGCCGGTTATGTCGCCGGCAGCCACCCCGAGCTGATGGCGCGGGTGGAACGGGAACGTCTGCACACGGGCCCGATCCTCGGCGCGTTCGAAGCGTGGCTGGTGCTGCGCAGCCTCGGTAGCGCGGGGCTGCGATTCGAGCGGCAGTGCCAGAACGCCGCGGCGGTGGCGTTGATGATGCGCGACCATCCCGCCGTGCGGTCGGTGCGCTATCCCGGCCTCGCCGACGATCCCTCCCACGGGGTCGCCGCCAAGCAGATGCGCCGCTTCGGCGGCATCGTATCGGTGGAACTGGCCGACGCCGACGCGGTCCACGACCTCGTCGCGCGCAGCGAGCTGCTGGTGGCCTCGACGAGCTTCGGCGGGATCCACACCTCGGTGGATCGGCGCGCGCGCTGGGGTGACCGGGTGGCCGACGGCTTCGCGCGGATCTCGCTGGGCATCGAGGACACCGACGACCTCATCAAGGACCTGCAGCGGGCACTCGGACCGGGCGCAACAACGCCGAGCCGGTAACGTCTCCAGCTTGTGAGTCCCCGCATCCGCGTCGCCGTGATCTACGGCGGACGTAGCTCCGAACACGCGATCTCGTGTGTTTCCGCAGGCAGCATCCTGCGCAACCTCGACCCGGAACGCTTCGAGGTGACCGCGGTCGGCATCACCCCGGGCGGGTCCTGGGTGCTCACCGACGGCAGGCCGGAGACGCTGGCGATCACCGACGGCAGGCTGCCCGGCGTGACAGGCGAGTCGGGCACCGAACTCGCCCTGACCGCCGACCCCGCACGCCGCGGCCAGCTGCTGTCGCTCGGCGAGGCCGCCGGCGACATCCTCGCGGCCGTCGATGTCGTCTTCCCGGTGCTGCACGGCCCCTACGGGGAGGACGGCACCATCCAGGGACTTCTGGAACTCGCGGGCATCCCGTACGTCGGGGCCGGCGTGCTGGCCAGCGCGGCGGGCATGGACAAGGAGTTCACCAAGAAGCTGTTGACCGCCGCGGGCCTGCCCGTCGGCGATCACGTCGTGCTGCGGGCCCGCGACACCACGGTGGCGCTGGAGGACCGCGAGCGCCTCGGGCTGCCGGTGTTCGTCAAACCGTCGCGCGGCGGCTCGTCGATCGGCGTCAGCCGCGTCACCAGCTGGGATCAGCTGCCCGCCGCGGTCGAGCTGGCCCGCCGCCACGACCCGAAGGTGATCGTCGAAGCCGCGATCCCCGGCCGGGAACTCGAATGCGGCGTGCTGGAATTCCCGGACGGGCACCTCGAAGCCAGCACCGTCGGCGAGATCCGGGTCGCCGGGGTGCGCGGGCGCGAGGACGGCTTCTACGACTTCGAGACGAAATACCTCGACGATGCCGCCGAACTCGACGTGCCGGCCAAGGTCGACGATGCCGTCGCCGACGAGATCCGGGCACTGGCCATCCGCGCGTTCACCGCGATCGATTGCCAGGGGCTCGCCCGCGTCGACTTCTTCCTGACCGAGAACGGGCCGGTGATCAACGAGATCAACACGATGCCCGGGTTCACCACGATCTCGATGTATCCGCAGATGTGGGCGGCCACCGGGGTCGACTACCCGACGCTGCTGGCGACGATGGTCGAGACCGCCGTCGCCCGCGGCACCGGTCTGCGCTAACCGATCGGCGCCGGCTCCGGACGGCGGGGCTCCAGGGTGTCCGCGATCGCCTTCGACAACGCCTGGATCGGCGCCGGACCCGCGCCAGGGGGCAACGTCAGCGCGACGTAGACGGGCCGGTCCACCGCGAACCACGTGCTGCGATCAGGCTCCGTGACATCGCCCACCCGGTCATTTCCCACCCCTGCTTCGCCCACCCGGTCATTTCCCACCCCTGCTTCGCCCACCCGGAACCACGAGACCGCGTCCACCACCTGCAGCGGCGCTCCGGTGACGAACTCCGCGGGCCGGTCCAGCCCGCACCGCAGGATCACCGCCTCGCCGCCGTCGGTGCGCCATGCGGCGGTCCCGGCCGGCGCCGGGTCGACGAGCGGCGCGCGTCCGTAGTCGCCCAGTTGCTCGGGCAACGCCTTCACCAGCGCCCGGCAGTCCGGGCTTTCGGCCTGCGGCGCAGGCACTCCGGTGATCGCGACGGCCTGCTGTGCCGGTGTGCGCTGAGACACCGCCGCGACGACCAGCACCGCGAGCACCGCGACGACGGCGACCACGAGCGCGGCGATCAGTGCGGCGCGCGGCGGTCCGTCTCCGGTCTGGCTGTCGTCCACACGCCAGACTCTAGGACGCGGCTTCCCGGGCGATCGGGCAGGTCAGCGTCCGGGTGATACCGGCGACCTGTTGCACGCTGGGCACCACCGTGGAACGAAGTTCCTCCAGCGACGGCGCTTCGGCGCGAACCACGACGTCATAGGGTCCGGTGACGTACTCGGCGGACAGCACACCGGACAGCCCGGCGAGCTGCTTGGCGATCACCTCGGCGCGGCCGACCTCGGTCTGGATCAGAACGAAAGCCTCCACCACGCCGTAACCCCTCCATCTGGCTGCATAGACTCCACGCCGCAGGGACCAAACGTACCGCAGGTGAAAGGAACTGACATGGCGGCCGATGACGCCGGCGCGACACTGTCGGAGCTGGGGGAGTTCGCCGTCATCGACCGGCTGGTCGCCGGCCGAAGGCAACCGGCGGGCGTCAGCGTCGGACCCGGTGACGACGCCGCCGTGGTGGCTGCCGCCGACGGAAGGACCGTGGTGTGCACCGACATGCTGGTCGAGAAGCGGCACTTCCGGCTGGACTGGTCGTCGCCGTACGACATCGGCCGAAAAGCGATCGCACAGAACGCCGCCGACATCGAGGCGATGGGTGCGCGGTCGACGGCCTTCGTGGTCGGGTTCGGCGCCCCGGCCGACAGCGCTGTCGCGGGCGCGGTCGAGTTGGCCGACGGCATGTGGCACGAGGCCGGCCTGATGGGTGCGGGCATCGTCGGCGGTGACATGGTCGCGGCACCGCAATGGGTGATCTCGGTGGCCGCGCTCGGTGATCTCGGTGGCCGCGAGCCGGTGCGGCGTGGCGGCGCGCGGCGCGGGGACACCGTTGCCGTCGCCGGGGTGCTGGGTCGCTCTGCCGCGGGATATGCGTTGTGGCGCAAAGGTATCGGTGGATTCGACGAGATCAGGCGCGGACATCTGGTGCCCGAGCCGCCATACGGGCAGGGCGCCGCTGCGGCGCGGGCCGGGGCGAGCGCGATGACCGATGTCTCGGACGGGCTGCTTGCCGATCTCGGTCACATCGCGACGGCCTCCGGCGTGCACATCGACCTGGCCGCCGAGGCACTGGGCGCGGACGTCGCCGCGGTCGCCGACGCGGCCGCCGCGGCCGGCGTCGATGCAGGCCAGTGCGTGTTCGGCGGCGGTGAGGACCATGCCCTCGTGGCCACGTTCCCCGGCCCTGTGCCGCCGGGCTGGCGCGTCATCGGCACCGTCGCGGCCGACGGTGCGGCGCGGGTCACCGTCGACGGCGCGCACTGGCGCGGAGACCCGGGCTGGCAGTCGTATTGAACCGGCTGGGCTAAGTTGGCCTCTCGTGACAGCACGTCCTCTCAACGAGTTGGTGGAGCCGGGGTGGGCTCGCGCCCTCGCGCCGGTCGAGTCCCAGGTGACGCAGATGGGGGAGTTCCTGCGCGAAGAACTGGCAGCGGGGCACACGTATCTGCCTGCGGGCCCGAACATCCTGCGGGCCTTCGGTTTCCCGCTGCAGAAGGTCAGGGTGCTGATCGTGGGGCAGGATCCGTACCCGACACCGGGACACGCGGTCGGGCTGAGCTTCTCGGTGGCCCCCGAGGTGCGGCCGCTGCCGCGCAGCCTGGACAACATCTTCAAGGAGTACTGCGAGGACCTCGGTTACCCGAAGCCGTCCACCGGGGACCTCACGCCGTGGTGCGAGCAGGGCGTGATGCTGCTGAACCGGGTGCTGACGGTGCGGCCGGGTACGCCGGCGTCACACCGCGGAAAGGGTTGGGAAGCGGTCACCGAATGCGCGATCCGGGCACTGGTGGCGCGCGGCACGCCGATGGTGGCCGTGCTGTGGGGCCGCGACGCGTCGACGCTGAAGCCGATGCTCGGGGACACGGCGACGATCGAATCGCCCCATCCGTCGCCGCTATCGGCGTCGCGGGGCTTCTTCGGCTCCCGGCCGTTCAGCCGGGCCAATGACCTGCTGACGACGGCAGGCGCCGAGCCTGTCGACTGGCGCCTGCCGTAGCGGAAGTGAAGTGGTGCTGGTCTGGCCGCGAACTAGCCGCGCGAGACCTTGCCGGCCTTCAGGCACGACGTGCACACGTTGACGCGGTGCTTGTTGCCACCGGGGCCGGACACGGCGCGCACCGACTGGATGTTCGGGTTCCACCGACGGCTGGTCCGGCGATGGGAGTGCGACACCGACTTTCCGAAGCCGGGGCCTTTCCCGCAGATCTCGCACACGGCAGCCATAGTTGAAACTCCTCGAATCGGTACTTGAAGGTCTTTGGTCGGGGTCTGGGCCCGTTCGGCCACCCTACTTACTCGGCAGGTGACGCGGACCGACCCGACAACCTGATCAGAATACCGGCCGCGGCATCGATCGCCAAAACCGCCCGAACGCGGTGGCCGGGGTGTCCACAACCTCGCCGTACGGTCTTCGGCACTGTCGGCGGCAGTGGCTAGGCTGACGCCGACGGCGGCGGCGTGTGGAGGTGAGATGTCGGCTGGACAGCTGGATGCGTCCACCCTGCGCCGCTGGGCCCATGACGCGGTGGCGGCGCTGATCAGCCACACCGACGAGATCAACCAGCTCAACGTGTTCCCGGTGGCCGATGCCGACACCGGGACGAACATGCTGTTCACGATGCGCGCGGCGTGGGCCCAGGCCGACGCCGTGACCGGGGACGACGTCACCGCGGTCGCCGCCGCGCTGGCCGCGGGCGCCCTGCGCGGGGCGCGCGGCAACTCCGGGGTGATCCTGTCGCAGATCCTGCGCGCGTTCGCGGAGGTCACCGCCGCGGCCGCCGACGAACAGGGTGGCGCGCCGGGAGACATCGGCCCGGCGCTGTTCAGCACCGCACTGCGGCACGCCGTCACCCTGGTGGTCGCGTCGATGGGCGAGCCGGTGCCGGGCACGATCGTGTCGGTGCTGCACGATGCGGCCGCCGCGGCCGAGGACGCCGTGGCAGCCGGAGCCGACCTGGCCGGGGCCGTCGACGCGAGCACCCAGGCCGCCGCGACCGCCCTGGACCGCACCGTCACCGAACTCGAGGTGCTGGCCGACGCCGGTGTCGTCGACGCGGGCGGGCGCGGTCTGCTGGTGCTGTTGGATGCGCTGACCCTGACGATCACCGGCCACAGCACCCACCGCCCGGTGTACACGCCCGCCCCGAAACCGGGGGTGCCGGCGCGGAGCGGGCCGGAGCAACCGCCGCCGCCGCGCTTCGAGGTGATGTATCTGCTCAGCGACTGCGCCGCCGAGCACATCGAGACTCTGCGCGCACGGCTCGACGAGCTCGGTGACTCGATCGCGATCGCCGCGTCGGGCTTCGGCCAGAGCGGCTCCGGCGACGGCGGCCACTACTCGGTGCATGTGCATGCCGATGACGCCGGCGCCGCGGTCGAGGCCGGCCTGGCGGTAGGCACCCTGAGCCAGATTCAGATCACGTCGCTCACCGGTGACTCCGACCGGCACGGGCCACGCAGCTGGAGCCGCGAACGGGCCGTGCTGGCCGTGGTCGACGGTGACGGCGCCGAGGACCTGTTCGTCGGAGAGGGCGCCGAGGTGCTGCGCCCCGAACCCGACGTGCCGATCAGCGCCCAACAGCTGCTGCACGCGCTGGTCAAGACCGGTGCCGGGCAGGTGATGGTGTTGCCCAACGGCTACGTCGCGGCCGAGGAGATCGTCGCCGGGTGCGCGGTGGCCTCCGACTGGGGCATCGACATGGTGCCGGTGCCCACCGGCTCGATGGTGCAGGGCCTCGCCGCGCTCGCGGTACACGACGCGCAGCGCCGTCTCGTCGACGACGGCTACACCATGGCCCGGGCGGCGGCTGCGGCCCGCTTCGGCTCGGTGCGGATCGCCGCCGAGGAGGCGCTGACCTGGGCAGGCGCCTGTAAACCCGGCGACGGCCTGGCCATCGCAGGCGACGAGGTGGTGATCGTCGGCGGCGACGTCGTCACCGCCGCGGCCGGCCTGATCGATCTGCTGCTCGCCGCCGGTGGGGAACTGGTCACCGTGCTGACCGGGGAGGCCGCCGGCGAAGACGTCGCCGCGAGGCTGGCCGACCATGTGCATCACAAGCACCTCGGCGCCGAACTGGTCACGTTCCACACCGGACACCGCGGCGACGCGCTGCTCATCGGGGTGGAATGAGATGGCCACGATCGACGACCGTCTGGACTACGTGCTCGGCAAGAAGGCCGCCGACCCCTTGGAGGAGCAGTTCGGCCTGCGCACCGTAGGTGACCTGCTGCGGTACTTCCCGCGCAAGTACAGCGATGCGATGACGGTCCGCGGTGAGGGCGAGGAACTCGACCTCGACGAGGGTGAACACGTCACGTTCGTCGATGTGATCGCCAAAGCCGAGCTCAAGTGGGCCAAGAATCAGCGGTCCCGCGAGTACCTCGTGGTCACGCTGCGCGACCGGCGGCCGAAGGTCACCGCGACGTTCTTCAACCCGAAGTATCTGAAGAAGACCCTCGTCGAAGGCACCAAGGTGATGTTGTCGGGAGAGGTCGGATACTTCCGCGGCACGATGCAGCTGACGCATCCGGCGTTCATGGTGCTCGATTCGCCGTCCGGTAAGACGTTCGGCACGAAATCGCTGACGTCGATCGCATCCACCACCGACGCCACCGGCGACGACCTGCTCGCCGAGTTCGAGAAAGACTTCTTCCCGATCTACCCGGCGAACTCGAAGGTGCAGACCTGGGACATCTACGCCTGCATCCGGCAGGCCCTCGCGGTGCTCGATCCGGTTCCCGAGACGCTGCCCGAATGGTTTGTGCGCGAACACGATCTGATGTCCGAGGACCAGGCGCTCAGGGCGGTCCACCTCAGCGCCGACGAAGCCGAACGCAACCGCGCGATCGAGCGGTTGACGTTCGACGAGGCGGTCGGTCTGCAGTGGGGGCTGGTGAGCCGCAGACACAGTGAGCTCGCGGCGTCGGGGCCGCCCGCCGCCCGCCGCGACGGCGGGCTGGTCACCCAGATGACGGCCCAGCTGCCGTTCGAACTGACCGCGGGGCAGCGCGAGGTCCTCGCGGTGATCTCCGAGGAGCTCGGCGCCACCCGGCCGATGAACCGGATGCTGCAGGGTGAGGTCGGCTCGGGCAAGACCGTCGTGTCGCTGCTGGCGATGCTGCAGATGATCGACGCGGGCTATCAGTGCGCGCTGCTCGCACCGACCGAAGTGCTTGCGGTGCAGCATGCTTCGTCGATGCGGGCGATGCTCGGTGCGCTCGCGGGCGCCGGTGAGCTCGGCGGGGCCGAGAACGCGACCCGGGTGGCGTTGCTGACCGGATCGATGTCGGCGGCGCAGAAGCGTGATGCCCGCCGGGAGATCACCTCAGGGGCGGCCGGCATCGTGATCGGCACGCATGCGCTGCTGCAGGACGCCGTCGAATTCGACAACCTCGGCATGGTGGTCGTCGACGAGCAGCACCGGTTCGGCGTCGAGCAGCGAGACCGGTTGCGGGCCAAGGCCCCGGAGGGCATCACGCCGCATCTGCTGGTGATGACGGCGACCCCGATCCCGAGGACGCTGGCGCTGACCGCCTACGGAGACCTGGAGACCTCGACGCTGCGCGAACTTCCGCGCGGGCGCCAGCCCATCAAGACGAGCACGATCTTCCAGACCCAGAAGCCGACCTGGTTGGCCAGGGCGTGGGAACGCATCAACGAGGAGGTCGCGGCCGGGCGGCAGGCCTATATCGTCGCGTCGCGCATCGACGAGGACGACGAGGACGAGAAGTCGGGCAAGGCCAAAGCCAAGAAGTCCGCCGCGAAAGGGCGCGACAGCGATGACGACGACCGGCTGCCGCCACCGGTCACGGTGGTGGAGCTCCTCGCCGGACTGCAGCGCGGCCCGCTGAAGGATCTGCGGCTCGGGCTGATGCACGGCCGGCTCTCCGGCGACGAGAAGGACGCCGTGATGAGCGCGTTCCGCGCCGGGCAGATCGACGTGCTGGTGTGCACCACGGTGATCGAGGTCGGCGTCGACGTGCCGAACGCGACCGTGATGGTGGTGATGGACGCCGACCGCTTCGGGATCAGCCAGTTGCACCAGCTGCGCGGCCGGATCGGCCGTGGAGAGCACCCCAGCCTGTGCCTGCTGGTCACCAGGCTGCCCGAGGAGTCGAAGGCGGGGCAGCGGTTGACGGCGGTCGCCGGCACCCAGGACGGCTTCGAGCTCGCCGATCTGGACCTGCGGGAGCGCAGCGAGGGAGACGTGTTGGGGCTGTACCAGTCCGGGCGCCCGATCACCCTGAAGTTCCTGTCGCTGGCCCGGCATCTCGAGGTCATCCTGGCCGCGCGGGAACTGTGCGAGACGGTCTACGAATCCGATCCGCTGGACTCCGGGATGGCGGCGCTGTCGGCGCCGTTCACCGAAGGCGACAAAGTGCAGTTCCTGGACATGTCGTGAGCCGCAAGCACACCCTGTGGCTGGCGCTCGCGGCGCTGCTCGCGGTCATCGTCGCCTACCAGACCGTCGAGCACTCCGCCCAGCGGTCCGCGCAGTACGTGGCCGACGCCGACGTGCCCACCGTCGTTCCCGGGGCCGACGTGCTGGCGGGCATCGCAGAGGTGCCCGCGCGGATCCGCGCGGGCGACTACCGGCGGGACGCGTTCGGGGATGCGTGGACCGATGACACCACCGCCCCGGGCGGGCGCAACGGCTGCGACACCCGCAACGACATCCTCGACCGGGACCTGATCGACAAGACCTATGTCGCGATCTCGCGATGTCCGGTCGCGGTGGCGACCGGTGTGCTGCTCGACCCGTACACCAACGCCGCAGTGGCATTCACCCGTGGTGCGCAGGTCGGCGCCTCGGTCCAGATCGACCACATCGTGCCGTTGGCGCTGGCGTGGGATCTGGGCGCCCGCAACTGGACTCAGGAGATGCGGGTGCGGTTCGCCAACGATCCGGCCAACCTGCTCGCCGTCGCGGGCGGGGCGAACCAGGACAAGGGAGACAAGCCCCCGGCGTTGTGGATGCCGCCGAACGGGGCGTTCCATTGCCAGTACGCGATGCAGTTCATCGAGGTGCTCCGCGGTTACGGCCTGCCGGTCGACGCGCCGTCGGCGCCCGTGCTTCGCCAGGCCGCTGAGACGTGCCCACCCGGCTGAGCCGGCTATTCGAGAAGCGACTGCCCGAGGTATCGGCCCTCGGACACCCCGGGCAGGATCGCGAACACCGCCGACCCGATGGTGGTGATCCACGGGTTGAGCGCGTCGGCTTGCGCCAGTCGCCGTTGCACGGGCACGAACTGGCGTGCGGGGTCGCGCTGGTAGACGGCGAAGATCAACCCTGAGTCGGTCGTGCCGTGCTCGGGTGGATCGTCGTAGTTGTACGCGCGCCGCAGGAACTGCTCGCCCTCGTCGCGGTGCCGGGCCAGCGCCACATGGGAATTCGGCGGAATGACCGGGATGCCGTTCTCCGATGCGTCGAGGTCCGGTTCGTCGAACTCGTCGCGGCCGGTCAACGGCGCGCCGTTGTCCAGGCGCCGTCCGACGGTCAGTTCCTTGCTGTCGCGGTCGAGTTCGTCCCACGCGTCGAGTTCCGCTCGGATCCGCCGAAGCACGAGCACGGTGCCCCCGGCGAACCACGGGTGCACCGACCCGTCATCCCAGACGTGACGCTCGAACTGCCCGGGTTCGCGCAGGTTCACGGTGCCGTCGACCTGACCCATCAGGTTGCGCATCGTCGCACCGTCGGCAGCGGCGCCCCGTGCGGTCCGGAATCCGGTCTGCCGCCACCGCACCGCCGTCATCGCGCGGACGTTCTTGAGCAGCACCCGTGCGGCGTGCGCGACGACCATCGGGTCGTCGGCGCAGATCTGCAGCAGGATGTCGCCACCGCACCAGCGCGGCTCCAACCGGTCGGTGCGGAACCCGGGCAGTTCGTCGACCGGGCACCGATGCCGCAGCCCGATCCGGTCGAATCCACTGGGCCCGATCCCGACGGTCACGGTCAGACGCGCCGGCCGGTGGGCGAGTTCGGGTTCGGTGTCGGCCAGCGCCGGCTCGCCGCGCGTCAGCCTCGCCGCGTCGGTGCTCCACAACTTCAGGACCGCCGCCAGCGTGTCCCGGGCCGACCGGGCCTCGTCCGGCACCAGGTCCAGTGCGACGAACAGCGCGTGCGCCTGGGGAGCCGTCGCGACACCCGCCTGGTTCGCGCCGTGGAACGGCACCGTGTCTGCCCCGAACTCCGTTGCCGGCGAAGCGGATTGCGCGGAGCCGCACTGGGTGAGCACGGATGCGGCCGCCACGGCGGCGCCTCCGGTGAAGAGGCGCCGCCGGTTGACCGTCCAGCGGTCGTCAGCCATGGCCGTGCCCGCCGGGCGCGTACTCTTCGTCGGCGCCGACGAAGTCCCGTACCTGAGCGGTGACCGGAAGCCGCGTGCCGTCGGCGAAGATCACCGTGACGGACACGTCGTCGCCGGGTCGAAGCGGCGCCGTCAGATCCATCAGCATCAGATGATCGCCGCCGGGGGACAACTCGTGCGAACCGCCGGCCGGGATCGTGATGCCGCCGAGTTTGGGACGCATCGTCGCAACTCCGTCCGGACCGGCGGCCACCTCGTGGACCTCGACCCGGCCTGCGGCAGGTGAATCCCCGCCGATCACGACCGCATCCCGATCTCCGCCATTCGTCAGCCTGCCGAACATCGCCGTCATGCCGGTATCGGCCGCGGCTGCCCACGGATCCTCGACGGTCACGGCCGCCGGGGTCGGGGATCCGCCGTCGCCGCCCGCGGCGCACCCGGTGAGCATCACCGCGGCTGCCACGATCAGGGCTGTGATCCTGTTGTCACGCATCATTGTTCTCCTTCCTCCGCTTGGCCGCGGCCAGCGTGAGATCGACGACGAGGAACGCCACCAGCGACACTCCCAGCAGCGGCAGGAACCATCCGACCGCGACGGCCGCGGCGACGATCCCGGCCCGCGCAGGGACGGACAGACGCCCGAATCCGCCGCGCAGCGGTGCTCTGCCCACCGCCCAGTCGGATCCACGAGTGGGCCTGCGCTGCCACCACATCCGATAGCCGCGCACGATCACCGTGAGGAGTCCGACCGCGACGGCGAGCAGCAACGCCTGGTTCAGCCAGCCGAACAGGAAGCCCATGTGCGCACGGATGCCCCAGTCGGCGAGCTTGGCCATCGTCGAGTAATCACGGCGGTAGTCGACCACCGAGGTGACGCCGAGATCGCCGGGATCCACTGCCGCGGCGTTGGTGGTCCACCGGTACGGCCTGTCGATCTCGGTGACGGTGACGGCCTCGCCGTGGGCGGCGGGCAGGGTGAGCTCGACCGGACTGCGTACCCCGGCATCGGCGGCTGCAGCCAGCACGCCCGAGTAGTCGACCGACGCCGCATCGACGCCCGGCTGCGTCACCGGGCCACCGTGTCCGGCGTGCCCACCGGCTCCGGCGATCACGGTATCCAGTTGTGGCCGCTGCCAATTCATGGCGGCTCTGAGGTCGCTGACATGTGCGCCGGCGTAGGTCGACCAGGTGATCCCGGTCGCCGACAGGAACAGCAACCCGGCCAGCAGCCAGACCCCGGTCGCGCCGTGCCAACTCAGCGTCCTGGAGCGGCCGCGGGCAGTGCGATCCGGCATCACCACGCGGTGCATGCGTCCGTCGCGGTGGTCTCGGGCGGACCTGATCAGCCACAACCACAGCCCGCCCAGCGCCACCACCCACAGCCACGACGCCGCGAGTTCGCTGTAGAGGCGGCCCGGCTCACCGAGGTTGAGATGGCGGTGCAACCCGTCGAGCCAGGTGCTCACCGGCAGGTATCCCAGCCAGGTCTGCTCGTCGCCGAGCACCCGGCCGGTGTACGGATCGACGAACACCGCGCGCAGCAGGTCGTCACCGAGGGCGGGGTCGGCGAAATAGACACGGGTGGAGTCCGCGGGCTCGGCGGGGGGCCGCAGACCGGTCATCGTCAGCTGCGGGAACGCCGCCCGGGCCGCGGCCACCTGCTCCTGCAGAGGCAGCGCCGCGGGTGCGGGTGGCACCGACAGCAGGTCGCGGTACACCACTCGCTCGATCGTCGGCGCCGCCGCGTACAGCGCTCCGGTGACCGCGGCGACCGCGAGGAACGGCCCGATCAGGATGCCGGCGTAGAAGTGCAGGCGCACCAGCAGCGCCCGCCGATGGTGCGGTGGGGGTGGCGCGTGCCGCGCAGGTACTGCGGCAGCGTGGGTTTGATGGATGTCATCGGGAATGGTCATGGGGGAATGAGCCTTTGGGGACGAGAAAGACGGGGTCGGCGACACAGGCCGACAGGGGATGCCGTCAGCGCGCGAGGGCGCGGCGGCGCAGGCACGACGGCCACGACGGCACGTCGTGGTCCGGTGAGAGTGTGGTGACGGGTAGGTCCGTCAGACGGCGGCAGGCGCCGGGGGAGCCCGCATACCGAGCCCGGTGGTCAGAACGGGCCGGGCGACAACGACTTTCGTGACGTGGCGGCGTACCCGTACGGTGGGCCGGCCCCCGCGCAGTGCGAACAGGCGCAGCCAGCACAGCACCGACGCGCAGACCGCGTACAGGTACTCCACGGCCGCGATTGCGGCCCCGAGCAGCACCGCGGCGCCGAGATGGGCAGCCAGCATCGCTGCGCCGGGGGTCAGGTCGACGGACGCATGGTGATGGCCCGTGACCGAAAGCGCCAGGTGGCCGAGGTATTGGGCGGCGAACAGCGCCGCGGTGGGCGCGGCCCAGCGCGCCACGTGTCCGTCGGTGCGGGGCCGGCATGACACCGCACCGACCGTCGCGCACAGCAGCAGGGCCAGCACCAGCGCGCTGCCCTGCGGGAGCATGCCTCCCGCCGCGGCGTGCGCACCCAGGGTGGTGACCGCCGAAGACACCCCGACCAGGGTGCCGCGCACCCACCGTGCGCGGGTCTTCGGCGGCGTGGGCATGGATCGGGTCAGGCGCCGGTGTAGGTCTCGGGGTCCGGACGGAACCGGGTGCCGTCGTCGAGCCCGTTGAGCGTCGCCATCTCCGCGTCGGTCAGTTCGAAGCCGAACACGTCGAAGTTCGACGCGATGCGTTCCGGCGACGACGACCGCGGGATGACGATGTTGCCCAGCTGCAGGCTCCACCGGATCAGCACCTGCGCGGGCGTCCTGCCGTGCGCTTCGGCGATCGGGGTGACCGCGGGGTGGCTGAGCAGGTTGCCGACGCCGAGCGGGCCGTAGGCCTCGGTGGCGATGCCGTGTTCGGCATTGACGGCTCGCAGCGCGGCCTGGTTCAGCAGCGGGTGCAACTCGATCTGGTTCACCGCGGGGGTGAAGAACGACAGCCCGATCAGGTCGTCGAGGTGGTGCTCGTGGAAGTTGGCCACACCGATCGAGCGGGCGAGGCCGATCTCCTTGAGCTTCATCATCCCGCCCCAGCTGTCGACGTACTTGCCCTGCTCGCCGGCGGGCCAGTGGATCAGGAACAGGTCCACGTAGTCCAGCCCCAGCCGCTCCAGGCTGACCCGGATCGCGTCCTGGGCGGACTGGAAACCCAGGTCTTCGGGCGCCAGCTTGGTGGTGATGAACAGTTCGTCGCGGGGGATACCCGATGCGGCGACGGCGCGCCCGACCGCGGCCTCGTTGCCGTACGCCGACGCGGTGTCGATCAGCCGATAACCGGTCTCCAGCGCCGCGGAGACGGCCTGTTCGGTTTCTGTCTCAGACAACTCACCCACACCGAGGCCGATGACCGGCATGGTGTTGTCGTCGTTGAGTGTGACGGTGGGGATAGCTGCCGCCGACGTCATGTCACCTTCTTTTCTGAAGTGGAATGCTGGCGAAGACCATATCCGTTGGCTCTTTCGATTACAGGTTGCACCCACCCCCGGCCGATACGCCACCCGGCACGCCGACCACCGACAGGAGTTCCCGATGACCCAGGTGACTGCGAGTCCCGCCTCCAGAACGTCGCGACGGCGCGGCGGCCGGGCGGCCGAGCGAGCGCTCACCACGATCTCGGGGGTCACGCTGCGCGCGCTACCGCGCATCCCTGACCGGGTGAAACGCCTGATGCTGGGCGGTCGTACGACCACTGTCGACGGCAACACCCTCGACACCACGCTGCAGCTGATGCTGACCGGCCAGCAGATGTTCGGCCTCGACGGGCTCGTCGCCGACGACGACCCCGTCGTCGCCCGCGCCCAGCTGGACGTGCTGGCGGCCGGTTTCAAAAAACACATCCCGGTCGCGTCGGTGACCAACCTCACCGTCGCCGGTGCGGACGGGCCGATCAACGCCCGGCACTACCGCACCGACGCCGAGGACGCCGCGCTGCTCGTGTTCTTCCACGGCGGCGGTCACGTGATCGGCAGCATCGACAGCCACGACGACCTGTGCCGCGAGATCTGCCGGTCCGCGCGCATCCACGTGCTGTCCGTGGACTACCGGCTGGCCCCCGAACACAAGGCTCCCGCCGGTGCGCAGGACGCCTACGCCGCCTACCTGTGGGCGCGGGAACACGCCGCCGAGCTCGGCGCCGACCCGGACCGCATCGCGGTGGGCGGGGACAGCGCGGGCGGCAACCTGTCGGCGGTGCTGACGCAGCGCGCCCGCGACGAGGGCGTGCCGCAACCGGCGCTGCAGGTGCTGCTCTACCCGGCCACCGAGGTCGGCATCGAGACCCGGTCGCAGACGCTGTTCGCCGACGGCTTCTTCCTGACCGCGCGCGATATGGACTGGTTCATGTCGCAGTTCCTCGACGACAGCGGCGTCGAGGCGACCGACCCGCGGGTATCGCCGTTGCGCGCCCCCGATCTGTCCGGGCTGGCGCCGGCGCTGGTGGTCACGGCGGGCTTCGACCCGCTGCGCGACGAAGGCCGGCTCTATGCCGAGGCCCTGCGCGCGGCGGGCACTCCCGTCGACTACCGCGAGTACGGCAGCGTCGTGCACGGTTTCGCGAACTTCTTCCCGCTCGGCGGGGACAGCGCGACCGCCACCGCCGACTTCATCTCCGCGATCCGCGCGCATCTGACCCGCACCGGCTAAGCCGTCCCGGCCGCGCCGGTAATGTGTCACCCGTGGCCACCAAACCCAAGAAGAACGCGCGTTACGACCTGAAAGCAGCGGACCGTAAGCGCAACCTGCTCATCCAGATCGGTCTGACCGCGGTCGTCGTGCTGTTCGCGGTCGCGTTGGTGCTCTACATCGTGGCCTCGGCTGACGACAAGCCCACCGCCGGGGAGTCCCGCGGGATCCGGGTCGAGGCGGCCAGTGTGATCAAGAAAGAGGGCACCGACGAGCCCAAGGCGGTCCTGAGCATGTACGAGGACTTCCTGTGCCCGCACTGCGGCGCGTTCGAGCAACAGTTCGGCCCCACCATCTCCAAGATGATCGACTCGGGCGCCATCGCCGCCGACTACTACATGGTCGGCATCCTGGACCGCCCGCAGAACCAGAACTACCCGGCCCGCGCCGGCGGCGCGGCGTACTGCGTGGCCGATTCCTCCGTCGACGCGTTCCGCCGATTCCACGCGGCGCTGTACGCACAGCAGCCCAGCGAGACCGGCTCGGCCTACCCGGACAACGCCCGGCTGATCGAGATCGCCCGCCAGTCCGGCGTGGCCGGCGACCAGGTCTCCGAGTGCATCAACAAGGGCACCTACGTCGACATGGTCGGCGGATTGGCCAAGGCCACGGGCATCCAGTCCACCCCGTCGGTGCGGATCAACGGTGAGGACTACCAGTACTCCACACCGGACGCGCTGGTCGCCAAGATCAAGGAGATCGTCGGCGACGTGCCCGGCCTCGAGGCCGCGCCGCCCGCACCCGCGCCCCAACCCGCGCCCGCATCATGACCGCCACCGCGGCCGACTCGATCCAGCACACCGGTCCGTCGGACGGTGAGCCGACGGAGGCCGCGGTCGCCCGCAGCAGTGCGCTGTGGGTGCTCATCGCCGGGATCGCCGGGCTCGCCGCCGCGTTGACGCTGACGATCGAGAAGATCGAACTGCTGATCAACCCGGACTACGTGCCGTCCTGCAGCATCAACCCGGTGCTGTCCTGCGGCTCGGTGATGATCACCCCGCAGGCGTCGCTGTTCGGGTTCCCGAACCCGCTGATCGGCATCGTCGCGTTCACCGTCGTGGTGGTGACCGGCGTGCTGGCCCTGGCCCGGGTGAACCTGCCGCGGTGGTACTGGGCCGGCCTGGCGGCCGGGACACTGCTCGGCGCGGTGTTCGTGCACTGGCTGATCTTCCAGAGCCTGTACCGCATCGGCGCGCTGTGCCCGTACTGCATGGTGGTGTGGGCCGTGACGATACCGCTGTTGGTGGTCACGACCTCGATCGTGGCGGCCCCGCAGCGCAGCGGCAGCGCGGTGCTGCGCACCCTGCACACCTGGCGCTGGTCGCTGGTGACGCTGTGGTTCACCGCGGTGGTGTTGCTGATCCTCGAACGGTTCTGGAACTACTGGTCGACACTTCTGTGATCAACACCGCCTGGCGGCACGCGCAATCACAGCGTTGAGTCCGGCGGTGTGAGAAAGACCAGCAAGGTTAAGGTGAACCGTGGCCGGTCGGATAACCAAAGTCCTTGTCGCCAACCGCGGTGAGATCGCGATCCGCGCGTTCCGCGCGGCCTACGAGATGGACATCGCGACGGTGGCGGTCTACCCGTACGAGGACCGCAACTCGCTGCACCGTCTCAAGGCCGACGAGTCGTACCAGATCGGCGACGTCGGTCATCCTGTGCGCGCCTACCTGTCGGTCGACGAGATCATGCGGGTCGCGCTGGAGGCCGGTGCCGACGCGGTGTATCCCGGGTACGGCTTCCTGTCGGAGAACCCCGAGCTGGCGGCCGCGTGCGCGTCGGCGGGCATCACGTTCGTCGGGCCCAGCGCCCACGTCCTCGAGCTGACCGGCAACAAGGCGCGCGCGATCGCGGCGGCCCGTTCGGCGGGCCTGCCCGTGCTGGCGTCCTCCGCACCGTCGGCGTCGGTCGACGAACTCGTCGAAGCCGCGCGTGACATGGAGTTCCCGCTGTTCGTCAAGGCCGTCTCCGGCGGCGGCGGGCGCGGGATGCGGCGGGTGGAGGAGCGCGACGGGCTGGCCGAGTCCGTGGAAGCGGCCAGCCGCGAGGCCGAGTCGGCCTTCGGCGACCCGACCGTCTACCTCGAGCAGGCCGTCCTGAACCCGCGCCACATCGAGGTGCAGATCCTCGCCGACTCCACCGGCAACGTGATGCACCTGTTCGAGCGTGACTGCAGCGTGCAGAGACGGCACCAGAAGGTCATCGAGCTCGCCCCGGCCCCGAACCTCTCCGAGGATCTGCGGCAGCGGATCTGCGCCGACGCGGTCGCGTTCGCCCGCGAGATCGACTACACCTGCGCGGGCACGGTGGAGTTCCTGCTCGACGAGCGCGGCCACCACGTGTTCATCGAGTGCAACCCGCGCATCCAGGTCGAGCACACGGTCACCGAGGAGATCACCGACGTCGACCTGGTGGCCAGCCAGCTGCGCATCGCGTCCGGGGAGACGCTGGCCGATCTGGGACTGAGCCAGGACATGTTGACGGCGCCACGAGGATTCGCGTTGCAGTGCCGCATCACCACCGAGGATCCCGCCAACGGCTTCCGCCCCGACACCGGGCGGATCACCGCCTACCGCTCGCCCGGCGGCGCCGGGATCCGGCTCGACGGCGGTGCCGTGCTCGGCGGCGAGATCGGCGCGCATTTCGACTCGATGCTGGTCAAACTGACCTGCCGCGGCCGCGATTTCGCCACGGCGGCGGCCCGGGCGCACCGGGCGCTGGCCGAGTTCCGTGTCCGCGGGGTCACGACGAACATCCCGTTCCTGCAGGCCGTCATCGATGACCCCGATTTCCGGGCCGGGAAGGTGACCACGTCGTTCATCGACCAGCGGCCCCACCTGCTCACCTCGCACACCCCCGCCGACCGCGGCACCAAGATCCTGAACTACCTCGCCGACGTCACCGTGAATCAGCCGCACGGCCCGCGCCCGTCGACGGTGTATCCGCAGGACAAGCTGCCCCAGATCGACCTCAACACGATGCCGCCGCGCGGGAGCAAGCATCTGCTCTCCGAGGTCGGGCCGGAGGCGTTCGCCCGGTGGATGCGGGAGTCGAAGTCGGTCGGCGTGACCGACACCACCTTCCGCGACGCGCATCAGTCGCTGCTGGCGACCCGGATCAGGACGTCCGGGATGTTGATGGTCGCGCCGTACGTCGCCCGGATGACCCCGCAGCTGCTGTCCATCGAATGTTGGGGCGGCGCAACGTATGACGTCGCGCTGCGGTTCCTCAAGGAGGATCCGTGGGAGCGGCTGGCCGCGCTGCGCGAGGCGGTGCCCAACATCTGCCTGCAGATGCTGCTGCGCGGTCGCAACACCGTCGGCTACACGCCGTACCCGGAGTCGGTGACCCATGCGTTCGTGCAGGAGGCGACGGCCACCGGGATCGACATCTACCGGATCTTCGACGCGCTCAACAACGTCGACTCGATGCGCCCCGCCATCGACGCGGTGCGGGAAACCGGTACGGCCGTCGCCGAAGTCGCGATGTCCTACACCGGGGACCTGTCGGACCCGGCGGAGAACCTCTACACGCTCGACTACTACCTGAAGCTGGCCGAGCAGATCGTCGAGGCCGGTGCGCACGTGCTCGGCATCAAGGACATGGCGGGCCTGCTGCGCCCGCAGGCGGCGGCCACCCTCGTCGGGGCGCTGCGCAGCCGTTTCGACCTGCCGGTGCACGTGCACACCCACGACACCCCCGGCGGGCAGCTCGCGACCTACCTGACGGCCTGGCAGGCCGGCGCCAGTGCGGTCGACGGAGCCTCCGCACCGCTGGCCGGCACCACCAGCCAGCCCGCGCTGAGTTCGATCGTCGCCGCGACCGCGCACACCGAATTCGACACCGGGCTGTCCCTCGGGGCGGTCTGCGACCTGGAGCCGTACTGGGAGGCGCTGCGAAAGGTCTACGCCCCCTTCGATGTTGCGGCGGCGGGCCCGACCACGCCGACGGGACGGGTGTACCACCACGAGATTCCGGGCGGCCAGCTGTCGAATCTTCGCCAGCAGGCGATCGCGCTGGGGCTCGGGGACCGCTTCGAGCAGATCGAGGCCAGCTACGCGGCCGCCGACCGGATCCTGGGCAGGTTGGTCAAGGTCACGCCGTCGTCGAAGGTGGTCGGTGACCTCGCGCTGGCGCTGGTCGGTGCCGGCGTGTCCGCCGACGAATTCGCGGCCGACCCCGAGCGATTCGACATCCCCGATTCGGTGATCGGGTTCCTGCGCGGAGAACTCGGCGACCCGCCCGGCGGCTGGCCGGAACCGTTGCGGTCCAAGGCGCTCGCCGGCCGCGCACCGGCCAAGCGGCAGGCCGACGTGTCCGCCGAGGACGCCGAGGCACTCGCCGAACCGGGCCCGAAACGGCAGGCGACGCTGAATCGGCTCCTTTTCCCGGGTCCCACAAAGGAATTCGAGGCGCATCGAGAGCAGTACGGGGACACCTCGAGCCTGTCGGCCAACCAGTTCTTCTACGGGTTGCGGCACGGCGACGAACACCGGGTCACCCTCGAACGCGGAGTCGAGTTGCTGATCGGGCTGGAGGCGATCTCCGACGCCGACGAACGCGGGATGCGTACCGTGATGTGCATCCTCAACGGCCAGCTTCGCCCGGTGGTGGTCCGGGACCGCAGCGTGGCCAGCGATGTCCCCGCCGCCGAGAAGGCCGATCGCACCAACCCCGACCACGTCGCCGCACCGTTCGCGGGCGTGGTCACCGTCAACGTCGCCGAGGGCGACAAGGTCGAATCCGGGCAGGCCATCGCGACGATCGAGGCGATGAAGATGGAGGCGGCGATCACCGCGCCGAAGGCCGGCACCGTCGGCCGTGTCGCGGTCAGCGCCACCGCCCAGGTCGAGGGTGGAGACCTACTGGTGGTGATCGGTTCGGGCGGCGCCGCCGTCTCCGGCGACACGTCCGGGGAGTCGTCCTGACCCGGATTGTCGCGGGCTCCTTCGGGGGCCGCCGGATCACCGTGCCCCAGCAGAAGTCCGGCCGCGGCACCCGCCCGACCACCGATCGGGTGCGCGAGGCACTGTTCAACCTGTTGGCCGCCCGTATCGACTTCACCGGCATCAGCGTCGTCGACCTGTTCGCCGGCTCCGGTGCGCTCGGCCTCGAGGCGCTGTCCCGCGGCGCCCGGTCGGTGCTGTTCGTCGAATCCGATCCACGTGCGGTCGCGACGATCGAACGCAACGTCGCGGAATTGGGTGCGCGCGGTGCCACGGTGCGTCGCGGCAGCGTCGCCACGGTGCTGGCCGGGGGTGCGTCGCGGCCGGTGGACCTGGTGCTCGCCGACCCGCCCTACGAGGTCGATTCGGCCCAGATCGCCGAGTTGATCGACACGCTGGGCGCCGCGGGTTGGACCACGGCGGGCACCGTCGCGGTGGTGGAACGCCCCGCGTCCGCCCCCGAGATCGCGTGGCCGGACACCTGGGCGGCGTGGAAGCCGCGCCGGTACGGGGACACCCGGCTGGAGATGGCTTCGGTCAGCGACTGACCGAAGACGGCGGGGTCAGCGACTGACCGAAGACGGCGGGGTCAGCGACTGACCGACAGCAACAACCGCACCAGTTCGGCCTGCCGGTGCGTGCCGGTCTTGTCGAAGACGTGCTGCAGATGGGTCTTCACCGTCGACACCGACAACGCCATCTCGTCGGCGATCGCGCGCACCCCTTCGCCGCGCAGAACCCGGGCGGCCACCAGTGCCTCGGCGCGGGTGAGCCCGAACAGCCGGCACAGCACCGACATCGGCGGTTCCGGGACACGTTCGGGGTCGAGGATCACCATCAGTGCGCACGGCGCCCTGTCGTCGTCACAGGCGCACGGCACGATGTGCACCACATAGGGGCGGCGACCCGACGGCCGGGGGCACAGCAGCGATGTGCCGCCGGGGGCGGCAGCGGCCGTCAGGCCGAGGGCCTGGGCGAGCGCCCTTGTCAACCGTCTGCCGGTGGCCGCGTCGGTGGCGACGACGGCGCCGGCGCACATCTCCAGTCCGTCGCGCGCGCTCAACATCGCCGCCGCGGCGCGATTCATCTGCATCACCGCCGAATTCGCGTCGAGGGTGACGATGCCGTGCTCGACGCAGTCGATCATCATGTGCAGGGTTTCGTGGCTGACGGAGTGCGCACGCAGGGATCGCTCGGTGCGCAGCGCCTGTTGCAGGTGCGGGATCAGGTTGGTGAGCAGCCTCGCGCGGTCGGGCGAGTCGAATTCCTCGGCTGCGCAATCCCCGGCGACGAGGAAGCTCGTCGTGCGGTCCGCCCCGCAGAGCCGGACGAACAACCCGTCGTTGAGCCGGTGCGGGCGCATCCAGTCGGCGTCGAACTCCGAGCGAGGCTGCAGCGCGATGAGCTCACGGCCACCGCGAACCAGACCGACCGGGCTGTGCTCCACGGCGGCCAGGACGTAGTCGATCTTTCGGTAGTAGCCCACGTACTCGGAGGCCGCGTCACCGGACAGATTGGCGCTCTTGACAGCACGGGTGCCGCCGTCGATCTCGATCAGCGCCGCGGTGAGACTGCCGAACACCTTTCGGATGTCGGCCATCGCCTCACCCCAGGCGTCGGGTGCGGTGGCTGCGCCGTACACCCGCGACACCATGCGGGAGAAGTCCTCGATCGTGCCCATCGCAGAACCCCCGGGACTGCTGATAGTGACTCGACTCTAAAACGTCTCGGCCGCTTGGGTGCCGAAAGCGCGATCTCAGCCGAACGGATGAGGATCGGGGGCCGTTCCGGGGGTTGGGTAGAGGCCATGACCACCCTGCGTACGGGGGCGATGCCGGAGGTGAGCTCCCTCCCACCCGCGCCGCTTAACCCGCTGCCCCGGCGAGAGCAGATCCGTGCTCTGCGCCAGTTCCACACCGGATGTGAGACGCTGCGCGATGCCGGCGGTCCGGTGACGCGCCTGCAACTGGCGCCGCGCTGGCTGATGCCACCGGTGGTCGTGGCGACTTCGCCAGGGGCCGTGCATGACGTGCTGTGCCGGCACGGCACGTTGGTGGACAAGACCGTCGTACACGCGGAGATGCGACACCTCATGGGGCGCAACCTCTTCGACCTCCAACACGATGACTGGACGCCGAGGCGCCGCGCACTGCAGCCGGTGTTCACGAAGAGGCGGGTGGAGGAGTTCTCCGGGCACATGGCCGCCGCCGCGCAGTCGGTCGCCGACAGCTGGGCCGACGGCGCAGAGATCGACCTCGACACCCAGAGCCGCCGTCTCACACTGTGTGCCCTCGGGCGGGCTGTGCTCGGCATCGACCTCACCGAGCAGGTGTCGTCGATCGGTGCGCCGATGCACATCGCGTTGTCGCACATCGCGGATCGCACCGGGTCCCCGGTCAAGGCGCCGCGGTGGTTCCCGACGCCTGCGCGGCGCCGGGCCGGTGCGGCGGCCGCCGAACTCCACAGCATCGCCGACGGCATCGTGCGTGCCTGCCGGGCCGATGCCGGGCGAGACGCGCCGCTGGTGCGCGCGATGATGGCAGCCGTCGACCCGCAGACCGGGGCGCCGCTGACCGATCGCGAGATCGCCGACGATCTGATCGCGTTCCTGATCGCCGGGCACGACACCACGGCGACGACGCTGGCCTATGCGCTGTGGCAGCTGGGCCGTCGCCCCGACCTGCAGGACAGGGTGCTGGCCGAGGTCGTCGCGGTGGGGGAGCGTGAAAGTCTCGGGCCGGCGGACGTGCCCGCGCTCGGCTACACGGTGGCGGTGCTGCACGAGGCGTTGAGGTTGTGCCCGCCGGCGCCCGCCACCAGCCGGGAAGCGGTGTGCGACATCGATGTCGGCGGTCATCTCGTGGAGGCCGGCAGCATGCTCGTCGTCGGCATCTATGCGCTGCACCGCGATCCGCGGTTGTGGGCCGATCCGCTGACCTTCGATCCGGACCGCTTCACCGGAGGCGAGCGCCCGGATCGCTGGCAGTATCTGCCGTTCGGCGCGGGCCCGCGGTCGTGCATCGGAGACCACTTCGCGATGCTCGAGGCCACCCTGGCGCTGGCGACCATCGTCAGGAAGGTCGAAATCGTCTCCACGACAGCCGAGTTCCCGGTCCAAGTGCCGTTCACCGCGGTCGCGGCGGCCCCGATCACCGCACGGGTGCGGCACCGCTGATCCCCCTGGGCCGCGACCGGCCCTGCTACGGTCAGCTCTCATGAGCGGAGCCGTGTGCCCGGGATCCTTCGATCCGGTGACCCTCGGTCACATCGACGTCTTCGAACGGGCGGCCGCCCAGTTCGACGAGGTCGTCGTCGCGGTGATGGTCAACCCGAACAAGAAGGGCATGTTCACCCTCGACGAGCGGATCGCGCTGATCGAGGAGTCGACCACCCACCTGTCCAACCTGCGCGTGGAATCGGGCCGGGGCCTGATCGTCGACTTCGTCAAGGAGCGCGACCTGACCGCGATCGTCAAGGGGTTGCGGACCGGCACCGACTTCGAGTACGAGCTGCAGATGGCGCAGATGAACAAGCACGTCGCCGGCGTCGACACGTTCTTCGTCGCGACCACCCCGCAGTACTCGTTCGTGTCGTCATCGTTGGCCAAGGAGGTCGCGATGCTCGGCGGCGACGTGACGGCGCTTCTGCCACCGGTGGTCAACGCGCGGCTGAAGGACAAGCTGGCCGAACGCGGTTGAGCAGGACCCGCCGGGGTATCCGGGGGACGACCGGCGCACAGCCCCTTCGCGCCGCCCGTCCACGACTCCCTACCCGGAGGTGCCGACCGTGCCGAAAACCTTTGTCCAGTCCACCGACGACGTCGTCTCGTTCCTCAAGGATCAGCACAACCTGATCAAGGACATGTTCGACGACGTGCTCTACGCGACCGATCCGAAGGCGCGGGAGAAGGCGTTCACCGAACTGCGTCAGCTGCTCGCCGTGCACGAGACCGCCGAGGAGATGGTGGTACATCCCCGCATCCGGCGCGAGGTCGACGAGGGCGGCGACATCGCCGACGCGCTGCTGCACGAGGAGCACACCGCCAAGGAACAGCTGGCCGCGCTGGAGGATCTCGACATCGCCTCCGACGAGTTCATCACCGAGTTGAGCAAGTTCCGCGACGTCGTGCTGGCCCACGCCGAGCACGAGGAGATCGAGGAGTTCACCAAGCTGGCCCGTGAGGTCGACGCCGCGGATCTCAAACGGATGGCCGGCGCGGTGCAGGCGGCCGAGGCGATCGCCCCCACGAGACCGCATCCCGGTGTCGAGTCGGCGACGCTGAACTTCGCCGTCGGCCCGTTCGCGTCCATGTTGGACCGCGCCCGCGACGCGATCGGCGCCGCCCTGCGCTGACCCCGCGCACCGCATTCGACGATTTTCGACGCGACACACCGTCGACGAAACACCAGTCACAGGCGTAACACCAGGCACACTGGTCACTAACAACTACGCCTGGAGGGTGTCGCCGTGTACCGAGTGTTCGAAGCTCTCGATGAGTTGGGTGCGATCGTCGAAGAAGCGCGCGGCGTGCCGATGACGGCCGGATGCGTGGTGCCGCGCGGCGACGTTCTGGAATTGATCGACGACATCAAGGACGCGATCCCGGGCGAGCTCGACGACGCCCAGGACGTGCTGGACGCGCGCGACACGCTGCTGCGCGAGGCCAAGGACCACGCCGAATCGACCGTGTCGACGGCCAACGCCGAGGCCGACTCGATGGTCAACCACGCCAGGTCCGAGGCCGACCGGCTGCTCGCCGATGCGAAGGCCCAGGCCGACCGCATGGTCGCCGAGGCGCGCCAGCACAGCGAGCGGATGGTCGGTGAGGCCCGCGAGGAGGCCGCGCGCATCGCCGCGACGGCGAAGCGGGAGTACGAGGCCAGCACCGGACGCGCCAAGTCCGAGGCCGACCGGTTGATCGAGAGCGGCAACCTCGCCTACGAGAAGGCCGTCCAGGAGGGCATCAAGGAACAGCAGCGCCTGGTGTCGCAGACCGAGGTCGTCGCGACTGCGACGGCCGAGGCCACCCGCATGATCGACTCGGCGCACGCCGAGGCCGACCGGTTGCGCGGTGAATGCGACATCTACGTCGACAGCAAGCTCGCCGAGTTCGAGGACTTCCTCAACGGCACGCTGCGGTCGGTCGGGCGGGGCCGTCACCAGCTGCGGACCTCGGCCGGGACCCACGACTACGCCGCGCGGTAAACCCCTCGCGGAGCTGACCGTACGATACGGACATGGCGACGCACGTTAGCGCGGCGGCGCACCGGTCGTCACGGTCGCCGCTCGTGATCGACATCTCTCGGCTCGGCCGGCGTCCCGGCTCGATGATCACCGTGGACACCACCGTGCCGAGCCCTCTGCGGATCGGCGTCGAACTCATCGCCGTCGAAGAGGGCGCACCGTTGACGATGGACCTGCGGCTGGAATCGGTGTCCGAAGGCGTGCTCGTCACCGGGACGGTATCGGCCCCCACGTCGGGGGAGTGCGCACGCTGCCTCAAACCGATCTCCGGTGAGGTCGAGATCGATCTGACCGAGCTGTTCGCCTACCCGGACAGCGCCACCGACGAGACCACCGAGGCCGACGAGGTTCCCCGCGTCGGCCGTGACGGTGGTGCCGAGACCGTCGACCTGGAGCAGACGGTGATCGACGCGATCGGGCTGGTGCTGCCGTTCTCACCGGTGTGCGGCCCGGATTGCCAGGGGTTGTGCCCCGACTGCGGGATCGCCCTGGAGGACGCCGAGCCCGGGCACCATCACGAGAAGATCGACCCGCGCTGGGCCAAACTGGCCGATTTCCGCGACGGCGGCGAGGACGACAAGTGACGACGGACCGGGCGCCCCTGCTCAAAGCGCTGGGGATCGACCTGTCCGAGGACCTGCTCACCATCGCGCTGACCCATCGCAGTTACTCCTACGAGAACGGCGGAGTGCCGACCAACGAGCGGCTGGAGTTCCTCGGCGATTCGGTACTCGGTCTGACGATCACCGAAGAGCTCTATCATCGCCATCCCGACCGCTCCGAGGGCGATCTGGCCAAGCTGCGTGCGAGCATCGTCAACACCCAGGCGCTGGCCGACGTCGGCCGGAACCTGTCCCCAGACGGGCTCGGCGCCTATCTGTTATTGGGCAAAGGCGAGGAGAACTCCGGCGGCGCGGACAAGTCCAGCATCCTCGCCGACGGTGTCGAATCCCTGCTCGGCGCAATCTATCTCGAACACGGCGGGGCCGCGGCGCGCGAAGTCATCCTGCGTCTGTTCAGTGGTCTGCTGGACACCGCGCCGACACTCGGGGCCGGGCTGGACTGGAAGAGCAGCCTGCAGGAACTGACCGCGTCCCTCGGCCTGGGCGCGCCGTCCTATCAGGTCACCTCGACCGGACCCGATCACGACAAGGAGTTCACCGCCGTCGTGGTGGTCGGGGAGAAGGTCTACGGCACGGGCGTCGGCCGCACCAAGAAGGAAGCCGAGCTCAAGGCCGCCTCGGCCGCGTGGAACGCGCTGAAGTCCGCGCATCCGGATGCCTGAGCTCCCCGAGGTCGAGGTCGTCCGCCGGGGCCTGGCCGCCCATGTCGTCGGCAGGACCATCACCGCGGTCCGGGTGCACCACCCGCGTGCGGTACGCCGGCACGAGGCCGGCCCGGCTGATCTGACGGCCCGACTGCTCGACATGACGATCACCGGGACCGGGCGGCGGGGGAAGTATCTGTGGCTCACGCTCGGCGGCGAGACCGCTGAGGCCTTGGTGGTTCACCTCGGCATGAGCGGGCAGATGCTGCTCGGACCGGTGCCCAACGAGAACCATCTGCGCATCGCGGCGTTGCTCGACGACGGCACCACGGTGAGCTTCGTCGACCAGCGCACGTTCGGTGGCTGGATGATCGCCGATCTGGTGACGGTGGACGGCACCGATGTGCCCGCGCCCGTCGCGCATATCGCCCGCGACCCGCTGGACCCGTTGTTCGACCGCGACGCCGTGGTGAAGGTGTTGCGCCGCAAGCATTCCGAGATCAAACGGCAGTTGCTGGACCAGACCGTGGTGTCGGGGATCGGCAACATCTACGCCGACGAGGCGCTGTGGCGGGCGAAGATCAACGGCGCCCGGCTCGCGTCGGGGATCTCGAAGGCCAAGCTCGCCGAGCTGCTCGACGCCGCGACCGCGGTGATGACCGACGCGCTCGGCCAGGGTGGCACGTCGTTCGACTCGCTCTATGTCAACGTCAACGGCGAGTCCGGGTACTTCGACCGCTCGCTGGACGCGTACGGCCGCGAGGGTGAGCCGTGCCGGCGCTGCGGTGCGATCATGCGGCGCGACAAGTTCATGAACCGCTCGTCCTTCTACTGCCCGCGCTGCCAACCCCGCCCCCGCGCCTAGTTCTCGCCGAACTGGGATTCCTGGCTGTGATCGGCGCCGAAACCACGACCGGGAATCTCAGTTCGGCAGGGCGTCGTCGGCAACGCTGTAGAAATAGGGCGTGACCGAACTGTGGGTGGAGCGCACCGGGGTGCGTCGCTATACGGGGCGCAGCTCGCGCGGCGCCGAAGTGCTGGTGGGCTCGGAGGACGTCGAGGGCGTCTTCACGCCGGGTGAGCTGCTCAAGATCGCGCTGGCCGCGTGCAGCGGGATGGCCAGCGATCAGCCGATGCGCCGGCGCCTTGGCGACGACTATGACGCCACGATCCGGGTGTCCGGGGCTGCCGACCGCGAGCAGGAGGTCTACCCGCTACTCGACGAGGTGCTGGAGGCCGACCTGTCGGCGCTGTCCGACGACGAGAAGGCCCGGCTGCTCACCGTCGTCGAGCGGGCGATCGACCAGGTGTGCACAGTGGGACGCACGTTGAAGCAGGGAACCAAAGTGACGTTTGAGGTGAAAGATCTTGGGGGAAACTGACATCCGCCTGACCGCCTGGGTGCACGGTTACGTCCAGGGCGTCGGTTTCCGCTGGTGGACCCGGTCGCGGGCGCTGGAACTGGGCCTGACCGGCTATGCGGCCAACAAACCCGACGGCCGGGTGCAGGTCGTCGCGCAGGGTCCGCGGGCGGCCTGTGAACGCCTTCTGGCGCTGCTCACCGGCGGTGAGACGCCCGGTCACGTCGACAAGGTGATCTCCGACTGGTCCGAACCGTCCGACGCGCTCTCGGGCTTCACCGAGCGCTGACCCCCGCGGCGGTAGGGTAACGCGTCATGCATCTGAAGAGTCTGACGCTGAAGGGCTTCAAGTCCTTCGCCTCGCCGACGACTCTGCGCTTCGAGCCGGGCATCACCTGCGTCGTCGGCCCGAACGGGTCGGGGAAGTCCAACGTCGTCGACGCGCTCACCTGGGTGATGGGCGAACAGGGCGCCAAGACCCTGCGCGGCGGCAAGATGGAGGACGTCATCTTCGCCGGGACGTCCTCGCGAGCCCCGCTGGGCCGCGCCGAGGTGACGCTGACCATCGACAACTCCGACAACGCGCTGCCGATCGAGTACTCCGAGGTGTCGATCACCCGCCGGATGTTCCGTGACGGTGCCGGTGAGTACGAGATCAACGGCAGCCGTTGCCGTTTGGCCGATGTCCAGGAACTGCTCAGCGACTCCGGCATCGGCCGTGAGATGCATGTGATCGTCGGCCAGGGCAAGCTGTCGGAGATCCTGGAATCGCGGCCCGAGGACCGGCGGGCGTTCATCGAGGAGGCCGCGGGCGTTCTCAAACACCGCAAGCGCAAAGAGAAGGCCGTCCGCAAGCTCGACTCGATGGCCGCCAATCTGGCCCGGCTGACCGACCTGACCACCGAGCTGCGCCGCCAGCTCAAACCGCTGGGCCGCCAGGCGGAGATGGCCAGGCGCGCCCAGACCATCCAGGCCGACCTGCGCGACGCCCGGCTGCGGCTGGCCGCCGACGACCTGGTCACCCGCAAGGCCGAGTTCGACAACACCAACCACGCCGAGACGACGCTGCGCAAGGAACACGAGGAGCTCACCGAGCGGCTGGAGATCAGGGCCGCCGAACTCGGCGAACACGAGCGCGCGGTCGGGGAGCTCAGCCTGCGTGCCGACGCCGCCCAGCAGCGCTGGTTCCGGCTGTCGGCGCTGGCCGAACGCGTCGGTGCGACGGTGCGCATCGCGACCGAGCGCGCCCAGCACCTCGACGCCGAGCCGGATTTCTCTGCCGGACCCGATCCCGACGAGCTCGAAGCCCAGGCCGACGCGGTCGCAGAACAGGAACAGCAGCTGCTCGAAGAGCTCGCCGAATCCCAGGCGCGGCTGGAGTCCGCCCGCGCCGAGCTCTCCGAACGCGAGCAGGTGGCCGCCGAGGCCGAACGCGCGCACATGGCCGCGGCCCGCGCCGAAGCCGACCGGCGCGAGGGGCTGGCCCGGTTGTCCGGCCAGGTCGACACGATGCGCACCCGGGTCGAGTCCGCCGACGAGACCCTGGCCCGGCTGACCGCGGGCATCGACGAGGCCGCGGCCCGCGCGCAGCAGACCCAGGCCGAGTTCGAGACCGTGCAGGGCCGGGTGGCCGAACTCGACGCCGGTGAGGTCGGCCTCGACGAGCAGCACGACCGCAGCGTGACCGCACTGCGGCTGGCCGACGAGCGCGTCGCCGAACTGCAGGCCGCCGAGCGCGCCGCCGAGCGGCAGGTTGCATCGCTGCAGGCCCGCATCGATGCCCTGTCGGTCGGCCTGGACCGCCGCGACGGTGCCGCATGGCTGCAGCAGAACCACAGTGGCGCAGGACTTCTGGGTTCCATCGCGAATCTGGTGAAGGTACGGCCCGGCCACGAGGCGGCGATCGCCGCGGTGCTGGGGGCGGCCGCCGACGCGCTGGCCGCCGAGGACTCGACCGCGGCCCGCGCCGCCGTCGCCGCGCTCAAGGAATCCGACGGTGGCCGCGCGGCGCTGGTGCTCGGCGACTGGCCGGCCCAGGAGCCGGTCGCCGGACAGCTCCCCGCCGGTGCGGTGTGGGCGGTGGACCTGGCCGAACCCGCCGCTCCGGTACGGGGTGCGGTGACAGCCATGCTCGCGGGCGTCGCAGTGGTCGGCGACCTCGCTGCCGCGCTGGATCTTGTTGCCGCACAACCCCATCTGCGTGCGGTGACCGCCGACGGCGACCTGGTCGGCGCCGGCTGGGTCAGCGGCGGGTCCGATCGTAAACCCAGCACGCTGGAGATCCAGTCCGAGGTCGACAAGGCCCGTGCCGAGCTCACCCGCGCCGAACGTCAGGTCGGCGAACTGTCCGCGGCGCTGTCCGGTGCACTCGACGAACAGTCCGCCCGTCAGGACGCCGCCGAACAGGCGCTGGCCGCACTCAACGAATCCGATGCCGCGATCTCGTCGATCTATGAGCAGCTCGGCCGGCTCGGCCAGGATGCGCGCGCCGCCGACGACGAATGGCAGCGACTGATCCGGCAGCGCGACGAGATGGAGGCCGCGCGCAACCGCACGGTCGCCGAGCTCGCCGAACTCGAACAGCGGCTGCATCAGGCCCAGCAGGAGCCGATGTTCGACGCCGAGGTCGTCGACCGTTCGGAGTCGACCGCCGCCGCCGAGGCGGCGCGGGCCGCGGAGGTGGAAGCCCGGCTGGCGGTGCGCACCGCCGAGGAACGCGCCAATGCTGTTCGCGGACGCGCTGATTCGCTACGCCGCGCCGCGGTGGCCGAACGCGAGGCACGGGCCAGGGCGCTGCGCGCCCGGGAGGCGCGCGTGCACGCCGCCGCGGTCGCCGACGCGGTCGCCGACGCCGGCCGGCTGGTCGCCCGGCGCCTCGCCGCGGCGGTCGAGGTCGCATCGCGGGTGCGTGACGAAGTCGCCGCCGAGCGGCAGGTTCGCGCCGGTGCGCTGACGACGGCACGCGAAGAGGTCAACGAACTCACCACGCGGATCGCCGCGCTGACCGACGCGCTGCACCGTGACGAGGTGGCCAAAGCGCAAGCGGCCCTTCGTATCGAGCAGCTCGAAGAACAGGTGCTCGAGCAGTTCGGCATGGCCGCCGACGATCTGGTCGCCGAGTACGGTCCCGGCGTCGCGCTGCCTCCGTCGGAGCTGGAGATGGCCGAGTACGAGCAGGCCAAGGAGCGCGGCGAGCAGGTCACCGCACCGGCGCCGATGCCGTATGACCGGCCCACCCAGGAGCGCCGGGCCAAACGTGCGGAGAAGGAGCTCAAGGAACTCGGCCGGGTGAATCCGCTTGCGCTGGAAGAGTTCGCCGCGCTGGAGGAGCGCTACAACTTCCTGTCGACCCAGCTCGAGGACGTCAAGGCCGCCCGCAAGGATCTGCTCGACGTGATCGCCGACGTCGACACCCGGATCCTGCAGGTGTTCACCGAGGCATACATGGACGTGGAGCGCGAGTTCACCCAGGTGTTCGCCACGTTGTTCCCCGGCGGCGAGGGCCGGCTGCTGCTGACCAACCCCGCCGACATGCTGACCACCGGCATCGAGGTGGAAGCCCGGCCGCCGGGCAAGAAGATCAAACGGCTCTCACTGCTCTCGGGCGGTGAGAAGTCGCTGACCGCGGTGGCCATGCTGGTCGCGATCTTCCGGGCCCGCCCGTCCCCGTTCTACGTGATGGACGAGGTCGAGGCGGCGCTCGACGATGTGAACCTGCGCCGGTTGATCAGCTTGTTCGAGCAACTTCGCGAACGCTCCCAGCTGATCGTGATCACCCACCAGAAGCCGACGATGGAGGTCGCCGACGCGCTGTACGGCGTCACGATGCAGGGCGACGGCATCACCACGGTGATCTCGCAGCGGATGCGGGGTCAGGAACTGGTCGCCAGCTCGTCCTGACAGTCTCAGCCGAGCTCGGTGACACCGCGCTCGCGCAACGCGGCCAGGTCGGCGGCTCCGGACCCGTGCAGGCATACGAGCAGCTCGTCGATGAACCGTTGCAGCCAATCCACCACCGCGTGAACGGATTCCACGGCGGGAGCGAGCAGCGGCCGGGCGACGGCGACCACCTCGGCGCCCATCGCGAGGGCCTTCGCGGCGTCCATCCCGGTGCGGATGCCGCCCGAGGCGACCAGCGGCACACCGGGCAGCACCCGGCGCACCTCGGTCAGCGCCTGCGCGGTCGGGATGCCCCACTCGGCGAGCGCCGGGTAGCGCACCTCGCCGTAGCGGACGAACTGTTCGATGCGCGCCCACGACGTCCCGCCGGCACCGGCGACGTCGACGGCGGCGACGGGGCAGTCGACGAGCTGTGCGGCGGCGGCCGCACCGATGCCGTGGCCGACCTCTTTGAGCATGACCGGATACCCGATCGATCCGGCCACCTCGCGCAGCCGGGCCATCGACCCCGAGAAATCGGTGTCACCGTTGTGCTGCATCGCCTCCTGCAGCGGGTTGGTGTGCACGGCGAGCCCGTTGGCGCCGACGCGGTCCAGCACCGCCGCCAGCGCCGGCAGCATCGACGTCTGCACCTGGGCCAGCCCGATGTTGCCGATCACCAGGATGTCGGGCGCGACCCCACGCACGTCGAAGCTCTTCGCCGCGACCGCGTCGTCGATCATCACCCGCTGCGACCCCAGCATCATCCCGACGCCGAGCCGCTGCGCGGCCGCCGCGAGGTTGCGGTTGATGGTTCCCGACAGTTCGGCGCCCCCGGTCATCGCGCCGATCAGCACCGGTGCGTGTAGTCGGGTGCCGAAGAACTCGGTGCCGAGGTCGACGGTGCCGAGGTCGGTCTGGGTCAGCGCGTTGTAAGGCAGTCGGTAGCGCTCCAGCCCGGTCGTCACCGTCTGGTAGTCGACGGGTTCGGTCAGGCAGACGTCGATGTGGCGGCGCTTGCGGTGCTGCAGCGCTGATGCGGGGTCGGGCGTCACCGGTTATGTCCCCTGAGACAATGGCACGGTGAGTGAAGGTCTCTGGATCGCGATCGCGGTCATCGCCGTTCTGCTGGTAGTCGCGCTTGTCGTCGGGCTGGTGCGGTACCGCCGCCGCCAGATCAAGCTGTCGGCTCCAGACACTGCCACTCCCGTCGATCGGTCGGGCGGCTATACCGCCTCGTCAAGTATCACGTTCTCGCAGTCGGCTCCGGCGGAAACCACGCCCAAAGTCCCGCCCAAGGCGCCGGCCCCGCCGAAGGCCCCCGAACGTATCGACACCACCGGCTTACCCGCCGTCGGCGATGATGCCACCATTCCGCGCGATGCGCCGAAACGTCCGATCGCCGACGTCAGGCTCCCCGAGCCCCCTGTCGAGGACCGCACCCCGGTGCCGCCCGTCGAGCGCCCGGCCCCGCCGGCCGAACCGGCGCCAGAACCCGTCACCGAGGCGCCCGCACCCGAACCGGCCCCTGAGGCCGAACCTGCCGCCGAACCCGTCGCCGAGGCACCCGCGGCGCCCGACCTCGATTCCATCGCGCCGACCGAGGGGCGCCTGGACCGGCTGCGCGGGCGGCTGGCCAAATCCCAGAACACCCTCGGGCGCAGCATGCTGGGCCTCATCGGCGGTGGCGACCTCGACGAGGATTCCTGGGAGGAGGTCGAGGACACACTGCTGATCTCCGACCTCGGCCCCGTCGTCACCGAATCGGTGATCGCGGCGCTGCGCGAGAAGATGGCCAGCAGCCGGGTGCGCACCGAAGCCGATGCCCGCGCCGTGCTGCGCGAGGTGCTGATCTCCGAGCTGCACCCCGACCTCGACCGCTCGATCAGGGCGCTGCCGCACGCCGACAAACCGTCGGTGCTGCTGGTGGTCGGCGTCAACGGCACCGGCAAGACGACCACCGTCGGCAAGCTGGCCCGCGTACTCGTCGCCGACGGACGGCGCGTGGTGCTCGGCGCGGCGGACACCTTCCGCGCGGCGGCGGCCGATCAGTTGCAGTCGTGGGCGTCGCGCGTCGGCGCGCAGGTGGTGCGCGGACCCGAGGGCGCCGACCCCGCGTCGGTGGCGTTCGACGCGGTCGACAAGGGCATCGCCGACGGTGCCGACGTGGTGGTCATCGACACCGCGGGCCGGCTGCACACCAAGACCGGCCTGATGGACGAACTCGGCAAGGTCAAGCGCGTGGTGGGTAAGCGCGCCGAGGTCGACGAGGTGCTGCTGGTGCTGGACGCGACGATCGGACAGAACAGCCTCCCGCAGGCCCGGGTGTTCGCCGAGGCGGTCCACATCACCGGCGTGGTTCTGACGAAGCTCGACGGGACGGCCAAGGGCGGCATCGTGTTCCGCGTCCAACAGGAACTCGGGGTGCCCGTCAAGTTGGTCGGGCTCGGTGAGGGCCCCGACGATCTGGCCCCGTTCGAGCCCGCCGCGTTCGTCGACGCACTGCTCGGCTGAGGCCCGAATTGCGGTGAACGGCACGGTGTTTTTGCTGGTCGGCGCCGGCGAAACACGAGCGTAACGACATCCGCGTGTCCGTTCACACCGGCGAAACACAACAGAATCACAGGTGAAACGCTCGCAAAAGAGTCTCTTCGGGAGGCCGATCATGATCGGCCGCCATCCCAAGGAGGTTCACACAAAGTGCTTTTAGCCTTGCCAGACGAAGCGTTTCTGCCGTTCGGGCCTGATGGCCTGAGCGCGGGGGATACGGCGTGGGTGCTCACGTCGGCGGCGCTGGTGTTGCTCATGACACCGGGCCTGGCGTTCTTCTACGGTGGTTTGTCCCGTCAGAAGTCCGTCCTCAACATGATGATGATGTCGTTCGGCACGATGGGTGTCGTCAGCGTCATCTACGTGCTCTGGGGTTACTCGATGTCGTTCGCCTCCGGTCACACCGGTGAGAGCGACTTCTTCGGAGTCTTCGACAACCCGTTCTCGCTGTTCGGGCTCAGTCAACTGACCGAGGTTCGCGAGGTCGACGGGGTCGACACCTTCGTCTCCGGCGGGTTCGGCACGGTGCCGGCCATCGTCTGGGTGGCCTTCCAGCTGACCTTCGCGGTCATCACCGTCGCGCTGATCAGCGGTGCGGTGGCCGAGCGCATGAAGTTCGGCACCTGGCTGGTTTTCGGCGGCATCTGGGTCACGCTGGTGTACTTCCCCCTGGCACACATGGTTTGGGGTGGCGGCCTGCTGTCGGGTTCCGAGAGTGGAATCGCGGCAAAGATTTTCGGTGTCGACGATGAGGGTGTGGCGAACGTGTCGCCGATCGACTTCGCCGGTGGCACCGTGGTCCACATCAACGCCGGTATGGCCGCGCTGGTGCTGGCGATCCTGCTCGGCAAGCGCGCCGGCTTCGGCAAGACCCCGTACCGCCCGCACAACATCCCGTTCGTGATGCTGGGTGCCGCGCTGCTGTGGTTCGGCTGGTTCGGCTTCAACGTCGGCTCCGAGGGCGCCGCGGACATGCTCGCCGGTTCGGTCTGGGTCAACACCACCGCCGCGACGGCCGCCGCGATGCTCGGCTGGCTTCTGGTGGAGCGCATCCGCGACGGTCACGCCACCAGCGTCGGTGCCGCCTCCGGTATCGTCGCCGGCCTGGTCGCGATCACCCCGGCCTGTGGGTCGCTCAGTGCGATCGGCTCGTTGATCCTCGGTGCGGTCGCGGGTGTGCTGTCCGCGCTCGCCATCGCGCTGAAGTACAAGTTCGGTTACGACGATTCGCTCGACGTCGTCGGCGTGCACTTGGTCGCCGGTCTGTGGGGCACCGTGGGCATCGGCTTCCTGGCTCTGGAGACCGGCCTGTTCTACGGCGGTGGCTTCGAGCAGCTGGTGGTCCAGATCGTCATCGCGGTGGTTGCCGTAGTGTTCACCGCAGTCATGACCGCCATCATCGCCTTCATCGTCAAGCCGCTGGGTTGGCGGGTGTCCAAGGAGGACGAGGACACTGGCATCGATGAGACCGAACACGCCGAAACGGCTTACGAGCTCGCCTGACCGGCGACAATTTCATCGGAAGGGATCAACTACATGAAGCTGATAACCGCGATCGTCAAGCCGTTCACGCTCGAAGATGTCAAGACCGGCCTGGAGCAGACGGGCATCCTGGGAATGACCGTCAGTGAGGTCCAGGGCTACGGCAGGCAGAAGGGTCACACCGAGGTCTACCGCGGCGCGGAGTACTCGGTCGACTTCGTGCCGAAGGTGCGTGTCGAGGTCGTCGTGGACGATGCCGCCGTCGACAAGGTGGTGGACGTCATCGTCCAGGCGGCTCGCACCGGCAAGATCGGTGACGGCAAGGTCTGGGTGAGCCCGGTCGAGACCGTGGTCCGGGTGCGCACCGGTGAACGTGGGGCAGACGCCCTTTGATCCGTATCGAGGAATGAGAGGTCGTCTCCCGGCGGTTGCGTCGTGTGAGTACTGGATCGTCAAGTGCCGGGAGGACAACTCATGAAGGATTCGACATCGAAGCCCGCCGCCGGCGCTTCCCGTTGGGAGCGTCCGGCGGCGGTGTCTTCCCGCCCCGCAACCGATCTCGTGGCCGCCGCCGAACAGCTGCTGTCCGGCAGCGGTCGCCAGCTCGACTCCGCGGCGTTACGTGACGCCCTGCTCGACCTGCACGACTTCTGGCTGACCACCAAGGCCACCGAGATCGGGATCACCGCGACCAGCGGCTTCGCGATCGTCGCGACCGGCGGCCTCGGCCGTGGTGAGCTGCTGCCGTACTCCGACCTCGATCTGATGTTGTTGCACGACAACATGCCTGCCGACGTCGTCGGCGAGGTCGCCGAACTTTTGTGGTATCCGTTGTGGGACGCCAACATTCGACTCGACCACAGTGTGCGCACGGTGCCCGAGGCGTTGCGGGTGGCGGGCGAGGACATCTCCGCCGGGTTGGCCATGCTGGAGGCCAGGCACATCGCAGGCGACGCCGACCTGTCGTCGTTGCTGATCGGCGGTGCGCGCAGGCAGTGGCGCATCGGGATCGCCTCGCGCTTCGACGAACTCGTCGAGCACACCAGGGCGCGCTGGGAGCGCAGCGGCCAGATCGCCCACCGCGCCGAACCGGATCTCAAGTGCGGCAGGGGCGGACTGCGCGACGTCCAGCTGCTCAACGCGCTCGCGATCGCCCAGCTCGCCGACGTGTACCCCAGCCGCTCGCTGGCCTCGCCGACCGAGACGCTCGGCGAGGCGAACCTTGCGCTGCTCAACGTCCGCACCGAACTGCACCGGGTGGCCGGCCGTGGACGGGAACTGCTGCTGGCCCAGCACGCCGACGAGATCGGTTCGTCGCTGCGGATCGGTGACCGCTTCGACCTCGCCCGCACCCTGTCCGATGCGGCGCGCACCGTCAGCTACTACGTCGACGCCGGAATCCGAACGGCGGCAAACGCTTTGCCGCGCCGAGGGCTGGCCGCGCTGCGCAGGCCGGTGCGGCGCCCGCTCGACGAAGGCGTCATCGAGTTCAACGGCGAGGTGATCCTGGCCCGTGACGCCCGCCCCGAACGCGACCCCGGGCTGATCCTGCGGGTGGCCGCGGCGTCGGCCACCACCGGGCTGCCGATCGCGGGATCCACACTCAGCCGGCTCGTCGAGGCGGCCCCCGAACTGCGCACCCCGTGGCCCCGGCAGGCGCTCAAGGATCTGCTGGTGATGCTCGCGGCCGGGCCGTCGGCGGTCGGCACCATCGAGGCGCTGGACCGCACCGGGCTGTGGGGCAGGCTGTTCCCGGAATGGGGTGCGGTGCGTGACCTGCCGCCCCGCGACGTCGTGCACATCTGGACCGTCGACCGCCACCTGGTCGAGACCGTCTCCCGGGCAAGCGCTTTCACCACCCGGGTGTCACGTCCCGACCTGCTTCTGCTCGGCGCTCTGGTGCACGACATCGGCAAGGGCCGCGGTGGTGACCACAGCGTCATCGGCGCCGAACTGGCCCACCAGATCGGCAGCCGGCTCGGCCTGTGGCCTTCGGACATCAAGATCCTTGCCCAGGTGGTGCGCCACCACCTGTTGCTGCCGCACACCGCCACCCGCCGCGATCTACAGGATCCCGACACCATCGCCGCGGTCGCCGAAGCGCTCGACGGTGATCTCGTGGTGCTCGAGCTGCTGCACGTGCTCGCCGAGGCCGACTCGCTGGCCACCGGGCCCGGGGTGTGGGGCGACTGGAAGGCCTCGCTGATCGGCGAACTGGTGCGGCGCTGCCGGCTGGTGATGGCCGGTGAGCCGCTTCCGCATCCCGATCCCGTCGACGCCCGGTTCATCGCGCTGGCGGGCGAGGTGGGCGTGCACGTCGAGCTGACGCCGGCCGACACCGCACACATCTACCAGGTCACGATGATCGCGCCGGACCGCCGCGGCGTGCTGTCGAAGGCCGCCGGGGTGCTGGCGCTGAACTCGCTGCGGGTGTACTCCGCGTCGGTCAACGGCCATGAGGGTTCGGCGATCAACAGTTTCGTGGTGGCGCCGCACTTCGGGTCACCGCCCGCGGCCGAGCTGCTGCGCCAGCAGCTGATCCTGGCCATCGACGGCGAACTCGACGTGATGGCCGCGCTGGAGAAGAAGGAAGCCGAGAGCAACGCGCTCGGCCGCGCCGGTGAGATCAAGGCCGCCGTCCCGATCAACCCCCCGACCGCGCCGCCGAGAGTGCTGTGGCACGAGGGATCCAATTCCGGCCAGCTCGTCGCCGAGATCCGGGCCACCGACCGGACCGGACTGCTGGCGGTGCTGACCCGGGTCTTCGAACGGGCCGGGGTGGACATCGCCTGGGCCAAGGTCACCACGATGGGGTCCTCGGTGATCGACGCGTTCGGGATCGTGCTGCCCGCCCATGACGAGGGTGTGGAGGACGGTATCCGTGAGAGGCTCGAACGCGAACTGTTCGCGGTGCTGCCTGCCCCGCCCGCGCCCAAGCAGGTTCACGACGAGGCCAGCTGACCGGCGCTGGCCGAACGTGCCCGCCGACCCACGATAGGCTGGGCCGCGTGTTTGAATCCCTGTCCGATCGGTTGACCGGTGCCCTGACGGGCCTGCGGGGCAAGGGTCGGCTGACCGACGCCGACATCGATGCCACCGCGCGTGAGATCCGGCTGGCGCTGCTTGAGGCCGACGTCTCGCTGCCCGTCGTCCGCGCGTTCATCTCGCGCATCAAGGATCGCGCCAAGGGCGCCGAGGTATCGGCCGCGCTGAATCCGGCGCAGCAGGTCGTCAAGATCGTCAACGAGGAGCTCGTCGCGATCCTCGGCGGTGAGACCCGCCAGCTCGCGTTCGCGCGGAACCCACCGACGGTCATCATGCTCGCCGGTCTGCAGGGATCCGGTAAGACGACCCTGGCGGGCAAGCTCGCGAAATGGCTGAAGGCGCAGGGCCACACCCCGCTGCTGGTCGCGTGTGACCTGCAGCGCCCCGGCGCGGTCAACCAGCTCCAGATCGTCGGCGAACGGGCGGGCGTGCACGTCTTCGCGCCGCACCCGGGCGTCTCGCCGGACGGCGCGACCATCGAGCAGATGACCGCGGGCGACCCGGTCGCCGTGGCCGCGGCAGGTCTCGCGGAGGCCAAGGCCAAGCTCTACGACGTGGTGATCGTCGACACCGCCGGCCGCCTCGGCATCGACGAGGAGCTGATGGCGCAGGCCGCGGCGATCCGCGACGCCGTCAACCCCGACGAGGTGCTGTTCGTCCTCGACGCGATGATCGGTCAGGACGCCGTCACCACCGCCGACGCGTTCCGCGAGGGCGTCGGGTTCACCGGTGTCGTGCTGACCAAGCTCGACGGCGACGCCCGCGGTGGCGCCGCGCTGTCGGTGCGCGAGGTCACCGGCCAGCCCATCCTGTTCGCGTCGGCGGGGGAGAAGCTGGAGGACTTCGACGTCTTCCATCCCGACCGGATGGCCAGCCGCATCCTCGGCATGGGCGACGTGCTCACCCTCATCGAGCAGGCCGAGCAGGTCTTCGACGCCGAACAGGCGGAGGCGACCGCAGCCAAGATCGGCAGCGGAGAGCTCACCCTCGAGGACTTCCTCGAGCAGATGCTCGCGATCCGCAAGATGGGTCCGATCGGCAACCTGCTCGGCATGCTTCCCGGCGCCGGCCAGATGAAGGACGCGCTGGCCGCCGTCGACGACAGTCAGCTCGACCGCGTGCAGGCGATCATCCGCGGCATGACGCCGCAGGAACGCGCTGATCCGAAGATCATCAACGCGTCGCGCCGGCTGCGCATCGCCAACGGCTCGGGCGTCACGGTCGCCGAGGTCAACCAGCTCGTCGACCGGTTCTTCGAAGCCCGCAAGATGATGTCGCAGATGGCCGGCCAGATGGGGATGCCGTTCGGCCGGAAGAATTCCCGCAAGGCGGCCAAGGGGAAGAACAAGCAGAAAGCCGGCAAGAAAGGGCGCAAATCAGGGGCAGGCCCGACCCAGCCGAAGACCCGCAGCCCGTTCGGCCCCGGCATGCCCGGCATGCCCGCCGGCTTCCCCGATCTGTCCAACATGCCCAAGGGCCTTGACGAGCTGCCGCCCGGCCTCGCCGACATCGACCTGTCGAAGCTGAAGTTCCCGAAGAACTAGCGATGAGCGCGCGTCTGCATGTGCGCGGTCGTGGCCTGCCGGACGGCGAACCCGTCGACTGGTGGATCGTCGACGGGCGGCTGTCCGCCGAACCGGTCGCCGATGCCGAGACGGTGTTCGGAGCGGACACCGATGGCGGCTGGGTGCTGCCCGGCCTGGTCGACGCGCACTGCCACGTGGGTCTGGGTGCGCACGGAGAGATCCCGCTGGACGAGGCGGCCGCGCAGGCCGAGACAGACCGGGATGCCGGTGCGCTGTTGTTGCGCGACGCCGGATCGCCGACCGACACCCGCAGCTTCGACGACCGCGCCGACCTGCCGCGGATCATCCGGGCGGGCCGCCATCTGGCCCGTCCGAAGCGGTACTCGCGCGGTTTCGCCGCCGAACTCGAGGACCCGTGGCAGTTGCCCGACGCCGTCGCCCAGCAGGCCCGCTGGGGCGACGGCTGGGTGAAGCTGGTCGGGGACTGGATCGACCGCGACTCCGGCGACCTGGCGCCGCTGTGGCCGGATGACGTGCTGGAGGCGGCAATCGACGCCGCCCACGCCAACGGCGCCCGGGTCACCGCGCATGTGTTCAGCGAGGACGCGTTGCCCGGTCTGATCAAGGCGGGTATCGACTGCATCGAGCACGGCACCGGGCTGACCGAGGACACCATCGACCTGATGGTCGAACACGGAACGGCGCTGGTCCCGACGCTGATCAACATCGAGAACTTTCCCGGAATCGCCGACGGGGCCGACCGCTTCCCGGCCTACCAGAAGCACATGCGCGCGCTGTACGAGAGCTGCCCGGCCCGCATCGGGGCGGCGCGCGAAGCCGGTGTGCCGATCTTCGCGGGCACCGATGCGGGCAGCGCCGTCGCGCACGGCCGGATCGCCGACGAGGTCGAGGCGCTCAAGGGGATCGGTATGACGCCGACCGAGGCGCTCGGCGCGGCGTGCTGGGATGCCCGCGAGTGGCTGCGGCGCCCGGCGTTACGGCACGGCGCGTCAGCGGATCTGGTGTGCTTCGCCGACGATCCGCGCTCCGGCCCCGAGGTGCTGGCTCACCCGACCGTGGTGATCCTGCGCGGCATCGTCCACTGATCGGCCGGCGCGCTACGGCTGGCTGAATCCGTAGTCCAGCAAGCGGATCGCCTGCCCGTAGAGATCGCCGGTGCCGTACATCTGCACCACGACGAGGCGACGGTTGCCGCGCTGGGCGGCCCCCACGTAGGTCTTGCGAGCCAGGTTGGTGAAGCCCGTCTTACCACCGAGGTCCCCGGGGTAGCGGGACAACAACTCGTTCTGGTTGTGCAGCGTCTTACCGGGAAACGGTGCGGTCGGTGAGCGCATGATCTGGGCGATCAGCGGATACTTCAGCGCCGCCCGCATGATCACCGCGAGGTCGTGCGGCGTGGTCACCGATTCCCAGCCCGGCCCGTCGAGCCCGGACGGCGAGGACGCCTTGGTGCTGCGCGCGCCGACGAGCGCGGCCTTACGGTTCATCTTCGCCACGGCCATCTGTTGCCCGCCGAGCATGTCGCCCAGCATGTTCGCCGCGTCGTTGCCCGACACCATCAGGATCGCGGAGAGCAGTTCGGTGGTCGTGTAGGCCTGGCCGGGTTTGAGCCCTACGCAGGAACATTCGACCCGGGTGTGCGATTCGTTGGCCCTGGCGAAGTTGTCCGGTCGCAGGTGGTCGAGCACCGTCATCGCCAGCAGCACCTTGATCGTGCTGGCGGGGGCGTAGGTGCCGTACGGATCGCGGCTGGCGAGCACCCGGCCGGTGTCCAGGTCGGCGACCAGCCACGCCTTCGCCGGTCCGTCCGGAATCGGTTGGGCGGCAGCGGCTTCCACGGGCTGTCCGGGCTGGGCCGTCGCCGGTGCGACCGACATCGACGCGGGCAGCAGCGCACTCAGGGCGAGCGCCAGCCCCGCGAGTCGTATTCGCACGAGGGGCGACGCTAGTCGCGCCAGGACTCGGCCAGGTCTCCGTCCGGTATCGACTTCGGGCGAATTCGGCGTGTTGACCGACTCAGAGCGGGCTGATCCCCGGGTTGGGTCCCAGCGCGAACCCCCAGTCCAGCAGCGCCGACGCCTGATCCCAATACGTCGGGCCGCCTTCGGTGACCAGGCCGTACATCATCGCGACCACGAGATGTCTGCCGCCCCGCTCGGCGCCGGCGACGAACGTCTTGCGCGCCAGATCGGTGTAGCCGGTCTTGCCGCCGAACGCGCCGGGGTAGCGGTGCAGCATCTCGTCCTGGTTCACCAGCACCCGATCCCCGGCCCGGGTCGGGAACACCGCGGTGGGCTGCGCGGTGATCTGCGCGAACACCGGGTAGCCCATCGCCGCGCGGAACAGCACCGCGAGATCGTGTGGGGTGGACCAGATGTCGATGCCCGGACCGTCGATCCCGGACGGCGAGCCGGCCCGGGTGTTGTGGGCGCCCACCGCCGCGGCCTTGGCGTTCATCTTCGCCACCGCGACATCGCGCCCGCCGAGCATGGTGGCCAGGGTGTTGGCGGCGTCGTTGCCCGACACCAGCAGCAACCCCTCCAGCAGCTGGCGGGTGCTGTACGTCAGGCCGGGCGAGACGCCTGCGCAGTTGCACTCGACCAACGTATCGGCGTCGTTCGCGACGATCGTCGCGTCCAGCGGCAGTTCGTCGAGCACCACCATCGCGAGCAGGATCTTGATCGTGCTCGCCGGCGCGTAGCGCCCGTGCTCGTTACGGGCCGCCAGCACCGCGCCGGTGTCCATATCGGCGACGATCCACGCCTGCGCGGGCCCGTCGGGCGCGGGCACCGAGCCGGCGGGTTGCACCACGCCCGGCACCGGCACGGCGGTCGCCGTCGGCCCGGTGAGGGCACCGCCGGCCAGCAGGCACAGCGCGGTGCCCAGGCACGCGAGAAGCCGTGTCATGTCGGGTGAGCCTATCGGCGGGGTTGATCGTGTTCAATCGATGTCATGCTCAGCCTCGAAGAGATCTCCGACCGGCTGGAGATCCAGCAACTGCTGATCGACTATTCGACGGCGATCGACGGTAAGCGGTTCGACGACCTCGATGCGGTGTTCACGCCGGACGCCTACATCGACTACCGCGTCAGCGGCGGCGTCGACGGCCCGTTCCCTGAGGTCAAGGCGTGGCTGAAGGAGGTGCTGCCGAACTTCCCGGCGTACTACCACATGCTCGGCAACGTCGACGTGCGCATCGGCGCCGACGGGAACACCGCGACCTCACGGGCGGTCTGCTTCAACCCGATGGTGATGGGCGGCGATGCCGGGCAGATCTATTTCGTCGGGATCTGGTACGTCGACGAGTTCGTCCGCACCGAGGCGGGCTGGCGGATGAGCAAACGGGTCGAGGAGAAGGCGTTCGACAAGCTCGTCTGACTACCGCACCGCCCGCCGGGCCAACCGGCCCGCGGCGCGTTTGATCCGGTCGGACAGATACAGCGAGAACGCCACGTTGAAGATGTCCTCGCGCAGCCGGGTCAACGTGGACTCGGTGATCAGCCAGCGTCCGTCGAGCTTCTGGTAGGTCTCGCGGTAGTGCCCGTAGCCGCGCAGGTTCACACCGGGCGCCAGGCGCACGACGTCCTCGAGCGCCCAGATCCCGTCCGCGGTGGTCGCCGACGTCAGGGTGATCTCCGGCGCGTGCACCTGATGCACCGTGGCGTTGTCGCGCAGGCTGCGCCGGGTGAAGGAGACGAAGTCGTCGGCGCCGACGATGATCTTGCCGCCCGCCTGCGAGGTGTCGCTGCGGAAGTCGTCGCTGAACAACGTCCGCCACGACTGCCAGTCCTTGGTGTCGAGATGGCGGCAGTAGCGCGCCTTGAGCTGTTTGATCGCCTCGATCTCCAGCAGCACGGCAGCGTCGTCCATGCCTAGAAAGTGACATTGAGGGCGGGTTTTGTAAAGCCTGTGCGGAGGGGTGCGTCGTCGGCACCAAGAGTTCACCGTGATGGTGTAGACGTATCCCTCAACATGGCCGATATCACCGCCCCGCCCTCCGAAGCCCAGCTCAAGGAGATCCTGCGGGCCCTCGACAACCTCGACCTGCCGGCAGTGACCGCCTTGCTGCGGCCGTTGTCGTCGATCCAGATCGTCGACGTGCTGGAACGTCTCGACCGTCAGGACCGGGCGGTGCTCTACCGCGTCCTGCCCAAGGATCAGGCGCTGGAGGTCTTCGAGATCCTCGCCCCCAGCCTGCAGGGTGACCTGGTCGGCGCGCTGCAGGACGACGCCGTCGCCGCGCTGTTCGCCGACCTGGATCCCGACGACCGGGTCGAACTCCTCGACGAGTTGCCCGCGACGGTGGCCGGCCGGCTGATGCGTGGCCTGCCGGCTGACGAACGCGAGCTGACCGCCGCGGTGCTGGGCTATCCGCAGCGGTCGATCGGACGTCGGATGAGTCCGGAGTTCGTGTCGGTGCGTCCGGCGATGACGACGGCCGAGGCGCTCACCCGGGTCACCGCGGGCTTGGGCGACGCCGAGACCATCTACACGCTGCCGGTGGTCGACGACGGACGCGTGCTGATCGGGGTGGTCAGCCTGCGGCGGCTCCTTGCCGCCGAGCCGGGAACGACGGTCGCCGAGGTGATGCGCCCGCCGCACTGGGCGCGCGCCACCGAAGACGCGGAGAAGGCTGCCCGGCGGTGCGCCGATCTGAGGATGCTGGCGCTTCCGGTCGTCGACAGCGAGACACGGCTGGTCGGCATCCTCACCGTCGACGACGCACTGCAGATCTTGGAAACCGCCGAGTCCGAGGACCAGGCGCGCATCAGCGGCACCGAACCGCTCCGCCGGCCCTATCTGACCGCGCCGGTGGCCGACCTCGTCCGGTCACGCGTCGTCTGGCTGCTGGTGCTCGCCATCGGCGCCACGCTGACGGTGCAGGTGCTCGAAGTCTTCGAGGCGACTCTGGCCGAGGTGGTGACCTTGGCGTTGTTCGTCCCGCTGCTGATCGGCACCGGTGGCAACACCGGCAACCAGGCCGCGACGACCGTCACCCGCGCTCTGGCGCTCGGCGACGTGGGACCCCGGGATCTGGGCAGGGTGCTGTTCCGCGAACTCCGGGTCGGGCTATCGCTGGGTCTGCTGCTCGGCAGCCTGGCGTTCGTCGTGACGAGCCTGGTGTACGACCGCTCCATCGGGATCGTGATCGGGTTGACCCTGGTGAGCCTGTGCACGATGGCGGCCACGGTCGGTGGGGCGATGCCGTTGATCGCCCGGGCGATCCGCGTCGATCCCGCGGTGTTCTCGAACCCGTTCATCTCCACGTTCGTCGATGCCACCGGTTTGCTGATCTACTTCATGATCGCCAAAGCCGTCCTCGGCATCTGATCCGCGATTTCCGCCCGGAGAACGAGTTCTGGCACAATAAGCGGCTGTCCGCGTACGGCTTCCTCGATCACTCGACGGATGCGCCGTGACGCGGTCACACACGTAAGGCAAAACCGGGTCCCGGCATCCCGCCGCGATCGCCGAATTGCAGCGTGGCAATCACAGGAGAGAACGCTCAACATGGCTGTCAAGATCAAGCTCACCCGCCTCGGGAAGATCCGCAACCCGCAGTACCGCATCGCCGTCGCCGATTCGCGCACCCGCCGCGACGGCCGCTCGATCGAGGTCATCGGCCGGTACCACCCGAAGGAAGAGCCCAGCCTCATCGAGATCGACTCGGAGCGCGCGCAGTACTGGCTCGGCGTCGGCGCCCAGCCCACCGAACCCGTGCTGCAGCTGCTGAAGATCACCGGCGACTGGCAGAAGTTCAAGGGCCTGCCGGGTGCCGAGGGCACCCTGAAGGTCAAGGAGCCCAAGCCCAGCAAGCTGGATCTGTTCAACGCCGCGCTCGCCGAGGCCGAGGGTGGCCCCTCGACCGAGGCCACCACGCCCAAGAAGAAGAAGGCCCCGGCCAAGAAGGAAGAGGCCCCCGCCGAGGCTGCGGCCGAGCAGGCCTCCGACGCTCCGGCCGAGGCCGCCGCCGAGTCCGACGCTCCCGCTGCCGAATGAGCTCGGTCGTCGTCGACGCCGTGGAGCACCTGGTCCGCGGAATCGTCGACAATCCTGACGACGTCCGCGTCGACATGGTGACCAACCGCCGCGGCCGCACCGTCGAGGTGCACGTTCACCCCGACGACCTGGGCAAGGTCATCGGGCGCGGTGGCCGCACCGCGACCGCGCTGCGCACCCTCGTCGCCGGCATCGGCGGCCGAGGGATCCGCGTCGACGTGGTGGACACCGACCAGTAGCGGATCCGAGGCCGGCCTGATGGATCTCGTCGTCGGGCGAGTCGCGAAAGCACACGGCGTCACCGGAGAACTGTCCGTCGAGGTTCGTACCGACGACCCCGGCGGACGGTTCGTTCCCGGCGCAACACTGCGCGCGCGTGCGCCGCGCGGTGGCTCCGAACGCAATTTCGTCGTGGAATCCGTTCGCCCGCACGGTGATCGGCTGCTGCTGCGGCTGGAGGGTGTCGGTAGTCGCGATGCCGCCGAGGCGCTGCGCGGCACTCTCTTCCTGGTCGACTCCGGCAGCCTGCCGCCGATCGAGGATCCCGACGAGTTCTACGACCATCAGCTCGAAGGGCTCAAGGTCGTCACGACCGCCGGGCATGACGTCGGCACGATCGCCGAGGTGTTGCACACCGCCGCAGGCGAATTGCTCGCCGTCCGGGACGCGGACAACGCCGAGGTCCTGGTGCCGTTCGTATCGGCGATCGTGGTCTCGGTGTCGCTGCAGGACCAGCTCGTGACCATCGACCCGCCCGAGGGTCTTCTCGAGCTGGGCTGACACATGCGCATAGACGTGGTGACGATCTTCCCCGCGTTCCTCGATGCGCTGCGGCAGTCGTTGCCGGGCAAGGCCATCGAGGCGGGGATCATCGAGTTCGCCGTGCACGACCTGCGCCGGTGGACCCACGACGTGCATCGCTCCGTCGACGACGCGCCCTACGGCGGGGGACCGGGAATGGTGATGAAGGCGCCGGTGTGGGGACCCGCGCTCGACGAGATCTGTACGCCGGAAACGCTTCTCGTAGTACCCACGCCCGCGGGCCGTTTGTTCACCCAGAGCGTTGCCCAGCGCTGGACACAGGAGAAGCATCTGGTGTTCGCGTGCGGGCGCTACGAGGGCATCGATCAGCGGGTGATCGACGACGCGGCCACCCGGATGCGGGTGGAGGAGGTCTCCATCGGAGATTACGTGCTCCCGGGCGGCGAATCGGCCGCGGTGGTGATGATCGAGGCCGTCGCGCGGTTGCTTCCCGACGTGCTGGGCAACCCGGAGTCGCACCAGGACGACTCACATTCCGCTTACGTCGGCGGCCTGCTCGAAGGCCCGAGCTATACGCGGCCGGCGACCTGGCGGGGGCTCGACGTCCCCGAGGTGCTGCGGTCCGGTGACCACGCGCGCATCGCCGCGTGGCGGCGTCAGCAGGGGCTCGAACGCACCCGGGAACGCCGCCCGGACCTGCTGCCCGATGAGCTCCGGTCCTCGCCCGAGGAAGGCTAGATCGCCCCGTCCGGGAACATCGTCCGCACCGCGTCGGTGATGGTCCGGCGGGCGGCGTCGTCACCGGAGGCCTGCATCGAGGCGATCACCACCACGTACCGGCGATCGGTGCCGACGACGCCGGTGGACACGTGCATCCAGTCGGCGCCGACGCAGCACATCCAGCCCTGTTTGACCGCCACCGGTTCGGCGTAGAGGCCCTCGGGGATGCCGAACCGCTGCGGGTACACCCCTCCCGGCGCCATGCCGTCCGGTGCGGTGGGGGTCGACGCGGCGAGGTTGGACACGATGATGTCGACCTGCTCGGCCGGCAACCCGCCTGCGCCCGAGAGCAGCATGTCGTAGTAGCGGACCAGATCGGCGGCCGTGCTGGTGGTGTTGAACCACCGGCCGTTGCCGGGTTTGCCGGTCGACGTCAGCCCGTAGCGCCGCACCACCCGGTCGATGATGTCGGTGCCGCCGCCGCGGTTCCAGAACACCTCGGCGGCGCTGTCGTCGGAGGCCCGCAGCATCACGTCGAGCGCCTCCCGATCCTCGGGTGACAGCGTGGTGCGCCCCTGGGTCACCTGCAGCAGCAGGTCGTCGGCGATGAACAGCTTGACCACCGACGCGATCGCGAACGGGCGGTCGTTGCCGTTGGTAACCAGCACGCCGGTGTTGCGGTCGAGTACGGCGGTGGTGATATCGGCTCCGGCATCAGCGGCGCGCGCGGTCGCCAGTGCCTCACGATCGGACAGGCCGAGGAACGATGCCGGCGGCTCGTCAGGCGGCACCTCCGGAACCGGGGCCGTCGCTCCCAGTGGTGCGACCACCGCCCTATGCGGACCTTCGGAGACCGGGGGAGCGCTGCTGCCCGTCGCGGCGCAGCCTGCCGCGACGGCGACCAGAGCAGACATCGCCGCCTTGGTGGTGAACAGCCGTGCCGGCCGTCGCATCGCTGGCATCCTCCAAGTCGTATGGGCCCGTGAAGAACGTGGCGTGATGAAGGTGGCGTGCAGGAACCTGTCCCCGAATCCAGGCACGCGCAGCACGCCGCCCGGTCAGACAAGGGTAGCCCCTGAATACCCGGCGCGTTGCTCACGAACCCCACCAGTCCCACGGCCCGATCCGCCGATTTCGGGGATCAGCACTCCGTCTGGCACAATTGGGCAGTTGTCTGTGCACGGCTGGGGTGGCATGCCCCGGTATCAGGCGCACGACAAGCCTAAGACGCCCGAATAACACATCGGCTCCGCCACGTCATCAGGACGCGGGTGCGACGCCGCGAACAGCAAGGAAGTGTCACCGATGAACACGCTGGATTTCGTCGACCAGGCATCGTTGCGCGACGATGTGCCGGCTTTCGGCCCCGGCGACACCGTCAATGTCCACGTCAAGGTCATCGAGGGCTCCAAGGAGCGCATTCAGGTCTTCAAGGGCGTCGTGCTCCGTCGCCAAGGCGGTGGCGTCCGCGAGACCTTCACGGTGCGCAAGGAGAGCTACGGCGTCGGTGTCGAGCGCACCTTCCCCGTGCACTCGCCCAACATCGACCACATCGACGTGCTCACCCGTGGTGACGTGCGTCGCGCGAAGTTGTACTACCTGCGCGAGCTGCGCGGCAAGAAGGCCAAGATCAAGGAGAAGCGCTGACCCAGGCGCCGGCCCTTGGTGGTCGCACAGGCGCGGCGTCGCGCTGACTAGTCTGATCACGTGACGTCGCCCTCTGAGCCCGCAGGGGCCCCTGGCCAACCCCAGCTTCCGGACGATCAATCCGCCGATCCCACCGTCGAAGACCCCGGCGAACGCGCGGACGACAAGAAGGCCGGCAAGAAGCGGGGCGCGCTTCGCGAAGCCGCGATCCTCATCACCATCGCGTTGGTGATCTACTACGTGATGCTGACGTTCATCGCGCGGCCTTACCTGATTCCGTCGGAGTCGATGGAGCCGACGCTGCACGGATGCAACGGTTGCGTCGGCGACCGGATCATGGTCGACAAGCTGTCCTACCGCTGGGGATCGCCGCAGCCCGGTGATGTCGTCGTGTTCAAGGGCCCGCCGAACTGGAGCATCGGCTACAAGTCGATCCGGTCCGACAATGCCGCGGTCCGCTGGGTCCAGGACGCGCTCTCGGTCGTCGGCTTCGTCCCGCCCGACGAGAACGATCTGGTCAAACGGATCATCGCCACCGGCGGCCAGACGGTCCAGTGCCGTGTCGACACCGGGCTGACCGTCGACGGCAAACCGCTCAACGAGCCCTACCTCGATCCCGAGACGATGATGGCCGACCCGGCCGTGTATCCGTGCCTCGGCAACGAGTTCGGGCCCGTCACCGTGCCGGAAGGCCGGCTGTGGGTGATGGGTGACAACCGCACCCATTCGGCGGATTCCCGCACGCACTGCACCAACGAACCCGCCGACGTGCAGAAGGGTCTGCTGTGCACCGGCGACCCGACGGCCGGGACGATCCCGGTGGAGAATGTCATCGGTAAGGCCCAGTTCATCGCGTGGCCGCCCGGTCGCTGGGGCGGTGTGAACTCGGTGAACCCGCAGAGCTGACAGGAGGCGCGCACACTTGCCGGCTGCTTGGCCCCCGCGAACGGTCATCCGCAGATCGTCGGGCCTGCGCACCCTGGAATCGGCGCTGTACCGCGCCGGTCTGGGACCCGTCGCCGGTGTCGACGAGGTCGGCCGCGGCGCGTGCGCGGGACCATTGGTGGTCGCGGCGTGCGTGCTCGGACCGAACCGATTGGAGAGTCTGTCCGCGCTCGACGATTCCAAGAAGCTCAACGCCAGTGAGCGCGAGCGGCTGTTCCCGCTGATCCGGCGCTATGCACTGGCGTATCACGTGGTGTTCATCCCGTCGGAGGAGGTCGACCGTCGCGGGGTGCACGTCGCCAACATCGAGGGCATGCGCCGTGCGGTGGCGGGCCTGTCGGTGCGGCCGGGCTATGTGCTCTCCGACGGCTTCCGGGTGCCCGGCCTGCCGATGCCGTCGCTGCCGGTGATCGGGGGTGACGCGGCGGCGGCCTGCATCGCGGCCGCCAGCGTGCTGGCCAAGGTGAGCCGCGACCGGCTGATGGTCGCGATGGACGACGACCATCCCGGCTACGGCTTCGCCGACCACAAGGGTTACAGCACCCGGGCGCATTCCGCGGCGCTGAACCGCCTTGGTCCGTCGACCCAACACCGGTTCTCTTTCATCAATGTGCGACGTTTGGTCGTCGACGGGGAACCCGGGGAGCATGCCGAACTCGAGTGCGGGAAAATATTCGATGACGTCCAGGGAGACGGCGGACTACGTGAAGGACAGCTGAGCCGATGAGTGCCGAAGATCTCGAAAAGTATGAAACCGAGATGGAGCTGTCGCTGTACCGCGAGTACAAGGACATCGTCGGTCAGTTCAGCTATGTGGTGGAGACCGAACGGCGGTTCTACCTGGCCAACAGCGTGGAGATGATCCCGCGCAACGCCGACGGCGAGGTCTACTTCGAGCTGCGTCTCGGCGACGCCTGGGTGTGGGACATGTACCGGCCGGCGCGGTTCGTCAAGCAGGTGCGGGTGATCACGTTCAAGGACGTCAACATCGAAGAGGTGGAGAAGCCCGAGTTGCGGCTCCCCGAGTAGCGGGGTCAGGACCCCCGGACGGCGACCCCGCGGAGCACGGTGTCGCGCGCCAGGATCAGCGCGCTCCGCACGCCGATCTGCTGCAGGATGTTCTCCGGTATCCACTGCTCACCGATGATGCACCGGGTCAGCATGTCGGTCCCGGCGTTCAACCGGGCGCCGTCGACGTGGATCTCGCCGCTGCGTATCCCCTCGGAAAGAAGCGTTTTCATCTGACGGATCCGGGTGGTGAACGACCACGCGGGGTTCGCCGAGTCCGGCGGCGACTGCCGCAACCATGCCAGCTGGATGCGGAACTCGTCGGGGAAATGATCGAGCGCGTTGATGTTGAGCCAGCTCAGCGCGTCGAGTTTCTCCAAGGTGCTCGACTCCGACCGGACGATGTCGGTCCACCCGCCGCCGACCTTGTGGCCGAACTCGAGCATGATCGACATCAGCAGTTCGTCCTTGGAACCGATCACCCGATAGACGGTGCCGGTGCCCAGCCCCGCGGCCGAGGCGATATCACGGATCGTCGTCATCTCGTAGCCCCGACGGCCGAACTCGGAGCGGGCCACCGCACGCACATGCGCGGCCTTGAGATCGATGTCGTCCTCGGTGTCGTCCCAGCTCGCGATGACCCTCTCGGCGACCGCGAACGCTGCCGATCGGTCCAGGTCCGCGTCGGTGGGCGGTTCGGCGGCGAGCCCCTGCAACGCGATCCGGCACTTCAGGGTGGCCAGCTGGTCGACGGGGGCGTTATGCCGGATGACATCGAGGCCGACGTGCAGCATGCTCTGGCACAGTCGGTCGGCCAGGGTGGGCAGGTCGACGTCGGAGCGGATGTCGCCGCTCCAGCGGCCTGCCCGCAACGTCTGCAGCATGGCGGCCTGGATCTTCGACGGCCGGCGCGCGGTCAGTTCGATCAACTCGGGATCGTTGCTCGGCGCCTCATAGAACGACATCTGCAGCGCTGCACGATGTTCGACCGCGCATCGGGCGATCGCACACCCCAACTCGGTGATCCGGTCGGTCACGGTCCGGGCATCGGCGTCATCGATCCGCTCCAGTGCGAGATCCCCGATCCGGTCCAGATCTTCGTGGTAGAGCCGGATCAACTCGATGAGAATGGCTTCTTTGGAATCGAAGTGGTGGTACAGGCTGCCGGCGAGAATGCCTGCGGCATCGGCGATCTGCTGCACGGAACTGCGCAGCCCGGTGGTGGCGAAGACGGTGTTCGCCGTCTTGAGGATCTCTGTGCGCCGGGGCACATCTGCAGCCGGTGAATCGGACACCGCGGCCAGGTGGGCAGCGGATCCCCGCTTCCTGTGAGCGGAACGCGCCCGCTTGGCGTCACGCCCTGCGGCGTCGGCATCGGCCATGCCTAGCGGACGCTGCCCGATGATTGCTGCACGGTCTCTGATCCTACCGAGTCCACGGTCATTTTCGCCGGTTCGGGGAACGCGACGTCGGCATTGTCGGGCATGGCACTGATGCCCCGCCGGTCGCACACGTGCAGCACCTCGTCGACAATCGAGTCAGGCACGATGAACTGTTCTGTCGACGACACCGCATCCAGGTTGGCTTCGATGTCCTCGGCCGTCGGATCGGCGCTGTCGTCGGCCAGCCATCCGTCGCCGAGTCCGACAAACACCCGGGCGTACCGGCCCGCGCAGGCCGAGTAGTTGCGGTGACTGAACCTGCAGCTGTGGCTGGCCAGGAAGGTCACCAGCGGGACGACCAGTTCGGGGCGGATCGCCCGCATGAAGCCGGACTCGGCGAGAAACCTCTCGTCGCCGACCGTCTCGGTGACCATTCGCGAAAAACCAGTCGGCAAAACCGTATTGGATGCGATGCCGTGCGCTGCGCCCTCGATGGCGATGACGTTGGAGAGGCCGACCAAACCGGTTTTAGCGGCTGCGTAGTGGGCCTCCATCGGCTGGCCGAAGTTGCCCGCGGACGAGGAGATGAACACGAACCGGCCGTACCCCTGCTCCCTCATCACGGTGTAGGCCGGCCGGCTCAGGAAGAACCCGCCGTCGAGGTGCACAGCCAGCATCCGGCGCCAGGCGTCGGTCGAGAGTTGTTCGAAAGGAACTGAATTGAAGATACCGGCATTACTGATGACTACGTCGAGCCTGCCGAAAGCACCGACCGCACAGTCCACGATCGCCTGGCCACCATCAGGGTTGTCCACCGAATCGTAGGACGCGACGGCCCGGCCACCGGCCTCGGTGATCTCGTCGACCACCTGATCGGCCACGGCGGTGTCCGAACCGTCGCCGTACATGGTGCCGCCGAGATCGTTGACCACCACCGCGGCGCCCCGCCTCGCCAGGTCGAGAGCGTAGAGCCGTCCCAGCCCACGCCCGGCGCCGGTGACCACCGCGACCTGTCCGGTGAAGTCGATCATCTATGGGCCTCCACCGTCGTCCGCGGCACCCGTGCGGGCGTCACCGCTGATTGACTCCAATGGACCCGAACCTTACGGTGGAACGAATATTTGGTCAACGGCCGAATATGTGGTCAACGGTGACGAGGCGGACGCGGAGGCGCGGGTGGCCGACGAGGCGGATCACGACCGGTATCCCGGTCTGACGATGCTGGGCTCCGCGCTGGCCGGGCGACCGTTGTCGGTGGCCGCCGACGCACCCGGCCAACCCCCGTGGACCGACGGTCAGACGGTCTTCGTCGATCCGTCCGCGGCGCCACGGGACACGCTGCGCACCGTCGCGGTGCAGGCCTCGCTGATCGCGGCGGGCAGCCTCGACCCCGACGTACTCGGTGCGCTGACGCGGCGGCCCAAGACGGCGACGCGCTATCTGGCGATCGAGGGTCACCGCGCACTCGTGGCCAACGAGGATCTGCTGCCGGACATCCTCGGCGGACTCGTCGACCACCGCATCGCGGGCCGCAGCGATTCGGCGGCCGGATCGCTGGCGATCGCATCGGGTAAAGACCCCGTCGACGAGCCGCCCGCGGTTTTCGGCGTGCTGCAGCCCAAGAAGGTGCTGACCGCAGGGCGCGCGGGCAGCCAGGTCGATCACGAGAGCGCCGGACACGTGCCCCGCAACCGCGACGACAAGGGCGCGCTCGAGGAACTCGACGACGGCGAGGTCGACGACACCGATGATCCCGACCTGTTCAGCAGCCCGGTCGGCGGCGGCGGGTTCATCGGAAAGTGGCTGAAGAAAATGCTGTCCTCATCGCGTAAGACCGGCAGCGGCGATGGTCCGCCCGGCGCCGATTCGCCGACCCACCGGGTCAACTCGGCGCGGCGCGGGGCGAACGCGGTGGCCTCGTTGGCCTCGGCGCCGGCCGAAGCGGGCGCCGACGTCCAGGGCGCCGGCTTCACCTATCCGGAATGGGATGTCGGACGCAGGGCGTACCGGCCGGGCTGGTGCACGGTGCGTGAGGTATCGCCTCGGATGAAACCCGTTGCGGCCCAAGATATCGACACAGTGATCGGGGTGCGCAGACCCCTCGCGCGGCTCGGGATGGGACTGCATCGCCGTCACCGGCAGCCGCAGGGCGACGACATCGACATCGACGCGGCGGTCGAGGCGCGGGTGGAGGTCAGGGCCGGGTCGACGCCCGAGGAAGCCGTGTACCTCGACAGTCTGCGGCGCCGCCGTGACCTGTCGGTCCTGCTGTTGCTCGACATCTCCGGATCCACCGCCGAGGCCGGCTCGGCGGGCCGCACCGTACACCAGCAGCAGCGCGAGGTGGTCGCCCATCTCGCCGTCGCGCTGCACGACCTCGGTGACCGGGTGGCGCTGTATGCGTACTACTCGCAGGGCCGCAAGGACGTCACGGTCGTGCCGGTCAAGCGATTTGACGAGCATCTCGATGCCGCGGTCAGCAGGCGTCTGAACAGCCTTGAACCCGCGGCGTTTTCACGTCTCGGGGCGGCTATCCGGCACGGGTCTGCGGTACTCGAGGCGCGCGGTGGCACCGCCAGGCGGCTGCTGGTGGTGCTCTCGGACGGGCTGGCCTACGACCACGGATACGAGCGGGCCTACGGCGCCGCCGACGCGCGCCGGGCATTGACCGAGGCGCGCAGGCGCGGTACGGGCTGTGTGTGCCTGACCGTCGGCGCGAGCACCGACGCCGCATCGCTGCGCTCGGTCTTCGGCAGCGCGGCGCACGCGATGATCGGCCACCCCGACCAGCTCGCCGGGGTGATCGGTCCGATCTTCCGGTCCGCGCTGCGCGCCGCCGAGGTGCGGCGTCGCATCGCGTGACGACGACGGATTCAGTACGCCGCAGCCAAGCGGATGAGGGTGCGGACGAGGGAAGGAAGACAATGGGCAGCGAGACAGCGTACGAACCCGCGACCGCCAACCAGAACGGGGCGTCCACACACGCGCGGAACCGGCCGTACTACACGCCGGTCGGCAACGAGGAGGCCGTGTTCCGGGCCGCCTACCGGCAGGGCCTGTCGATCGTGCTGAAGGGCCCGACGGGCTGCGGCAAAACCCGCTTCGTCGAGGCGATGGCCCATGATCTCGGCAGGCCGCTGATCACCGTCGCGTGTCACGATGACCTGACCACCGCGGACCTGGTCGGGCGCTATCTGCTGAGCGGCGACGAAACCGTGTGGGTGGACGGCCCGCTGACCCGTGCCGTGCGCGAGGGTGCGATCTGTTATCTCGACGAGGTCGTCGAGGCCCGCCAGGACACCACCGTGGTGCTGCATCCACTGGCCGACCACCGCCGCCAGCTGCCGATCGAACGGCTCGGCGTCACGCTGGACGCCGCGCCGGGGTTCGGTCTGGTGGTCTCCTACAACCCGGGCTACCAGAGCGTGCTCAAGGATCTCAAGGACTCCACGCGCCAACGCATGGTGGCCATCGAGTTCGGTTTCCCCGCACCGGAAATCGAGGAGTCCATCATCGCCCACGAGGCCGGTGTCGATCACGAGACCGCCGCTGCGCTGGTGCGGTTCGGCCAGGCCATCCGCAGGCTGGAGACCGGAGGACTGCGCGAGGTGGCCTCCACCCGTGTCCTGATCGCGGCCGGCCGGCTGACCGTCGAGGGACTGAGCCTCGGCGAAGCGGCGCTCGCCGCGATCGCGGGGCCACTGACCGACGACGCGACGGTGGGCCGCGGCCTGGCCGAGATGATCGATGTCTATCTCAATACCGCGACGGGCGGCGGTGATTGACGCTGCCGGACGGCGCCGCTAGGGTCTGAACAAATATTAGGTTTTGGCAGTCCGCCGACCCTGACCGAATGCGCGTCTGCCGAGGAGGCCAGATGTCCTACGAGAGCACCGCGGAGCCCATCAAGGTCGGCTACCTGATGGACTTCAAGCTCCCGCCCGGTTTTCCCGACGAGTTGTTCGCGTCGTTCACCCGGACATTCGAGTTGGTGTTCGCCGAGGCGGTCGAACAGGGCCTGATGGACCGCTCGGTGCAGATGATCTACCGCGAGGTCGAAGGGCTGCCGAAGGGTTCGGTGAAGGCGGTGATCGACGCCTACGGCGAACTCGTCGACGAGGGCTGCCTGGTGGTGTTCGGGCCGAACATCACCGACAACTGCGTGCCGCTGCGCGAGGCGATCGAGGAGCGGTTCAAGGTGCCCGCGATCAGCGTGACCGGAACCGACGACTGGCTGGGTGAGTGGACGTTCGCGTTCCCGCAGGGGTCGATGACCGACGAGCCGATTTTCCTGGTCGACCTGGTCGCCAAGCGTGGCCTCACCGAGATCGGTGTGCTCGTCGAACAGAGCCTGATCGGCGAGAGCTACCTGAAGAATCTGAGAACCGCGTGTCGCCGCAAAGGAATTCGCATCGTCGCCGAGGTGGAGATCGCGCAGACCGCGCAGGACACCGACGCCGCCGTACAGACGCTGCACGAAGCCAAGGCCGAGGCGATCATCCACCTGGGCTTCGGATTCGGCATCGTGTTCGTCAACCCCGCACTGGACAGTCTGGGCTGGGATCCGCCTCGGTTCACCACGACAGCGTTCCAGAACGCCTGGGTCAACCCGATCATGTGGAACGCGTTCATGGGGTGGGTCGGCGTCGACCAGTACGACGAGCAGAACCCGATCGGGCAGGCATTCCTGGACCAGTACGCCGAGGCCTACGACGGCAGCCGGCCCGAGTACTGCGTGACCGTCGTGAACCGTGACGTCGCCGCGACCCTGGTGCGGGCGTTCACCGATGCCCATCCACTCAGTCCTCGCGGGGTCAAGGAGGCCCTCGAGCGGGTCAAGATGCTACCGGCTGCATCGGGAGCGCCGGGAACCCGTGTCTCCCTGGGCAAATGGACCCGTCGCGCATGGATGGGCGCCGGGTATCTGGTGGCCCGCAAGCTCGACGCCGACGGGGTGAACTCGCATCTGGTCGACCGGTTCGGGGAGGCGTAAGGGCGGTGACGACCCAGGACGAGCTCGACACGGGAACCACCGAGTCCGCGCCACGGAAGGGACCCAACTGGGGGCGCTGGATCTCGCTGTTCGCCTGGCTCGGCTTCCTCGGATTGTTCGCCGCGGTCGGACGTACCGAGGTCGACCCGCGGGTGGCCAACCCGAACGTCGAGGGACGGCCCCGGCCGGTGGAGTTCCTGACCGGGTTCGACCACTGGCAGATCATCCCGCAGGTGGGCGCGCTGCTGATGGTCGTGGTGCTGACCATCGTGTTCATTCGGGGCTGGCGCAAGAACCCCGGCAGCCCGGTGCTGTTGATGATGCTGGTGACCACGCTGATCGTGTGGCAGGACCCGATCATGAACTGGGCGCCGTACGCGGTGTACAACCCGATTCTGTTGCACTGGCCGGAGAACTGGCCGCTGATCATGATGTCGCCGACCGTGGAACCGTTCATCGTGTTCGGCTATGTGACGTTCTACTTCGGCCCGTATTTCCCGGCGATATGGATCCTGCGCAAACTCCAGGCCAAACACGGCCCGCAATCCTTCGCCAGCAGGCACCCGCTGATCAGCCTCGGCGGGCTGGTGTTGGTGATCGGCTTCATCTTCGACGCGATTCTCGAGATCAGCCTGGTCCGCACCGGCCTGTACATCTACTCACAGGCCATCCCGTTCGGAACACTGTTCCCCGGCACCACCTTCCAATTCCCGCTGCTGTGGGAATCGCTGTCGGTGACCTTCGTGATGATCCCGGCCGCGATCCTGGTCTACCGCGACGACACCGGCAAATCGGTGGCGGAGAAGCTTGCCGCGAGGGCACGGCTGTTCCCGAAGAAGCCGGTGCTGGGCACGTTCCTGGTGATGTTCGCGATCATCAATGTGTCGTACTTCGCGTACGGCTCCTGGTTCTGGGCGATCAAGGCCAGCGGGCTGGCCACTGCCGTCGCGTGCCCGTGGCCCTATCCCGAGGCGAAGGTCTTCGACCCGCAGGGCTATTTCGAGGAGAACGGCGCGGAGGGGCCGTATTCGGTGGGCAAGTGGTCGACGTGGCAGTACGCGCTGCCCGACGGTCGACCCGATGTGGAACGGGGGTCCAAGAGCATGAAATGCGCGACCGAGGGCAACGAATGACCGGGCATCGCACGGTCCTGATCACCGGCGCCTCCCGTGGGCTGGGCTTCGCGTCGGCGGTGCGCCTGTATCGCGAGGGCTGGCGGGTGGTCGCCGCGATGCGCACCCCCGACCGCGGGATGCCGCTGCTGCGTGAGGCGACCGGCGCGGCCGACGGCGACGACCGGCTGATCGGCGTCACCCTCGACCTGACCGACGCCGCGTCGATCGCTGCGGCCGCCAAGACGATCGAAGAGTCCATCGGGGCGCCGTACGCGATCGTGCACAACGCCGGGATCTCGGCGGCTGGAGCCGTCGAGGAGGCCGACACCGAACTGTGGGAGCGGATGTTCGCCACCCACGTGCTCGGCCCGGTGCAGCTGACCAAGGCGTTGCTGCCGGCGATGCGGCAGGCCGGGGAGGGCCGGATCGTGCTGGTGTCCAGCGCGGGCGGTGTGCGCGGGCAGCCGGCAATCGCGCCGTACTCGGCGGCCAAAGGCGCGCTGGAGCGCTGGGGTGAGTCGATGGCCGGCGAGATCTCGCCGTTCGGTCTCGGGGTGACGATCCTGGTCACCGGCACCTATGACACCGACATCATCACCGACGCGGGCACCACCGACGACCGCGACTTCGCCGGGCCGTACGCCCGGATCCACCAGACGATGGACGCTCGTGGCCGGATGGCGATGCGGATGGCCCGGCCGCCGGAGCGGTTCGCCGACGGACTGCTCAGGGCTCTGCACGACGACGCGGCCTTCCGCAGGCGTGCGGTGGGACCCGACGCGGCGATGTTGTTGGCGGCCAACAGAATTCTCCCCGCCGCCGGCATGCACCACATGTCGCGGCTGGTGATGGGAATCCCGCGCAAGGGCGCGATGCGGGGCGGGGCGTGGCCGCTGACGACCGCGCAGCGCGCAATGGTGCGGGCGGCCAAGGTGATTCCAGAACCCGCGATGAAACGGCTGGCCGACTTTGCCGCTCGGCGGGCCGTGCAAAACGGTGCCGCGCGACAGGAAGGTGCGACCAATGGCTGAGGGCGGCCACGAGTCGAGGATGCTGATCGACGGAAAGCTCGTCGACGGTGAGGCGGGCACGTTCGTCAACATCAATCCCGCGACCGAGGAGGTGCTCGGTGAGGTCGCCGACGCGTCAAGGGCCGACATGCTCCGCGCGATCGACGCCGCGCGGCGGGCGTTCGACGAGACCGACTGGTCGACGAACCACGGCCTGCGCAAGCGGTGTCTCGAGCAACTCCACGACGCCCTGGAGGCCGAGAAGGAGGAACTGCGCGAGGAACTCATCCGCGAGGTCGGCGCGCCGCGGGCGGTCACCCACGGCCCGCAGCTCGACGCCCCGCTGGCCGATGGGCTGCGGTATCCGGCCCGGCTGATCGAGACCTTCCCGTGGGAAACCGATCTCGGCGACATGGTGGTCTCCGTGACCGGGGTGAACACCACCAGGAAGGTGTGGCACGAACCCGTCGGTGTGGTCGGCGCGATCACGCCGTGGAATTTCCCGTTCGAGGTCGCGATCAACAAGCTCGGCCAGGCGCTGGCCGCGGGGAACACCGTCGTGCTCAAACCTGCACCGGATACCCCGTTCAACGCCACCAGGATCGGGCGGCTGATCGCCGAGCAGACCGATATCCCGGCCGGTGTCGTCAATATCGTCACCGCGTCGGATCATCTCGTCGGCGAGGAGCTCACGCTGTCGCCGAAGGTCGACATGATCTCGTTCACCGGTTCGACCGCCGTCGGTAAGCGGATCATGGAGAAGGGCGCCGCGACGATGAAGCGGCTCTTCCTGGAGCTCGGCGGCAAGTCAGCGACGATCGTGTTGGAAGACGCAGACTTCAGCACCGCCTGCCTGATCGGCATCGGACCGTTGATGCACGCGGGTCAGGGTTGTGCCGCGCCGACGCGAATGTTGTTGCCACGCTCGCGGTATGACGAGGGCGTCGCGATCTTGACGGGCATCTACGAGAACATCAAGGCGGGTGACCCGCAGGATCCCGGCAACCTGTGCGGTCCGGTCATCTCGGCCAAGCAGCAGGCCCGCATCCTCGGCTACGTCAACAAGGGTGTCGAGGAGGGGGCGACACTGCTGGTCGGCAGCACCGAGGCGCCGGCCCGGTTCGACAAGGGTTTCTGGGTGGACCCGACGCTGTTCACCGACGTCGACAACTCGATGACCATCGCGCAGGAGGAGATCTTCGGGCCCGTGCTGGCGGTGATCCCGTACGACGACGAGGACGACGCGGTTCAGATCGCCAACGACAGCGTCTACGGCCTGGCGGGCAATGTGATGTCGGGCTCGCTGGAGCGCTCGTTGAGCGTCGCGCGCCGGTTGAGGGCTGGATTCATCGGTCTCAACGGCACCGCAGGCTACGGCGCGGACACGCCGTTCGGCGGCTACAAAGACAGCGGGGTCGGCCGCCAGAACGGAATCGTCGGCTTCGGCCAGTACACCGAGATCAAGTCCGTCGCCTACCCGGCCCAGTAATCGGCTCAGGGCGAGTTCAGGCGGAAGGCCAGGAGGTATAAGTGTCCCAATTGTTCGACGATCTGGAAGATTTCGGGTCGTTCGACGACGCCGTATCCGGCGACGTGCGCGACCCGTACCCGGAACTGGCCAGGCTCCGGCGCGAGGAGCCGATCCAGCGCATCGACATGTCGGCGATGCCGGGTGAGGAAGGCAAACCCGTCTTCATCGTGTACCGCTACGAGGACGCGCAACAGATGCTGCGCGACAACGAGACATTCTCGTCCTCAGGGGTGATCGCGGCGTTCGGTCCGGTGCTCGGCGACCGGGTGATGCTCGGCATGGACGAGCCGGTGCACGGAAGGTTGCGCTCTCTGGTGTCGAAGGCGTTCTCGCAGAAGGCGTTGTCGCGCTGGGAGAACGAACTGGTCGGGCGTGTCGCCAACGAACTGATCGACACGTTCGAGGGCAATGGCAAGGCAGACCTGGTGAAGGAGTTCACCTTCGACTACCCGAGCCGCATCATCGCCGGGCTGCTCGGATTGCCGGAAGAGGACTATCCTCAGTTCCAGCGCTGGTCCATCTCGTTGTTGAGCTGGATCCTGAACCCGGAACGCGGGTTGGCCGCATCGGCCGCGCTGTGTGAGTACTTCGCCCCGATCCTCGCGGCGCGCCGCGAGGATCCCAAAGAGGACCTGATCAGCCTCCTGGCCGAGGCGGAGATCGACGGCGAGAAGCTGACCGACGAAGAGATCTACTCCTTCCTGCGACTGCTACTGCCCGCCGGCGTCGAGACCACGTACCGCTCGCTGGGGAACCTGCTGTTCGCATTGCTGACCGACAGCGCGCAACTGGACGCCGTCCGGGCCGATCGGTCGCTGATCCCGCAGGCCATCGAGGAAGCGGTGCGCTGGAATCCGCCGCTGTTGACGATCACCCGCACCACCACCTGCGACACCGTGCTCGGCGGGGTGGAGATCCCGCAGGGGTGCTCGGTGCTGCCGATGCTGGGTTCGACCAACCGGCAGGAGGACCGCTGGGAGAACCCCGACGACTTCGACCTTTTCCGTCCGGCGAAGGCGAACCTCGGCTGGGGGTACGGCGTGCACGTCTGCCTCGGTATGCACCTGGCCCGCCTGGAGATGCGCACCGCGGTCAATCTTCTGCTGGACCGGCTGCCGAACCTGCGGATGGACCCCGACGGGGACGATCCGCACATCCGCGGGCAGGTGTTCCGGTCTCCGACGTCGTTGCCGGTTTTGTTCGATGCCATCAAGGAGTAGTGAGTGACCGACCAGATCGACTACGAGACCGTCGACTATTTCACCGACGCGTCCCTGGTTCCTGACCCGTACCCGTATTTCGATCATCTCCGATCGAAATGCCCGGTGACACAGGCGACCCCGTTCGAGGTCCTGGCCGTCACCGGATACGCCGAGGCGCTGTCGGTGTACAAGAATCCGGCGTTCTCGTCCTGCAACTCGGTGGCCGGGCCCTTCGCCGGGATGCCGTTCGGGCCGGGCGAGAGCGACGACGTGACCGATCTGATCGAGCAGCACCGCGGCGCGGTGCCGATGGCCGAACACATCACCTCCCAGGACCCGCCGGTGCACACCCGCACCCGGGGGTTGCTGAGCCGGCTGATCACGCCGAAGCGCCTCAAGGAGAACGAGGACTTCATGTGGCGGCTGGCCGACCGCCAGCTCGACACGTTCATCGACAACGGCAGCGCCGAGTTCCTCGCCGACTACGCGAAACCGTTCTCGCTGTTGGTGATCGCCGATCTGCTCGGTGTTCCCGCCGAGGACCACGAACAGTTCAAGGCGGCGTTCGCACTGGAGACCGTCGGTGAACTCGGCAAGGAAGCTCCGACATCGCACAACCCGCTGGAGTGGCTCAACGAGAAGTTCCACGGCTACATCGAGGACCGCAGGCGCAGTCCACGCGAGGACGTGCTGACCGAACTCGCGCAAGCCAAGCACGAGGACGGGTCGACGCCCGACATCGAGGACGTGATGAACCTGTCGACGTTCCTGTTCGCCGCGGGCACCGAGACGACCACCAAACTGGTCAGCTCGGCGGTGCGGTTCCTCGGGGGCAACCCGGGTTACGAGGCGATGCTGCGGTCGGACCGCAGCAAGATCCCGGCGTTCCTCGAGGAGACGCTGCGGATGGAGAGTCCGGTCAAATCGCACTTCCGGATGGCGAGCACGACGACGACCATCGGCGACGTGACCGTGCCCGCGGGCAGCACGGTGATGGTGCTGCCCGGTGCGTGCAACCGGGATGCGCGAAAGTTCGAGAACCCGAACGAGTTTCAACCTGACCGATCCAATGTGCGGGAACAGATCGCGTTCATCCGCGGCGCGCATTCGTGTCCCGGTGCGCCGCTGGCGCGCGCCGAGGGCCGCATCTCGCTGGAACGGATCCTCGACCGGATGGAGAACATCGCGATCTCCGAGGAACACCACGGGCCCGCCCACGACCGGCGATACACCTACGAGCCGACGTTCATCATGCGTGGCCTGTCCGAGCTGCACATCACGTTCACCACGAAGGGGAATCAATGACCGGGAAACTGGAGGGCAAGGTCGCTTTCATCACCGGCGCCGCCCGCGGGCAGGGCCGCGCGCATGCGATCGCGATGGCCCGGGAAGGTGCGGACATCATCGCGGTGGACATCTGCCGTGACATCCCGTCCAACCCGTACCCGTTGGCCACCCCCGAGGATCTCGCCGAGACCGAGCGCTCGGTCAAGGAAACCGGCCGCCAGATCCTGGCCAGAGTCGCCGATGTCCGCGAGCGCCACGAACTGCGGGACGCGGTCGAGGCCGGCGTCGCCAATTTCGGCAAGATCGACATCGTCGTCGCCAACGCCGGCATCCTGCCGATGGCGATGGGCAACCCCGACCCGATGGGCTTCGTCGACGCGTCCGACGTCGACCTCGTCGGCGTGATGAACACCGTCGCGGTCGCGATCCCGCACCTGCCCGACGGTGCGTCGATCATCGTCACCGGCTCCACCGCGGGCATGATCCGCGGCACCACCACGAGCCCGGACATGGGCCCCGGCGGCGCCGGTTACGGCTGGAGCAAGCGTGTCGTCATCGAGTACGTCGAGGAGATGAGCCTGCACCTGGCGACCCGGATGATCCGCGTCAACGCGATCCACCCGACCAACTGCAACACCCATCTGCTGCAGAACGAGGGCATGTACGGGGTATTCCGCCCCGACCTGAAGGCCGAGGGCAAGACCCCGACCCGTGAGGACGCCGAACCGCTGTTCTCACTGTTCCAGGCGATGCCGATCCCGTACATCGAGCCCGAGGACATGGCGAACCTCGGGGTCTTCTTGGCCAGTGACGACAGCCGCTACATCACCGGCCAGCAGATCCGCGTCGACGCGGGCTCACTTCTCAAGTGGCCCAACGGTCCCGGGGGATAGCCGGACCGGTCAGTCGGGCCGGTGCAGGAATCCGTGCAGGATGGCCTGCACCAGCTCGTCGACGATCGCCTCGCGCGGCGGGGGAGTGTTGCCGAAGAACGTGGACCGCAGCGCCACCATGCCGACGATCATGGCCACGGTGGAGTGCGCGGGCAGATCTGGTTGGTTCGACCGCATCCCGCGCAGCTGCATCCCCTCCGCGCTGATCTGGCCGAGCACGCTGAGCGAGCGCCGGATATCGGCGATACCGAGGGCCTCGATGTCCTCGTCGCTGAGTCCGTCCGCGGCCACCAGGGTGAGCAGCAGGCCGCGATGTTCGACGAGCACGTCGTAGAGCGCACCGACGAACTGTCGGGACAGCTCCTCCTCGTCGGTCTCCTCCGGGACGACGGCTTGCCAGGTGTCGCGGAACTCGTCGAGAAAGCTGGTGAACGGGGTGACGAGGGCTTCGCGAAACAGCCCGGCCTTGGAGCCGAAGTGGCGAAACAGCAGATACTCGCTGACGCCGGCGGCCTCGGCGATCTCACGGGTCGTCGTGGCGCGATAATCCCTGCGCGCGAAGAGATCCCGCGCTGCATCGAGCAGGAGACGGCGCGCTTCTCCGCGGGGCCGGCGGGGGCTGCGGGCCTCGGAGTCTGGCTGGTTACTGGGTGAATGTCGCTGGGGCACCGGAGTTCAGCGTAGTCGGGCCTTGACCGTGGCCCATTTAATAGTGTCCACTATTAAATGTGGGAGCACTCATAATGATCGGCAGTCTGGCCGCGATCGCCGCGCTCATCTTCGGCCTGGTCCTCTGCTTCGATCCGGAGGCGCGGAACCGGTGAGCGGCGAACTCTCACCAGCGCTGTTCGCGGGCCTGACGTTCGCCTACGTCGGTGGAATCCTGTTCCTGGTGCTCGGGGTGTACCTCAGCGTCCGGCGTGGGCGGTTGCATCCGCTGCTGCTGGTCTCGATCTCGGCGATCTCGTTCTCGTGGATCGAGGCCCCGTACGACTGGGCCGTGTACGCCCAGTTCCCACCGGAACTGCCCCGGATGCCGTCGTGGTGGCCGCTGAACATGACCTGGGGCGGCGGACTGCCGTCGGCAGTTCCCATCGGCTACATCGCCTACTTCGTGCTTCCCGCCGTCATCGGCGCGGCGCTGGGCCGGCGGGCGGTGCACCGGTTCGGGTGGCGCAGGCCGCAGACACTGTTGATCGTCGGGTTCCTGGTCGGCTTCTGCTGGGCGTTGCTGTTCAACGGGTTCTTCGGTCCGCGGCTCGGGGTGTTCGTCTACGGCTACGTGATCGACGGTCTGGCGATCTTCCAGGGCAGCAGGTATCAGTACCCGATCTACGACGCGGTCGCGATGGGTCTGCAGATGATGGTGCTCACCTACCTGCTGGGTCGCACCGACGAGCAGGGCCGCAACGTCATCGAGATCTGGTCGGACAAGCGCTCGTCGAGCAAGCTCGGGTCGGCGCTGCTGTCGATCGCGGCGGTGGTGGTGGTCGGGCACGCCATGTACCTGGCGGTATTCGCGCCACACCTGGCCACGAAGCTGGGCGGCTGGGTGACCGTCGGCCCCACCGAACAGCTGTGGCCCGGTATCGAGAACCAGCCGAGGTAGGGGAGTCGTCAGAGTGGCCAACAATGCGGTCGAATTGTATTACGACCCCTACGATTACGCGATCGACGACGATCCGTACCCGGTGTGGCGACGGCTGCGCGAAGAGGCTCCGCTGTACTACAACGACAAGTATGGTTTCTACGCGTTGAGCCGGTACGACGATGTGTCGCGCGCACTTCCGGACTGGGAGACCTACCGCTCAGGGAAGGGCACCACCGCCGACATCCTGTTCAACAACATCGAGGTGCCGCCCGGCATCCTGCTGTTCGAGGATCCGCCGCTGCACGATCTGCACCGGCGGCTGCTGTCGCGGGTGTTCACCCCGCGCCGCATGCTCGCGGTCGAGGACCTGGTCCGCGGATTCTGCGCACGAGCCCTCGACCCGCTGATGGACCGCGACGGCTTCGATTTCGTTGCCGATCTCGGCGCGATCATGCCGATGCGCACGATCGGCTATCTGCTCGGCATCCCGGAGGAGGGGCAGGAGCAGATCCGTCAGCGCACCGACCAGAACATCACGGTCGGTGATGCGGCAGGCGATGTCAGCGCGACGGTGTTCGCCGAATCGCTGGCGTTGTTCGCCGAGTACATCGAGTGGCGCGCGTCGCACCCGTCGGACGATCTGATGACCGACCTGCTCAACGCGCAGGTCGAAGAACCCGACGGCGCGCTTCGCAAACTCGAACGCACCGAGGTGCTGGCCTACACCGCGATGATCGCGGGCGCCGGCGGTGAGACCACAGCCCGTCTGATCGGGTTCATGGGGGAGTTGCTCGGTAACCATCCCGACCAGCGCCGGGAGCTCGTCGCCGATCCGTCGCTGATCCCGTCGGCGGTCGAGGAGACCCTGCGGTTCGAGCCGCCGTCGCCGGTGCAGGCCCGCTATGTGGCGCGTGATGTCGAACTCTACGGGCAGACGGTGGCCGAGGGCTCGTTCATGTTGCTGCTCAACGGATCCGCCAACCGCGACGATGCCCGCTACGCCGATCCCGACCGCTACGACATCCACCGCAAGGGCGGACACCTGAGCTTCGGGCAGGGGCTACATTTCTGCCTCGGGTCGGCGCTGGCGCGGCTGGAGGCGCGCGTCGCGTTCGAAGAGGTCTTCAAGCGATGGTCGGATTGGGAGGTCGACTATCAGACCGCAAGCAGGGCAAGGACGTCGAGCGTGCGCGGGTGGGCGCGCATGCCGGTGCGTACGGGATGACGCGTGGGATGGATGACTGGGCGTCAGGTTCCTGACACACTGGACGGATGCGCACCTCACGGCAGTGCTGGCTCACCGACATGGACGGCGTGCTCGTCCGTGAAGAACACGCGCTGCCCGGGGCCGCGGAGTTCCTGCAGCGCCTGACCGATCGCGAACGGCCGTTTCTGGTGCTGACCAACAATTCGATCTTCACGCCTCGCGATCTGGCGGCCCGGCTGGCCAGATCGGGTCTGGGCGTACCTGAATCCGCGATCTGGACCTCAGCGCTGGCCACTGCGGCCTTTCTGGCCGATCAACTGCCCGGCGGATCGGCGTACGTGATCGGCGAAGCCGGGCTGACCACCGCGCTGCACGAGGCCGGGTACACGCTGACCGACATCGACCCCGACTTCGTCGTGCTCGGTGAGACGCGTACCTACTCGTTCGAGGCGATCACCAAGGCGGTGCGGCTCATCCTGGGCGGCGCCCGGTTCATCGCCACCAATCCCGATGTCACCGGCCCGTCGGCCGAGGGCCCGCTGCCGGCGACGGGATCCGTCGCGGCGATGATCACCAAGGCGACCGGCCGGGAACCGTATTTCGTCGGCAAGCCGAACCCGATGATGTTCCGTAGCGCCCTGAACCGCATCGAGGCGCACTCGGAGAACACGGTGATGGTCGGCGACCGGATGGACACCGACGTGGTCGCCGGAATCGAAGCCGGACTCGAAACCATCCTGGTGCTCACCGGCTCGACCACGGTCGAGGACGTGGACCGTTACCCGTTCCGGCCGAGCCGGGTGTTGCCGTCGATCGCCGAGGCCATCGACCTGATATGAATTCCGCTTGCTAGCTTGAGCGGATGACCGAACCTGCGCCCGATCCGGCGCGGCCACTGGCCGGCGTCCGGGTCATCGAGATCTCCAGCTTCGTCGCAGTCCCGTTGGCCGGCATGACCCTGGCACAGCTCGGCGCCGACGTACTGCGGGTCGACCCGGTCGGTGGCGCAGCCGACTACCGCCGCTGGCCGCTGACCGAATCCGGCGACAGCATCTACTGGGCCGGCCTGAACAAGGGCAAGCGGTCACTGGCGGTCGACATGCGCTCCGAACAGGGTCAGGCCCTGGTCACCCGGCTGATCGCCGATGCCGGTGTGTTCATCACGAATGTCGCTGGCCGCCAATGGCATTCCTACGAGGCCTTGCGCGAGACCCGTCCCGACCTGATCCACGCCGAGGTGTCCGGGCGCGGGGACGGCGGCACCGGCGTCGACTACACCGTCAACGCGGCCATCGGATTTCCCCTCGTCACCGGCCCCGCCGGGCTCAGTACCCCGGTCAACCACGTGCTGCCCGCCTGGGACGTCACCTGCGGCCTGTACACCGCGCTGTCGGTGGTCACCGCGCTGCGGCACCGCGACGCAACCGGCAACGGCCAGCGCATCAGCATCCCGCTGGAGAACGTCGCGCTCGCCACCGCGGGCAACCTGAGCCTGCTCACCGAGGCGATGATCAACGGCACGTCGCGCCAGCGCATCGGCAACGCCGTATACGGCACCTACGGGCAGAACTTCACCAGCAGCGACGGGGTGTCGTTCATGGTGGTGGCGCTGACCGGCCGGCATTTCCGGGATCTGAACACATTGACCGGCACCACGGAATCGGTTGCCGCGCTGGCGGAATCGCTGGGAGCGGACTTCTCCGACGAGGGTGAGCGGTTCCGGCACCGGGACGCGCTCAGCGCGCTGTACGCGGAATGGTTCGCCGCGCACACCGGCGCGGAGATCGCCGTGGCGCTGTCGCAGACCTCGGTGCTGTGGGAGCGCTACCAGACGTTCGCCGAGACCGCGACGGACCCGCGGGTCACCGACAACCCGTTGTTCACCGAACTCGACCAGCCCCGGATCGGGTCATATCTGGCCGCCGGCCTTCCGGTGTCGATCGACGGCGCGTACCCGAAGGCCGTGCCCGCACCGGCGCTCGGCGACGACACCGACACGGTGCTGACGGACTGGCTGTCCCTGGACCGGAGCCAGATCGACGAGCTGCGGGCCACGGGCACGGTGGCATGAGAGCGGGCATGAGCACGCTGCTCGGGCTGCTCGACGTCACCGCCACCGGAGCGCAGACCTGGCGCGGTGCGGCAAGTGGCCCGGAGGGCAAGCGGGCGTACGGGGGTCAGCTGGCCGCGCAGAGCCTGGCCGCCGCGGCCCGCACCGTGGACGCTCCGAAGGCGCCGACGGCGATGCACCTGCAGTTCCTGCGTGGCGGCGCCGCCGGTGACCCGATCGAGTACACCGTCGACGCCGTCTACGACGGGCGCACCGCCGCGTCGCGCCGCGTCGACGCCCACCAGGACGGGCGTCTGCTGACCACCGCGACAGTGTCGTTCTCGGCGCCTCTGCCCGGTCCCGAGCACGGCCGTCGAACGCCGCCCGCCGATCCCGAATCGTTGCCGAGGACCGGTCCGCCGGGACCGGCACCGTCGCTGCCGCTCGACGAGCTCGACCTGCGCTACGTCGATGACGGCACCGGCGAGGCGTTCGTCCGCCGATTGTGGTGGCGAGCCGTCGTGGACCTCCCCGCGAACCCGCTGCTGCACACCCTGATCGCGGTCTACGTCACCGATGTGTACCTGATCGACCCGGCACTGCAGGTGCACGGGCATTCGATGCGGGCCCGGACGCACCGCAGCGGCACCACGGATTCGTCGATGTGGTTCCACCGCGCGGTGCGCGCCGACGAGTGGAACCTGCTGGAGTGCCGCTCGCCTGCGGCGGGGCGCGGACGTGGTGTCGTCACCGCGTACCTGGTCGGCAGCGACGGCGACATCGCCGCCACGCTGGTTCAGGAAGGGCTCATCGCCGAGCGCGATCCCGCGCCGACGGGCTGATCCTGCGTGCGCAGCTTCTGCCGTGCCAGCGTGACGGCCGCCGACACCGTGATGCCGACGACGATCGCGGCGACGACACCGACGAGTTCGTGGCTGCCGAACAGTGGATAGACCTGGTAGTGCGTCAGGTAGATGTACAGCGACGCCTCGGCGATCACCCCGGCCACCACGGCGACGCCGGCCGGGCAGCGCACGGCGGGCAGCCAGATCAGCAGCGCCAGCCCGGCGAGGACCAGGACCAGGCGCGACGTGTCGTCGAAGTATCCGAGCAGGCCCACGACGAGCACTGCGCTCACCGCGGCACGCTGCCACACGGTCTGGGCCTTGGCCGCCGCCCAGCCGGCCGCGAAGAACCAGAATGCCAGCATCGAGAACATCGCGTCGTTGCCCATCGAGATCCCGACCAGGTCGTAGCGCAGCACCATACCCAGGGCCAGGAACCCCATCGCGAGGGTGAACGGATGCGCCCGTTCCAGCCGGTCCATCGCCGGGATCCAGAACAGCACTGCCAGCGCAAGCAGTGTCCACACCAGCACCTCGACGAACCACAGCCGGCCCGCGGTCATGCTGCCGTGGGGTCCGAGGATCTTGTTGGCCAGCAAGAGATTCGTCGCGTGATAGTCGTCGGTGACGACGAGCGCGAACGCCACCCACAGCACCGACGGGATCGCGATCCACGCGACCGTGTTGCGCAGATGGCGGACACGGACTCGTCGCGGCAACGGCGTCAGGCAGAACCTGGCGAAGTTGTAACCGGCCACGCCGAGCAGGATGTGGGCACCACCCCACAGTTCGAACAGTTCGGCGTGCGATCCGACGACCAGCACGATGGCGATCGCGCGAAGGGCGACGCTGGTTTCCAGCGTCGAACCCCAGGACGTCCACCTGCGCGCCTTCGGTGCGGGCAGGTTCTGCAGTTCGCGGATCGAGCGCCGGGGCCAGTCGGTGGGCAACTGGCCGAGGGCGCGTTCGAGGCGTAGCGACATCGTCACGTAGGTCAGCGAGTTGCCGCCGAGATCGACGAAGCTCGCCTCGTCGTCGATGCGGGCGGGGTCGGCCTGCAGCACCTCGGCGAACAGCGAGCGCAGATCGCCGTCGGCCCGGGCGGGTTGCCGGGTCGCGGCTGCCAGGGCCCGGCCTGCGGGGTAGTCGGGTTTACCGGACGGCAGCGTCGGCAGTTCGTCGACGACGACGGTGTCCACCGCGCTTGCCGGGACGCCTGCCGCCGTCGCGCAGAGCCGGCGGACCTCGGTGGCGTCGTGCGCGCCTGCGGCGACGACCGCAAGGCGCTCCCCGGCATCGGTGCACATCGCGCGCACGCCGGAGGCGCGCAGCGTGGTCTCCAACTGCGCCAGGTCGATGCGCAGGCCGAACATCTTGACGAAGCGGCTTCGGCGGCCGAGGACTTCGTACAGGCCGTCGTCGGCCTGCCGGGCGATGTCGCCGGTGCGCAACGCGCTGAGGGTGTGTCCGGCGGCGAGGTCGGCGACGGAGTGGGCGTAGCCCATCATCACGTTGGCCCCGCGGTACACCAGTTCACCGGTGCCTTCCTCGGTCCATTCGGCGAGCGGCTCGATCGAGAACTCGCCGCCGGGGATCGGGATGCCGATCGAGTTCGGCCGGTGGTAGGCCAGATGTGCCGGGAGATACGCCATTCGGGCGGTCGCTTCGGTGGCGCCGTACATCACGTACAACAGCCAGCCCTGGCGCTCGGCGACGGCGGCGTAGTCCCTGACCCGTTCCGGCGGCATCCTGCCGCCGGCCTGGGTGACGTAGCGCAGGTGCGGCAGGTCCATCGTCGCGAACCCGATCCGGTCGAGCAGTTCGAAGGTGTAGGGCACACCCGCGAACGACGTGCCACGGTGGCCGCGGAACAGGTCCCAGAAGCCGTCGTCGGCGACGGAGCGCTCCGTCAGGATCAGTGCCGCACCGACCAACAGGTGGCTGTGCACGACGGACAGCCCGTAGCAGTACGACATCGGCAACGTGGTTGCCGCGCGGTCGGTTTCGCGGATGTCGAGATATTCGGCGATGGAGCGGGCGTTGGCGACGAGGTTGGCGTACGAGAGCCGGACGAGTTTCGGGGAGCCGGTGCTGCCCGAGGTGGACATCAACAGCGCGAGGTCGTCGTGCAGCCGGTGGCCGCCGTCGGTGCGGACGTGGACGCCCGAGCCGTCGGCGACGACGTCGGGGCGGTAGGTCTCGACGATGTGGCGGTTGTCCCGTCCGGGCGGAACGGGAAGCAACACGTGGTGCCCGGCGAGGGCGCCGAGATAGCGGACCAGCGTCGTGACGTCGTTGCGGGTTTCGAGCAGCACCAGGCGGCGCCGCGGTCCCAGCTGGGCGGCGAACGCGGCCACGCGTTCGGCCAGTTCGGTGTAGGTGAGCTGCGTCGATTCGGCCAGTACGGCGGTGCGGTCACCGTGATCGCGCAGGTGATCGACCAGCGAACTCATTCGGTGAGGATAACCTCACCGGCCTGGGGCGCCCAGTTCACATCCGGCCGTAGCGGCTCCTGACGAAGCTGTACAGGCCGTACGCGGCGATCCCGGCCGCGGCCGCGATCAGCAGGAACTTGCCGAACGGCGCCTCTCCGAGCGTCTTGACCGCGGCGTCCAGGCCGGAGGCCTTGGCCGGGTCGGCCTTCAGCGTCGCGAAGACGACCAGCAGTCCGGCGCCGCCGAGCACGATGCCCTTGGCGACGTAACCGGTGACGCCGATCGCGGTCACGGACGTGCCGTGGGATCCGCGAAGTTCGTCGAGGAACTTCTCGGAGGCGCCCTTGTACACGTGATAGGCGCCGACCGCGGCGACTCCGATACCGATGGCGATCAGCAGGGCCTTGCCCCAACCCGATTGCATGAGCTGAGCCGACATCCCGGCGTTCTGCTGGGCGTTGGACTGCCCGCTTCCCATGGCGAACCTGGCGGCCGAGAACGCGATCGCGAAGTTGACCACCGCGAGCCCGAGGGGCTTGAGGCGTTTCCAGCCGGTCTTGTCCTCGCCCCGCTCTTTGGGCTTGGAGCCCAGGATCGCCTCGGCGAGGTACCACAGCCCGAGCGCGACCAGACCCACGGCGATGACCCAGAGCATTACCGCGCCGCCGGTTTGACCGGCCACGGTGGCCAGCGCCCCGGATTGGTCGGCGTTTCCGCCGCCGCCGGCACCGGCGCCGAGGAAGGCCAGTCGGGCGATGATGAACGCGACCAGAAGATGCAGCACGCCGCTGGCGGCGAACCCGGCCCGGGCCAGCTTCTCCAGCGCGTTGCTGTCGGTGGCGCGGTCGGCGGCGCCGTGCAATGAGCGGGGCATCGACCCGCCTGAACTCCGGACGGCCATCATGTCCTCCTGGTCGGCTGATGCTGCCGGGTACCCCAGAGTTGACGATGACGAAACCGGTTGTCCGCGGGGCGCGCGCGGAGGCTCCGGGGCGGGTTCGCTACTCCTTGAGATGCGGCGCGAGCAGGGTGATCCAGGAATTGTTGATCTGGTCGAACTCGGCCTCGCATTGGACGGCCCGGTCCTCGGGCAACCAGCCTTCGTCCACGATCACCGCATTGCCGTCGGTGTCGGCGCCGAACGCCCAGCACAGCAGGTTGTACACCCGCACCTGATCGGGTGAATGCACGTCGGCGTAGGCGGCTTCGTCGGGGTCGCCGGCGGCCTGGCCCCACATGTCGAACAGATCCGCCATCGCCAACAACACGTCGACGGATTCGGCGTCGACTCGGTCGTCTTCGCCCGGCTGCAGCAGCATGAAAGCCGCGACCTGATCGGCCACGTCTTCTTCCCGTCCGGTGATGGGCAGATCGTAGATATCGACGACCATGTGGCCCATCTCGTGGAAGAACACCGCGTCGGTGGCATCGATAGCCCTCTGCAGCGGGTCGGGTGCTCCGCCCTCGGCGAACGTCTTCTCGGCGTCGTCGATGAACTCGTAACACATCTCCATCTGCTGCAACTCCGGATTCCAGTACGCGTCCTGGTACTGCACGATCATTTGCCCGGAACCCGTAGTCTCGCCGGCCTGTCCTGCCGCTGCGGCCGTCGTCGAGGTCGAAGAGCCGGCTCCGTCGGACGGCGGTTGACCCTGATTCGACGATCCGCACGCCGCAACCACCATCGCGCACAGTGTTATTGGTGCCCACCGGGCAAACGTCATAGCCATTTCGGTTCCCCCCGAACGTGGACGGTCGTGTCATCGCCGCCCAAAAAGTACTTACGTAAGGGAAAGATAGGGTGGCTAACGGGTTTGCGCAGTGAAACCGGCGATGTGCTGTGAAGCTGCTGTCTGCCCGCGGCGTCCGTCGAGTCCTCAGGCGGTCCGGCCGTCGTCGAGGGTGTCGTCGCGCACCGGTCGGTCGGCGAGTTCCTCGCGCCGGCCGAACAGGTACGGATACGCCACCCCGGCGATTGCCGCCCCGACCAACGGGGCGAGCCAGAACACCCACAACTGGGCCGGCGCACCGTCGCCGTTGAAGAACGCGACGCCGGTCGATCGCGCCGGGTTGACCGACGTGTTCGAGATCGGGATGGAGATGAGGTGGATGAGTGTCAGCGTCAGGCCGATCGCCAACCCGGCGAACCCTTTCGGTGCGCGGTCGTCGGTGGCGCCGAGGATGACCAGCAGGAAGATGAACGTCAGCACGATCTCGGCGATGATCACCGCGGCCAGCGGGTATCCGCCGGGCGAGTGCGCGCCGTACCCGTTGGCCGCCATGTTCCCCGCTGCCGTCCAACCGGCCTTTCCTTTGGCCACGACATAGATCACCGCACCTGCCAGCAGGCCGCCGAGCACCTGCACGATCCAATAGGGTGCGAGAACCTTCCATTCCACGCGGCGCGCCAGCGCCGCCCCGAGCGTGACCGCCGGGTTGAAGTGGCCGCCCGAAATGGTGCCGAACGCGTAGACGCCGGTCAGGACGGTCAGGCCGAACGCAAGCGCCACGCCGGCGAAGCCGATTCCCAACGGGAATCCCGCCTCGTTGGTGAAACTCGCTGCGAACACCGCGCTGCCGCAGCCCCCGAAGACCAGCCAGAACGTACCGATGAACTCGGCAGACAATCGATGGAACAGTGTGGGCTCGCTCATGGTGCCACCGCATCTTCTCCAGCAGGTTCAGATCTGTTCAGCGTGACACCCGCGCAGCGCCGGCGGGCACGATAGGGAAGAAACGTTCTCTCACAGAAACTGTCGATTCCTACAACACCCGCCGCCCTAAAGGCAGGACCGGACAGTCTCGTTGAGAAAGATCACCGCGGGATAGGTGGACACGAATGCCCAGAAGAACCCGTTCAGGCCCATGACCACCGCGACCGTCGCGTGGAACCCTGCCGCGACCACGAGCAGAGCCACCAGGAGGGGCAGCGGAAGAATGGGCGCCAACACAAATGACGATTCGAAACTGATTGTCACCCAGCACAACACGTAGCCCAGGGTGGGTGCTCTCTCGACGATGCGTGCCACCGACCTCATCCCGTGACTGCGCGTCGCCAGCACGCCGTACACCGCGGCGCCGTGACGCCATACCGGGCAGTGAAGTTTGGCAAATCCTGCGGTGACATACGACAGAACGCTCTGAGCTCCGACGAACAGCATGCCCGCGACGAGTGCTCCTTCGCAGAATCCGAGGACCAGGGAGATCGCGAACGCGATCGACATGATCGCGAGCAGTTGGTCGGACCCGTCCTCACCGCCGAGGCGGTGCCTCTCCTGGACGGCGATGGTCGTCAGGGCCACCAGGACCCAACAGATCGCCATCTGTGCAAAGGTGTTGGGGCCGAGGACCAGAGCACCCGCGGGCGCCAAACGCAGCACCGGCCAGGCGACGTGCAAGGCCGGGCGCTCGATGATCGTCCGCCGGCGCGAGTCTTCACCGTGGCGGCGCAGCGCCGCGTCGATTCTGCTGAGGTCGTACACGCCGCCGGCGGCGAAGTGCCTGTGCAGCGAGATCTCCTCCAACGAGCTGATGATCAGCGCGATGCCGGCGATGCGGCTCGTCAGTTGATAGGCCTGCAGGATGTCGGCCTGCGCGACATCTAGGTACATGGTTCGTCGACCCTGGAGAAGGCGTGAAACTTGCTGACGAAACCGACCTCGGGATGTCGGTCAGGCGAGAACGGCTGGTCGTTGACGATCACGAACTGACGCGCCACCGACGTTTCGGGACGGCGTGCGTGCATGACGATGTGCAGGAGCGCGATGTAGGGAACGGTCAGCATCAGCGATTGCTCGGCGAAGTCATGGTGCTCGATATCGCGCTTCTGCACTGCCATCGCGGCCATCAGGTCGTCGACGACCTTGGTGTGAAACTTGTTGGGATTCCACACCGCATGGAACCACCGCCGGGACTCCGGGCTGGTGACGGGTACCAGCTCTCCGATGGTCCCGAACGAGTCCCGGTCGCGACACATGAGGTGGGTGTCGTGGGTGGCCGGCCGCGGCGCGAAGAAGGCCCACCGGGGTATCAATCCCGCTCCGCTCAGTGCCGGCATACGTGCCTGCACATCGTCACTGAGCTGAGCCGCCACCGAGATGAGGAACCACGCGGTGAACAATCCGGCAAGCGCGAAATCGATTGTCGTGCAGAGTGGGTGTGAAGAATCCACCGCGCGCTCCTAGGGTGTCGCGCAACTATTCGAGTCCACGCCGAAGCTCGAGCAGCCGCTCCAGCGACACCTCGTGGCCTTCGAGTTCGCCGAGGGTCACACTGCCGATTTCCCGGCCCTCTGCCCGCAGAAGCGCGAAGGCTGGCCTGCCCCACCGGAGCGTTGCCTGGGCCTGCTTGTAGCGCTCGTACGGGCTTCCCACGATCCCGCGAATCAGGTCCAGCGCGTTGACCGATTCCAGATCGGACTCTTGCATGTACTCGATCAGCGAATCGATCTCGATCTTCTCATCGAACGAAACTCCTTCTTGGGGTTCTGACATGGTGGTCCCTCCCTCGCTTGGTGGTCGACGAACTTCTCATGCCGACGCTAAAGAGGTCTGCCCGAGAGGGCCTGAGTAGTGCACTACGCAAGTTCACGGTGCCGCTACGCAACCAGGCGCGGGTGTGGACGGATTCGGGTTTGGGGATGAACGTCCGGTCGTGTCGGGGCGCTGCCGCAGGGTGGCGGTATGACGAGAACAGAGAGTCGCGCCGAGATCGGGGCGTTGGGCGAGCGGTTGGCGGCCGACTACCTCCAAGGGCTGGGGCTGCGGGTGCTCGACCGCAACTGGCGGTGCCGCCACGGTGAGTTGGACATCGTCGTGGCCGACGATGCCGCGCGGGCGGTGGTGTTCGTCGAGGTGAAGACGCGCACCAGCGATCGGTTCGGCGGTGTCGCCGAGGCGGTGACGGTGGCGAAGGTGCGCCGGTTACGACGACTGGCCGGGCTGTGGCTCGCGGGGCAGAGCGTCACCTGGGAATCGGTGCGTATCGACGTCGTCACCGTCCGGATCGGGCGTGGCCGTGCTCCTGAGCTCACCCACATCGAGGGGGTGGGGTGATGGCGCTCGGGCGGGCGTTCGCGGTGGCGGTGCGCGGGGTCGACGGGGAGCTGGTCGAGATCGAGGCCGACATCGGCAACGGGCTCCCCGGCGTGCATCTGGTCGGCTTGGGCGATGCGGCGCTCAAGGAGTCGAGGGACCGGGTGCGCGCGGCGATCACCAACTGCAAGTTCAGCTGGCCCCAGGCGCGGCTGACGCTCGCGTTGTCCCCGGCGACGCTGCCCAAGGCGGGGTCGCTGTACGACCTCGCGCTGGCCGCGGCGGTGCTCTCGGCCCAGGACAAGGAGGACTGGCCCCGGTTGGAGAAGACGGTGCTGCTGGGCGAACTCGCGCTCGACGGGCGGGTGCGGCCCGTGCACGGGGTGTTACCCGCGGTGCTCACGGCGGCGCATCAGGGCTGGCCCGCGGTGGTGGTGCCGGTCGAGAACCTGGCCGAGGCCAGCCTCGTCGACGGTATCGAGGTCTGGGGGGTGCGCACGCTGAGGCAGTTGCACGCCTGGCTGGCGGGTAAGGGAAGGCTGGCGGGGCGTGTCGACGGACGGCCGCCCGAGCCGGAGGTACCGGCGGATCTCGCCGACGTCGTGGGGCAGGCGCAGGCGCGGTTCGCCGTGGAGGTGGCCGCCGCCGGCGGGCACAACCTGATGATGACCGGGCCGCCGGGGGTCGGTAAAACGATGCTGGCGCAACGCCTTCCCGGACTGCTTCCGCCGCTGTCCCACAAGGATGCGTTGGAGGTGACCGCGATCCATTCGGTCGCCGGCCTGCTGGCCGGTGACACCCCGCTGATCACCCGGCCGCCGTTCGTCGCGCCCCACCACACCTCCAGCGTCGTCGCACTGGTCGGCGGTGGCTCCGGCATGGCGCGACCGGGAGCGCTCAGCCGCGCCCACCGCGGTGTGCTGTTCCTCGACGAGTTCCCGGAGATCAACAGCGGCGCACTGGAGGCGCTACGAACGCCGTTGGAAGACGGCGAGATCCGGCTGGCGCGCCGCGACGGTGTCGCGCGGTACCACTGCCGCATCCAGCTGGTGCTCGCGGCCAACCTGTGCCCGTGCGCACCGCCGGATCCGCGGGATTGCGTATGTGGCGCCGCCGAACGGCGGCGCTACCGCACCAAGTTGTCGGGCCCGCTGGTCGACCGGGTGGACCTGCGCGTCGAGATGCACGCGTCCCGCGAAGGCACCTTCAACGATGAGGAGGGCGAGTCCACCGCTGTTGTCCGCGAACGGGTCTGGGCCGCGCGGGACGCCGCGGCAGAACGCTGGCGCCCGTACGGGTTCAGCACCAACGCCGAGGTCAGCGGTGCACTACTACGCCGCGAGTTCCGGTTGGGAGCCGAGGCGATGAAACCGCTGCGCACCGCCGTCGACCGGGGCCGACTCAGCATTCGCGGCCGCGACCGCACCCTGCGGGTGGCGTGGTCGTTGTGCGATCTCGCCGGTCGCGTGGCGCCGACCAGAGAGGACGTCGCCACCGCGATGAGCTTCCGCGGTGTGGGGGAGCCGTGATGGACGAGTCCGAGCGGACGGCCTGGGCGTACCTGTCCCGCGTCGCCGAACCGCCCAACCCGAAGCTGTCCGAGCTGATCGCCGCCGAGGGAGTGATCGTGGCCGCTGAGCGCATCCGCCGACGCGATGCCGACCCGAAGCTGCTGCGAGCGACCGAGGCCCGATATGAACTCGACTGCGCCCGTGCCGATCTCGACGTCCTGGATCGGATGGGTGGGCGCCTGCTCACCGACCGCGACGACGAGTGGCCGCACGGCGCGTTCGCCGCGTTCCGGGGAGCGGACCGCGACAAACGGCCCGACGCGCGGGCTCCGCTGGTGCTGTGGGTGCTCGGGCCTTCCCGGCTGTGTGACATCGCCGAGCGCAGCGCGGCGATCGTCGGGACGCGCGCGGCGACGTCCTACGGCGAGTTCGTCGCGGCCGATCTGGCGGCCGGGCTGGTCGAACGCGACGTCGCGGTCATCTCAGGCGGCGCGTACGGGATCGACGGCGCCGCCCACCGCGCCGCGCTGTCCTGCGACGGGGAGACGGTCGCCGTGCTGGCCGCCGGACTCGACGTCCCCTATCCCGCAGGGCATTCCGCGCTGCTGCACCGGGTCGGCAAGCACGGCCTGCTGGTCAGTGAGTATCCGCCCGGCATGCGACCGACGCGCCGGCAGTTCCTCACCCGCAACCGGCTGGTCGCCGCGCTGGGCAGGGCGACGATCGTCGTCGAGGCCGGGGTACGCAGCGGCGCCGCCAACACCGCGGGCTGGGCCCACGCGCTGGGCCGGCCGGTGTGCGCGGTGCCAGGACCGATCACGTCGGCGTCTTCGGTGGGATGCCACGAGTTGCTCAAGCGGCGCGACGTCACGCTCGTCACCCGGGCCGCCGACGTCGTCGAGGTGGCAGGGCGGTGCGGTGAGCTCGCTCCGGACCTGGACCGTCCGACCACCGGGTTGGACGATCTCAGCGATGAGGAACTGGCGGTGTTCGAGGCATTGCCCGGACGCGGGATGCGCACTGTGGACGAGATCGCCGTCACTGCCGGGATACCCGCGACCGAGGTGCTCGGACCGCTGACCATGCTCAACGTCCGCGGACTGGCCACCCAGGAGAACGGATGCTGGAAGCTCGCCAAAAGCTGGCGCCCTGCGCCGCGACCGCCGCTCGTATAGTCGACCCCAGAGCAGAGCAGTGGAGGAAACCAAGTGGCAGGACGTCCCGTACACACCTTCGAGGTGGTACGCACCGAGCAGTTGACCCCGCATGTGATCCGAGTGGTGCTGGGTGGCAAGGGTTTCGACACCTTCACGCCCAATGGCCACACCGACGCCTACGTCAAGCTGGTGTTCGTCGACGACGACATCGACGTGTCCACCCTCGAGCAGCCACTGACACTGGACAGCTTCAACACGCTGCCGCAGCACCAACGGCCCACCGTGCGTACCTACACGGTCCGCAAGGCCGATGCCGAGCGGCGCGAGATCACGATCGATTTCGTCGTCCATGGTGAGCACGGGGTCGCCGGACCCTGGGCCGCATCGGCCACACCGGGCAGGCGGCTGTTCGTGATGGGTCCCAGCGGGGCGTACTCGCCGCGTCCCGACGCCGATTGGCATCTGTTCGCCGGCGACGAGTCCGCGGTGCCCGCCATCAGCGCCGCGCTGGAAGCCTTGCCCGCCAACGCGATCGGCAAGGTGTTCATCGAAGTCGCCGGCCCCGAGGACCAGATCGACCTGACCGCCCCCGACGGGGTCGAGGTGTCGTGGATCTACCGGGGTGGTCGCGCCGACCTGGTCCCCGAGGAGTTCGCAGGCGACCACGCCCCGCTGATCGACGCGGTCAAACAGGCACCGTGGTTGCCCGGTCAGGTGCAGGTGTTCATCCACGGCGAGGCCCAGGCCGTGATGCACAACCTGCGGCCCTACATCCGCAAGGAGCGCGGGGTGGACGCCACCTGGGCGTCGTCGATCTCGGGGTACTGGCGGCGCGGGCGCACCGAGGAGACGTTCCGGGAATGGAAGCGCGAACTCGCCGCAGCCGAATCGAAATAGCCCGGGATCGGGCCGCGTCGATGGCAGGCTGAGGCCATGACGTTCGGCAACTACCAGCTTGAGATCTACCTGCAGGGCCTCTCGGGTGTGCTGCCCGGTTACCCGATGGACTTCGCGGGTTGGGAAGCCAGAGCGCAGGCCGCGATGGCACCGTCGGTGTGGTCGTACGTCGCGGGTGGAGCCGGCGACGAGCACACCCAGCGAGCCAACCGCACCGCGTTCGACCGCTGGGGTCTGATGCCGCGGATGCTGGTCGGGGCCAAAGAGCGAGATCTGACGGTCGACCTGTTCGGGCTCACGCTGCCGTCCCCGGTGTTCATGGCGCCGATCGGCGTCGCCGGGATCTGTGCACAGAGCGGGCACGGCGATCTCGAGGCCGGCCGGGCAGCGGCGCGCACCGGGGTGCCGCTGGCCGTGTCGACGCTGACCGAGGATCCGCTCGAAGACGTCGCCGCCCAGTTCGGTGACACCCCGGGCTTCTTCCAGCTCTACACCCCGACCGATCGCGATCTGGCCGCGAGCTTCGTCGACCGCGCGGAGAAAGCGGGCTACCAGGCGATCATCGTCACCCTCGACACGTGGATCCCCGGATGGCGCCCCCGCGACCTGTCGACCTCGAACTTCCCCCAGCTACGCGGCCGTTGTCTGGCCAACTACACCAGCGACCCGGTGTTCCGCGGCATGCTGGCACAGCCGCCCGACGAGAACCCCCAGGCCACCGTGCTGCAATGGGTCGGGCAGTTCGGAAATGCACTGACCTGGGACGACCTGCCCTGGCTGCGGTCGCTGACCGATCTGCCGCTGATCCTCAAGGGCATCTGCCATCCTGACGACGTCCGCCGCGCCAAGGACGGCGGCGTCGACGGTATCTACTGCTCCACCCACGGGGGCCGCCAGGCCAACGGCGGACTGCCCGCGCTCGACTGCCTACCCGGCGTCGTCGAGGCCGCCGACGGACTGCCGGTGCTGTTCGACTCAGGCATCCGCAGCGGCGCCGACATCGTCAAGGCCCTCGCCCTCGGTGCCACCGCGGTCGGCATCGGCAGGCCATATGCCTACGGGCTGGCGATCGGGGGAGAGGACGGCCTCGTCCACGTGCTGCGCTCGCTGCTCGCCGAGGCCGACCTGATCATGGCCGTCGACGGGTATCCGACCCTGGCAGATCTCACTCCGGACACGCTGCGGCGCGTCACCTGAGGGTTGTCGGCGCGATCTGCCACCTTAGGGGCGTGGAGGCGGTGCTCGAACAGTTCGACCAGTACCTCGCGCTGGAACGCGGCCGTTCCGAACACACCCGGCGCGCCTACCTCGGCGACCTGCGCTCGCTGATGGACTACCTGGCCGAACGCAGCCCCGGCGCCGGGCTGCGCGCCCTGTCGCTGCCGGTGCTGCGGTCGTGGCTGGCGGCCCAGGCCGGCGCCGGAACCGCCCGGTCGACGCTGGCCCGGCGCACCTCGTCGGTGAAGACCTTCACCGCGTGGGCCTTGCGCCGCGGCCTGATCAGCGAGGACCCCGCGGCCCGGCTGCAGGTCCCCAAAGCGCGCCGCACGCTACCCGCGGTGCTACGCCAAGATCAGGCGCGTGATGCGTTAGAGGCCGCGAAATCGGGTGCCCAGCAAGGTGATCCACTCGCCCTGCGGGACCGCCTGATCGTCGAGATGCTCTACGCGACCGGCATCCGCGTCAGCGAGCTGTGCGGCCTGGACATCGACGACGTCGATCAGTCCCGACGACTGCTGCGTGTCCTCGGCAAGGGCAACAAGCAGCGCACGGTGCCCTACGGTGAGCCCGCCCAGACCGCGCTGAGCGGGTGGCTGTCCGCCGGCCGGCCCGCCCTGGCCACCGCGGATTCCGGCCCTGCGCTGCTGCTCGGCGCACGCGGCAGGCGGCTGGACCCGCGCCAGGCACGCACGGTGGTGCACCAGACCGTCGCGGTCGTCGACGGTGCACCCGACATCGGACCGCACGGGCTGCGCCACAGTGCCGCGACGCATCTGCTCGAAGGCGGCGCGGATCTGCGCGTCGTCCAGGAGGTGCTCGGCCATTCCAGTCTGGCCACCACCCAGCTCTACACCCATGTGACGGTCGCGCGGCTGCGCGCCGTGCACGATCAGGCCCACCCCCGCGCGTGACGAGGTCGACCGTCTCGCTGCCGTGGGGCGAGGTCAGCTACCTGACGTGGGGCGCTGACGCGGACCCGGCCGTGGTACTGCTGCACGGCGGCGGGGTCGACAGCGCGTCGCTGTCCTGGGGTGAGCTCGGGCCCCGGCTGGCGGCCGGCGGCTACCGGGTGCTCGCGCCCGACCATCCCGGCTACGGGCACACCAAGCCCGCGCCGTGGCCGTCGACGCAGGAGCGGCTGGTCGCCTACGTCGGTGAGGTCGTCGACGCGCTGGGCCTGGACTGCTATGCGGTCGGCGGGCTGTCCCTGGGCGGCGGACTGACGATCGGGCACGTCCTCGACCGTCCCGAACGGGTCAGCGGCGCAATGCTGTTGGCGAGCTACGGGTTGATGTCGCGGTTGTCCGACGGGCCACTGTCCGCGGTGCGGCAGGCGGTGACGGCCGCCATGCTGCGCGGCGGGGTGCTCGGCGCCGTGACGCGATGGTCGGGCCGCAGCAGAACCTTGATGACGCCACTGATGCCCGCGCTGATCCACGACCCTGCCCGACGCCCACCCGAACTCGTCGACGAGATCCTGGCCGCGGCCCGGGCCGAGCACGCCTTCGACGCGTGGGAGCAATGGCAGCGCGATCAGGTCGGGTTCGCCGGCCTGCGCACCGACTACCGCAGCCGGCTCACGTCGTTTCCGCGTCCGGCGCTGATCGTCCACGGCGATCGCGACGCCAGCGTCCCACTGGCTGCGGCGCGGGACGCCGCCGGCCGGATACCTGACGCGCGGTTGGAAGTCGTTGCAGGGGCCGCGCACTGGGTCCAACGGGACCGGCCCGACGTCGTCGTCGCGGCCATGCGCGAGTTTCTGCGTGAGGTCACCGCAGGAGCTTGATGACCTCGGCGATATCGGACATCGCCGACGGCCGGCCCGGCAGTTCGTCGAACACCGTCCAATAGCTGACACCGAACTGCCTTTGACGTCTGGTGAGCTGTTCGGCCATCTGCTCGTGGGTGCCGAACAGTACGAACGGCGAGTCCTGCAGCGCGGCAGGGGATACCCCGAGGGCCGACGCCAGCTCTTCGGCTGCGCGCACCGGCTCGGTGGTCGCGACCACGGCCTGGATCAGTGCGTTGAGCTCGATGTGCTCGAATCGCTCACCGGCGGCGTCGGCGACCACCGCGATCCGGTTCTGCAGTCCCTCCGGCCCGAAATGGGTCAACCGCACCTCGGTCGCGTCATGGTTGTGCGTGATGCCGGCCAGGCCGGCGATGTCGGCGATGCGCCCCGCCAGACGCAACACCCGCCGGCCGTTGCCGCCGATCAGCAGCGGTACCCGGGCAGGAGGCGGCGGAAGCAGCTGATACGGCGCGGCGTGCACGCGGTAATGGGCGCCGTCGACGGCCACCGGTGCGCCGTCGAGCAGCGCGCGGATCAGTTCGGTGGCCTCCTCCAGCCGCGACACCCGCACGCCGCCCGCGTCGAACCGGATCCCCGCCGCGTCGTACTCGGAGCGCATATGCCCTGCCCCGAGGCCGAGTTCGAACCGGCCGTCGGAAACGACTGCCAGACCGGCGGTTTCGCGAGCCGTGTCGACGGGATGACGGAAATCGTTGTTGAGCACCAGGGTTCCGACGTGCAGGTGCTCGGTGGCTGCCGCGGCGGCGGCCGCGCTGGTGAACGGTGGCGCCATCGGCACCAGATGATCGGCGAAGGTGAGTACGTCGTAGCCCGCGGTCTCGACGTCGCGGGCGAACCGGCGCATCTGCTCGCCGGAGCGTGCGGTCGCGGTCGTGAGGCCGAAACGCGGTGTTCGGGAGCGGTGAGCGTCGGTGACCACGATTCGACGGTAGGGCACGCTCGCGGGCTAACCGAGGGGCTTGAGACGGATCGGGGTGGTCGCCACCAGCTTCGTCGGGTCGACGTAGTCGGCGCGCTTGGCCGGACCCCACATCGCGCCCCAGTGCAGGCACGCCGATGCCGGGCAGCCGGGATGCCCGGCGGCCAGCCCGCCGAGCGCGGTGCCGGCCGAGACCGCCTGCCCCACCCGCACCGACGGGTGCACCGGTTCATAGGTCGTGCGCAGACCGCCGGGGTGGGCCACCGAGATGAGCGGCCGGCCGGCCAGGTCACCCGCGAAGACGACCGTCCCTGCCGCGGCGGCGTAGACCCCCTGACCGGCGGACCCCACCAGATCGACCCCGCGGTGTCCGCGCTGCCAGTTCGGCGCCGGGGCGTTGAACGCCCGTACCACCGCCGGTCGGGGTTGCATCGGCCACCGCAGACGCCCGGTGTCGGCGCCCGCCGGCGCCGCGCACAGCACGCTCAGCAGCACCCCGGCCGCCAGAATCCGCATCTGCCCAGTTCAGCGCACCGGACCAGGTTCGCGGTAGCCTCGGTGGCGGCTCCTGTGGATGCCTTCGCGCGGTGGTAAAAGCACCGTTGTCCAGCGTGTAAACTCCTATCCGCAGCTCGTTTGCGCGGGCTGACTTCGCGCGTCCGCGAAACGTGGCTCTCGTAGTTCAAGGGCCACGTGACCTCGCAAGCCGGGTGGTCCCGCCTCGAAAGAGACGGGTCCGGCTTCGAAGCAGACGCCAGGGTCCGGCTCACCCGATGCCGGACGACAACCGACAACACAAAGAGGTATGGCCATCATGGCTGTTGTAACCATGAAGCAGCTGCTGGACAGCGGCGCCCACTTCGGGCATCAGACCCGTCGTTGGAATCCCAAGATGAAGCGGTTCATCTTCACCGACCGCAACGGCATCTACATCATCGATCTGCAGCAGACGCTGACCTACATCGACAAGGCCTACGAGTTCGTGAAGGAGACCGTCGCCCACGGCGGAACCATCATGTTCGTCGGCACCAAGAAGCAGGCTCAGGAGTCCATCGCCGAGGAGGCGACCCGGGTCGGTATGCCGTATGTGAACCAGCGCTGGCTGGGCGGCATGCTCACCAACTTCTCCACCGTCCACAAGCGTCTGCAGCGCCTCAAGGAGCTCGAGGCGATGGAGCAGACCGGTGGCTTCGAGGGTCGCACCAAGAAGGAAATCCTGATGCTGACGCGCGAGAAGAACAAGCTCGAGCGCAGCCTCGGTGGTATCCGCGACATGCAGAAGGTGCCGTCGGCGATCTGGGTCGTCGACACCAACAAGGAGCACCTCGCCGTTGCCGAGGCCCGCAAGCTCAACATCCCGATCATCGCGATCCTCGACACCAACTGCGATCCCGATCTCGTCGACTACCCGATCCCGGGTAACGACGACGCGATCCGCTCGGCCGCGCTGCTGACCAAGGTGGTGGCCTCCGCGGTCGCCGAGGGTCTGCAGGCCCGGTCCGGTGCCGACAAGCCGGAGGCTGCTGCCGCCGAGCCGCTCGCCGAGTGGGAGCAGGAGCTGCTGGCCGGTGCCACCACCGCCGCTCCCGAGGCTGCCGCCGGCGAGACCGCCGCCGCCCCCGAGCAGTCCTAATCCGTTTCGCGACGCCTCAAAGGAAACACTGCAATGGCTAACTACACCGCAGCCGACGTCAAGCGCCTCCGGGAGCTGACCGGCGCCGGAATGATGGATTCGAAGAACGCGCTCGTCGAAGCCGAGGGTGACTTCGACAAGGCCGTCGAACTGCTGCGCATCAAGGGCGCCAAGGACGTCGGCAAGCGTGCTGAGCGCGCCACCGCCGAGGGCCTGGTCGCCGCCAAGGACGGCGCTCTGATCGAGCTCAACTCCGAGACCGACTTCGTCGCCAAGAACGCCGAGTTCCAGGCGGTCGCCGACCAGGTCGTCGCCGCTGCGGCAGCTGCGAAGGCCACCGACGTCGACACCCTCAAGGCCGCCAAGCTCGGCGACACCACCGTCGAGCAGGCCATCGCGGACCTGTCGGCCAAGATCGGCGAGAAGCTGGAACTGCGCCGAGCGACGTATTTCGACGGCCAGGTCGAGACCTACCTGCACAAGCGGGCCGCCGACCTGCCGCCCGCGGTGGGCGTACTCGTCGAGTACGAAGCGTCGGACGCGGCGAAGGGCAAAGAGGCCGCGCACGCGGTCGCACTGCAGATCGCCGCGCTGAAGGCCAAGTACCTCAGCCGTGAGGACGTCCCCGAGGAGATCGTCGCCAACGAGCGCCGCATCGCCGAGGAGACGGCCAAGGCCGAGGGCAAGCCTGAGCAGGCGCTGCCGAAGATCGTCGAGGGCCGGGTCACCGGTTACTACAAGGACGTCGTGTTGCTCGACCAGCCGTCGGTGTCCGACAACAAGAAGACCGTCAAGGCGCTTCTGGACGAGGCCGGCGTGACCGTGACGCGGTTTGCCCGCTTCGAGGTCGGCCAGGCCTAGCCCGCCTGTCGCCTGACGAGGTTCCTGCCCCCTGGGGCAGGCGCCACCGGACATCGCGAAGCCCCCGAGACCACCGGTCTCGGGGGCTTCGTGTTTTCTCGGGTTCCGGCGCGGCGAAAATGCCCCCGATCGCAGGATCTGGACAAGTCAAATGACCGCAGTAGGTCGTTGCTGAACTTGTCCAATCCGTGATGAGTACCTTGTAAAGCGTGCAATAGTGCTTCCACCAGAATGTGCCAGTTTTCGAACTGGTCAATTTTGGCAAATCGTACAGCTAACACCACCTGCTATCGGCGGATGCGTAGGGCAGGCAATCGTCATCGATACCCACCCCATGGAGTTAATCTGTCTGCATGGCGGATTGCGGGAAGTGTTCTGGTCAACGTGACCGACACGGTTGACACCGCCCGATCGGCAAACACTGTCGGTCACGGGGGAGTTCCAGAGGTAGCTCCGGTTGAGCTGACCCAGCGAAACAAGCACAACGGCTGGGAGCCGTACCTTGCAGCGGCGATCGACTTGTCGACCGGCTCGCTCGCCGTTGCCGTCGGGATGACGTGGGCGACCGCCGGCGGTCTGCAAATCCCGCCGACCTGGATGCTGTTCCTGTTCGCCCCGACGGTGGTGGCGCTGAGTGCGGCGCGCGGGCTCTACCGGCGGTCGCTGCGGCGGACGTTCCTCGACGAACTCCCGACCGTGGAGGCAGTCACCTCGCTGGCCGCGATGCTGCTCCTCAGTGGCCTGGTGCTCAATCCGTTCATCGACGGCTCCCGTGGATCCGCTGTCGCGCGGTTGTGGATGTGCGCGGCAGTCCTGGTACCGCTCGGACGGCTGCTGTGGATCACGATCCGCAACTACCACTACCGCAACAGCCGGTTGACCGCGCGGACGGTGATCGTCGGCAACGGCATGGTGGCGGCCAAGGTGGTCGACCGCCTCAAGGTCACGCCGGAATACGGGTTGGAGCCCATCGGGCTGATCGACGACGACGAGCCGATGATGGGCATCGACCGGGACAAGCCGGCCACCATCCCGTATCTCGGCAAGCTCGGCGACCTCGAGGACGCCATCACCAGGACCGGCGCCGAGTGCATGATCATCGCGTTCTCCCGCACCAGGGACGATGCGATGGCTGCGGCGGTCAAAGTGGCCCACGAGCGCGGGCTCTCGGTGTGGATCGTTCCCCGCATCTACGACACCATCGGAGTGCGGTCCCGCATCGACCATATCGGCGGGCTGCCGCTGATCGCGGTGGCGCATACCAATCCTCGTGGTTGGCAGTTCACCGCCAAGCACGTGTCAGACCGGGTGATCGCGACGGTCGGGCTGGTGCTGATCTCGCCGCTGTTCCTGACCCTGATGCTGCTGGTGCGGTTGAGCTCGCCAGGCCCGATCTTCTTCGGCCAGCCCCGGATCGGGCGCGACGGACGCGAGTTCAACTGCCTCAAGTTCCGCTCCATGCGCCCGCCCAAGGAGTCCGATGCGCAGTTCGTCCGCGGCACGGACTCCGCTCCCGGCGGGGTCGAGGGCGAGGACCGGCGCACCCCGATCGGCAAGTTCATGCGCAAGACGTCGCTGGATGAACTCCCGCAGTTGCTCAACGTCGTCAAGGGGGAGATGAGCCTGGTAGGCCCCCGGCCCGAACGGCCCGAGTACGTCGACCTGTTCAACATCCAGATCGCCCGCTACGGCGACCGGCACCGGGTCAAGGCCGGGATCACCGGGTGGGCGCAGGTGCACGGGCTGCGCGGTCAGACCTCGATCGCCGACCGCGCCGAATGGGACAACTACTACATCGAGAACTGGTCGCTGTGGCTGGACTGGAAGATCCTGGCGATGACTGTCGGAGCCGTCCTTCGCCCGGCTGAGTGACGAATCGGTACCGTCGCGGCATGACCCGTATCGCTGCGTTCGACGACGACGCCCTTGCCGATCTCGACGCCGTGGGCCTGGTTCAGGCGTTGCGCGCGGGAACGGTCTCGGCGGCCGAGTTGGTCGAGGCCGCGATCGCCCGCGTCGAGAAGGTCGATCCGGCGCTCAACGGTCTGGCGTACCGGGCGTTCGACCGCGCCAGGGCGCGCAGCCGCCAGCCCCGCCCGTTCGGCGGTTTCTTCGACGGGGTGCCGACGTTCGTCAAGGACAACGTCGCGGTCGCCGGGATGCCGACGATGAACGGCACCGATGCGTGGGATCCGGTGGCCGAGCGTGCCGACGGCGACTTCGCCCGCGCGTTCCTCGGTACGGGCCTGGTGCCGTTGGGCAAGACCCGTCTGTCGGAGTTCGGGTTCAGCGCCGCGGCCGAGCACCCGCGGCTCGGGCCCGTGCGCAATCCGTGGAACACCGATCACACCGCGGGTGCGTCGTCGTCGGGTTCGGGTGCGTTCGTCGCCGCCGGTGTGGTTCCCCTCGCCCACGCCAACGACGGAGGCGGTTCGATACGGATCCCGGCCTCCTGCAACGGACTTGTCGGGCTCAAGCCGTCGCGGGGTCGTCTGCCGCTGGACGCCGATGTGCGGCGGATGCCGTTGCGCATCGTCGCCAACGGTGTGGTGACCCGTTCGGTACGTGATACCGCGGCCTTCTACCGCGAGACGGAGCTGATCACCGCCAACCGGGCACTGCCGCCGATCGGTGACGTCACCGGTCCGGGGCGGCAACGGCTGAGGGTGGCGGTGTGCACCCAGTCCATCTCGCGGGAGGCCGGCGTCGAGGTCGTCGAGGCCACCCTCAAGACCGCGGCGCTGCTGGAACGGCTCGGCCACCGGGTGACCGTGATCGACAACCCGGTGCCGGTGCGCTTCATCGACGACTTCCTGCTCTATTGGGCGTTCCTGGCGTTCGCGTTGGTGCGCGGGGGCAAGCGCACCTTCGGTCCGAGCTTCGACCGCACCCGCCTCGATAACCTCACGCTCGGACTCGACCGGCACGCCGCGCGCAACCTGCATCGAGTGCCCGCCGCGACGGCACGGCTGGCCCGGGTGCGGCGTGTCACGTCGCAGCTGTATGCGGCGCACGACGTACTTCTGACCCCGACGCTGGCCGATCCGCCGCCGCGGGTCGGGCACCTGGATCCGAGCGCACCCTATGAGCAGATCGTCGATCGCCTGGTGGACTGGGTGGCGTTCACCCCACTGCAGAACGCGACGGGGGAACCGGCGATCTCGCTGCCGCTGGCACAGTCGGCCGCGGGGCTTCCGATCGGAATGATGTTCGCCGCGCCCGTGGGCCGGGAAGCGCGCCTGCTCGAGCTCGCGTTCGAACTCGAAGAGGCGCAACCCTGGCCGCGCCTGCACGCCTGACGCCAAGCGCCCTGCGGCCCGAGGGGGTCAGACCGCAGGGCGCGGTACGTGGCCGCAGATGCCGCTGGTTCTTGAGCATGTGCTGCTGATACGAAGCACAGCCTAAATTAACCGCTCAGAAAATAGAAGAGCCCGATGTGTCCTGATTCCCGGGCGTGGTCTTCTGAGCTGTCGGTGCCGAGCAGGCTCAGTCCGAAAACTGTTGATGGATAATAGATTTGGTGTATATGTCGGATGTTCCGGCGCTGAGGTGGCGGGTCGAACACAGCTGAGGAGAATTTGCTGCGTGGATTCCGTGGTCGCCGTGTTCGGAAAAGCGTGACATCCCGACGTAACCGGCTCCGCTACGAGTTAACGTGGCCGAGACCGCGCGCTCCTGTGGGTGAAACTTTCGACTCCCACCATCGCTTCTCGTGGAGACCAGTCGGGCCGGAAACGTGCCCACGGCAATTCGCTCAGCGCAGATCCCGGTCGGATCCGGGAACACCTTCACGTGCCTGATCCGGTTCGCACTGGCCAACATTCGGCGCCGTCCCGAACGATTCGTGCTGGCCGTGCTCGGTATCGCGCTGGCGATCGCGTGCGTGACGGTTGTGCGCACCATCTCGGCGAGCTTCGCGACGACAGGGGAGGAGTCGGTTGCCGACGTCCTCGGTGACGCCGCACTGTGGGTGGTGCCCGCCGCCGGAGTGCGCTACGACCCCGCCGCACAGGCGCTGGTCGCTGACGGTCCCGCGCCCGCGATCACGGCTCCGGACGGATGGAACACGACCCGGGTCGCCTCCGGGGTGATCGATCTCGACGGCGAAGCGGTGGCCTTGCGCGGATCCGACGAGATTCCCAGCGGCCGAGCGGAGTTGGGGCGCGCACTGGCCGACCGCCTGTCGGTGCAGGACGGGGATGTGCTTGCCGTCGGAGATCAGCACCTCACCGCGGCGATCACCGGCGAAGGCCAGTCCATGACGGTCCCCGCGGCGCAGGCACGCTCGCTCGTCGGCGACAACGGATGGTGGGTCGTGCACGCGCCCCCGGGGCTGGAACAGCGTCGCGATCTGGGCTCGATGTTCGGTGCCGCGGTCGGCTTGCCCTCGGCACCGGATCCCGCCGTCCGGCCGGACCCGGCCGGTGAAGGGCTGATCTACGACACGGTCGGCGGATCGGGGCCGCTGACCTTCGCCCAGAAGTACTCCGCGTTGTTCTCGGGGAAGGTGACCGGGTCGACGCTCGGCCTGATCTCGACGATCGGGCTGGGTCTGGGATTCGTCATCGCAGTCTCGTCGTTCCTGGCCGCGGTCACCGAGCGGCGCCGGGAATTCGGCATCATGTCCAGCATCGGACTGGCCGACGAAGTGCTGTACTTCTTCCTCGTCGAATCCGCCGTGGTCTTCCTGGCCGCCTACCTCATCGGTGTGGTTGCTGCGGGAGTCGCTGTGGCACTGGTCATTCCGAGTATCGCTTCGCTCGGCGCGTGGCTGCAGGGCGCCGCGCTGACGGCGATGTTCCTGCCCGCTATGGCCATCGTCGGTGCGCTGGTCCCGGTGCACCGGCTGCTGCAGCAGCGGCCGGTGGCACTGCTGGAGTGCCGGTGATGAGCGCTCGCGCGAAGAACAGAGGGGGGCAGATGAGCGCTCGCGCGAAGAACAGAGTGCAGATGAGTGCCCGGCGCGGGCTCGCCTACGGCTGGCTGGCGGCGCGCCGCCGGGCCCGCGACATGGTGCTGCCCGCCGTCACCACGGCCACCGGGGCATTCCTGGTGGTCCTCGTCTTCGGGATGTCCGCCGGCATCCGCGCCCAGTCGGCGTCTCTCGGCCACGCCGCCGAGATCTCGCGGGCCGTGCTGCTGATCGCGGTCACCGTGCTGCTGGTCGGGGTCGCCGAGGTCGCGGTGGCCACCACCCGCACCGTCGCCCATCGCACCCGCGAACTCGGTGTGCTGGCGGCCACCGGTGTACCCCGGGCCCCGGTCGTGGCCGCACTGCTCGTCGAACCGGTCGTATCCGCCGTCCTGGGTGCGCTGGCCGGCGCGGCGCTGGCGGTCGGCACGGGTGCGGCGCTCGGAATGACCGGGCTGGTGGCCAGCGGCGTGTCCTACCCGGGGCTGGCGTACGGCGCCGCCGTCGCGACCGCCGTCAGCATCGTCGCCGCACTCGCCACCAGCATCATCCCGACCTACAGGGCCGCCTCGCGGCCACCGGTCCGATCCCTCGCCGCAGGAGGCTGACGATGACCACGCTCGACGATTCAGCCCGCACGCCGACCGAAGATGGTGCCGCAGTCGCACCGGTGATCGAGATCTCGGACGTGTGGAAGCTGCACAAACTCGGCGACGAGGTCGTCAAAGCGTTGATGGCGGCCGAACTGACCGTGATGCCGGGTGAATTCGTGTGCCTGATGGGTCCGAGCGGCAGCGGGAAGTCCACCCTGCTCAACATCATCGGCGGACTCGACCGCCCCACCAAGGGCCGCGTCACCATCGCGGGCACCGACACGGCCACGCTCACCGAGAGTCAATACGCGGCGTTGCGTCACGACACCATCGGGTTCATCTTTCAGAGCTACAACCTGATCCCGTTCTTGTCGGCCGTCGAGAACGTCGAGCTTCCGCTGATGTTCGAACCGTATGACCGGAAAGCTTTGCGCCAGAGGGCCGTCGATCTCCTCGAGCTGGTCGGCCTCGGACACCGCATCAACCACCAGCCGACCAAGATGTCCGGCGGCGAGCAACAGCGCACCGCGATCGCGCGGTCGCTGATCAGCAACCCGACCCTCGTGCTCGCCGACGAACCGACCGCCAACCTCGACCACCGCACCGGCGAGACGGTGGTGCGCATGCTGCGCGACCTGTGCTCCACCATGGGCGTCACCGTGGTCGCGAGCACCCACGACCCCACGGTGGCCGACGAAGCGAGCCGTGTCGTCCGGATGAAAGACGGACAGATCGTCAACTGACCGAGCAAAAGGGGAGTTACGACATGACACAAACAGAGCCCGCGCCGCCGTCGGCCGAGCGTGACAAGCTGATGACCACCGAGCTGGTCCCCGAGCAGATCCTGCCCAAGGTGATGACCACGTTCGGGCTCACCGCCGCGTACGTGTTCATCATCTGCTGGATCACCGGTTCCTCGGTGATGGCGGGCGGCGGCTGGACCGCGATCCCGATGTGGGTGCTGGGCATCCTCACCTTCCTGGTCCCGGCGGGCATGGCCGTCGTCGAGCTCGGCAACCTGTGGCCGGGCCAGGGTGGGGTGTACATCTGGGCGACCCGGACCATGGGCGAGACCTGGGGTTTCATCGGCGGCTACCTGTCCTGGGTTCCGGTGATCCTCAACGCCGCATCCTCGCCCGCGGTGGTGCTGCAGTTTCTGCTGCTGGCCTTCCACGCCGAGCTCGGCCTGACGGTGAGCATCATCCTGCAGCTGGTGATCCTGTGGACGGTGATCGGGCTGGCGCTGGCGAAACTGGCGGCCAACCAGAAGATCATGAACATCGTCTTCGTCGTCTACGGCATCCTGACGCTGACCATCTTCATCTCGGGGCTGCTGTTCGCCGTCGAGAACGGCTCGGCCACGCCGTTCAGCTGGGCCGAGGCGACCATCCCGAACTTCGCGGTGGCCGGCTTCCTGTACGGCACGGTGCTGCTCTACCTGCTCGGCGTCGAAACCCCGTACAACATGGGCGCGGAGTTCCTGTCGGTGCGCAAAAGCGGGCCGAAGATGATCCTGTGGGGGTCGGCCGCACTGGTGGCCATCTACCTGCTCACCACGCTGGGCACGATGATGGCGCTGCCCGGCGACCAGATCGATCCGGTGACCGGTGTGGTCGGCATGCTCGACGTCGCGGGATTCCCCGGCCTGATGGAGATCTGCGCCGTCGTACTGGCATTCATCGTCGTCGTGGCGTTGATGACCTACCAGGTCGCGTACTCCCGGTTGATCTTCGTGTCCGGCCTGGAACGCCATCTGCCGCGCATCTTCACCCATCTCAACCCGCGAACCCGTAACCCGGTGACCGCCGTGCTGATCCAGGGCGTGATCTCGTCGCTGATCCTGGTCGGCCTCTACTCGCAGAGCAGCATGGCCAACGTGACGGTCTACCTGCAGGGCGGTCTGTCCACGGTGTGGCTGATCTCCGGGTTCTTCTTCCTGATCCCGGTCGTCATCGCGCGCAAGAAGTACGCGGATCGCTATGCCAACGAACAGTTCTGGCGCATCCCCGGCGGCATGACCGGGGTCTGGATCACGGTGGTCGTCGGCACGCTCGCCACCATCGGCGGCATCTACTACTCGTTCGTCACGCCGTGGATCGACGTGCCGCAGGCCACCTGGATGACCTGGGTGGGCCTGATCAGCCTGGGCATGTTCGCCCTCGGCCTGACGGTCTACATCTTCGGCAGGCGTTCGGCGCACAAGGTGAGCCAGGAGGACGCGCTCGCTCACCTCGCGGTTTTCGAAATCGACAAGGAAGCAGAGGAATCAGCGAAATGACACTCGAGGACACCAGGCTCGGCGCGGACCCGGCCACCGGCCATGGTCGCCATCCGCTCGACCCGCTGACCGGCGCGGAGATCGAGGCGGCGGCTGCTGTGGTGATGTCCTCCGAATATGCCACGGAGACGTTGCGATTCGTGATGATCCAGCTCGCCGAACCGGCCAAGACCGCGACGCTGACCTTCGATCCGGACGTTGCGGTACCGCGCCGGGCGTTCCTGTCGATGTATGACGCGAAGACCATCTACGAGGCCGTCGTGGATCTGAGCGCCAGCGTCGTCGAGAGTTGGACCGCGGTGCCGGGACGGTTCCCGTCCTACCTCGTCGAGCACATGACCGGCGTCGAGGAGAAGGTCCGCGAAGACCCGCGGTGGCAGGAGGCGATGCGCCGGCGCGGCGTCACCGACTTCAGTCTGGCGATGATCGACCCCTGGCCCGCAGGCTATTACGGTCAGCAGGACGATTACGAGAGCTCACCGCTGATCTGTCGACCGCTGACGTTCGTGCGGGCCGCGCCGGGGGAGAACGGCTACGCGCGGCCCGTCGAAGGCCTGATCGTCAGGTTCAACCTGGACACCATGTCGGTCATGGACATCGAGGACCACGGCGTGGTGCCGCTGCCCCCGAAGGCGGGCAACTACACCTCGGAGTTCATGTTCGACACCGACAACCGGCCCGCGTTCGGCGAGTTCCGGGACGGCGTCAAACCTCTGGAGATCATCCAGCCGGACGGGCCCAGCTTCTCCGTCGACGGCTGGCGTGTGACGTGGCAGAAGTGGTCGCTGCGCATCGGCTTCAATCCCCGCGAGGGCCTGACGTTGCATGACGTCAGCTACACCGATCGCGGGACGGTCCGCCCGATCATGTATCGCGGCGCGCTGTCGGAGATGGTGGTGCCCTACGGCGATTCGTCGCCGACGCACTGGAACAAGAACGTCTTCGACATGGGTGAGGTCGGGATGGGCTTTTCCGCCAACCCGCTGCGGCTGGGCTGTGACTGTCTCGGTGAGATCCACTACTTCGATGCCACGGTCAACGACTCCGACGGCAACGCGGTGACCATCCCGAATGCGATCTGTATGCACGAGGAGGACTACGGGATCTCCTGGAAGCACACCGATTTCCGCACCGGGGAGGTCGAGGTGCGGCGCTCGCGGCGATTGGTGATCTCGATGATCTGCACCGTCGGCAACTATGAATACGGCTTCTTCTGGTACTTCTACAACGATGCGTCGATCGAGGTCGAGGTCAAGCTCACCGGCGTGCTGACCACCGGTGCGGTGCCCGACGGAGAGACACCGCGGTGGGGCAAGATGGTGGCCCCCGGCATGTACGGCCCGAACCACCAACACTTCTTCAACTTCCGGCTCGACATGAACGTCGACGGACCGGGAAACAGTGTGTACGAGGTGGATTCGATTCCGGAGCCGGATCCGGCGCTCAACCCGCACCACAACGCGTGGATCACCCGCGACACCCTGGTCGCCTCGGAGGCCGAGGGGGCGCGGAACTGGGAGCATTCGACGGGCCGCTACTGGAAGGTGGTCAACCCCAACAAGCGCAACGAACTCGGCAGTCCGGTGGGCTACAAGATCATGCCCAAGGACGTCGTCCCGGTGATGGTGCAGGAGGGTTCGGTGATCTACGACCGCGCCCGGTTCGTCCAGCACAATCTGTGGGTGACGCGTTACGACCCGGACGAGTTGTACGCCGCGGGCGACTACATGTATCAGTGCGCCGAGGCGCAGGGACTGCCGCAGTACATCGCCGACGACGCGCCACTGGAGAACACCGACGTGGTGCTCTGGTACACCGTGGGCGCCCATCACGTGGTGTGCCCGGAGGACTGGCCGGTGATGCCGTGCCATTACACCGGGTTCAAGCTCAAGCCGGTCGGGTTCTTCGACGGCAACCCGGCGTTGGACCTGCCGCCGTCCCCGCCGAAGTCCTGCCACGCCGGGTAGTCACGCCGGCGCTGCCAGGTCAGGGTTTGACCGGGTAGTGACTGGAGATCGCGATGCGGTTGAGCGCGTTGATCACCACCGCGACCCAGCGCAGCGTGGCGGCCTGCTGTGCGCTCACGGCGCTGATGTCGCTGATGTTGTCGTCGGCGCCGTGCGCCGGTGCGCCGATGTGGGTGATCTCCTCGGCGATCGCCAGCGCCGCACGCTCGGCGGGCGAGAAGTAGCCCGTCTCCCGCCACGCCGACAGCACGGCCAGCCGATCGGTGGTCTCACCTTTGGTCAATGCGTCGCGCGTGTGCGTCCGCAGACAGAACGCGCACCCGTTGAGCTGTGAGACGCGGATCCGGACCAGCTCCAGGGTCAACGGGGCGACGCCGGCGTCCAGCGCGGCCGCGTCAGCCTGCTCGGACAGCAGGATGGTGGTCTTGTACGCATCGGGTGCGGCTTTGTTCAGCGTGGTCCGGGTCGTCGCCATTACGGTCTCCTCGGGGGGGCGTCGGTCTCAGAGAAGACGAGACAGGCGCCGCGAATGTGACGGTGGTCGGCGGCGAGCGTGCGTCGGATGCCAGCCGCGGCGGCGTGTCGGCGCACAGACACGCGCGGTCGCGGTGCAACGGGCCCCAATCGCCAGCGGATGGCGCCGGGTTTGGCAGGATTGGGGGGTCGTCTTGTCGAGGGCAACCTCGTCTGCGGACCGGAAGGAGCCCGATGGCGGACCCAGTCGCCGACCAGACCCCCGAGCACAGGCCCGGCTTTTCCAGAGTGCTGCTCAAGCTGGGCGGTGAGATGTTCGGCGGCGGCCAGGTCGGACTCGACCCCGACGTGGTGGCCCAGGTCGCGCGCCAGATCGCCGAGGTGGTGCGCAGCGGTGCCCAGGTCGCGGTGGTGATCGGCGGCGGGAACTTCTTCCGGGGCGCCCAGTTGCAGCAGCGCGGTATGGAGCGAACCCGCTCCGACTACATGGGCATGCTCGGCACCGTGATGAACAGCCTTGCACTGCAAGACTTCCTGCAGAAGGAAGGGATCGACACCCGCGTGCAGACCGCCATCACCATGGGGCAGGTCGCCGAACCGTACATCCCGCTGCGCGCGGTGCGGCATCTGGAGAAGGGTCGCGTGGTCATCTTCGGTGCAGGCATGGGCCTGCCCTACTTCTCCACCGACACCACCGCGGCGCAGCGCGCGCTGGAGATCGGTGCCGAGGTGGTGCTGATGGCCAAGGCCGTCGACGGCATCTACACCGACGATCCGCGGATCAACCCGGATGCGGAGATGCTCACCGCGATCACCCACCGTGAGGTCATCGACCGCGGCCTCAAGGTGGCCGACGCGACGGCGTTCAGTTTGTGCATGGACAACGGAATGCCGATTCTGGTGTTCAACCTGCTCACCGATGGCAATATCGCTCGCGCGGTCGCGGGTGAGAAGATCGGAACGCTGGTCACCACGTGACCGGCGGGCGACAGCGACGGGAGATTACACAGTGATCGACGAAACCCTCTTCGATGCCGAGGAGAAGATGGAGAAGGCCGTGTCGGTGGCACGGGACGACCTGGCGTCGATTCGTACCGGCCGCGCGAACCCTGGCATGTTCAACCGGATCCACATCGACTACTACGGTGCCTCGACCCCGATCACCCAGCTGTCCAGCATCAACGTGCCGGAGGCGCGCATGGTGGTGATCAAGCCCTACGAAGCCGGCCAGTTGCGCCCCATAGAGGACGCGATCCGCAACTCGGACCTGGGCGTCAACCCGACCAACGACGGCAACATCATCCGGGTGTCCATTCCGCAGCTGACCGAGGAACGCCGCCGTGACCTGGTCAAGCAGGCCAAGTCCAAGGGCGAGGACGCCAAGGTGTCGATCCGCAACATCCGCCGTAAGGCGATGGAGGAGCTGGCGCGCATCAAGAAGGACGGCGACGCCGGCGAGGACGAGGTCACCCGCGCCGAGAAGGACCTCGACAAGAGCACCCACCAGTACACCAGCCAGGTCGACGAATTGGTCAAGCACAAGGAAGGCGAGCTGCTGGAGGTCTGAGGATGACCGACCAGCACTCGACTCCCGTGGAAGCCAAGCCGGTCGACGAGCCGCCGAAGAAGTCGTCGCGCGCCGGCCGCAATCTGCCCGCAGCGATCGCCGTCGGTGTCGCCCTCGGCGGCGGTCTCATCGCGATCCTGCTCTTCGCGCCGTACCTGTGGCTGGCCCTGGTCGCGGCAGCCGTCGCGATCGCCACCTTCGAGGTCTGCAGCCGCCTGGGTGAGGCCGGCTACCGCATTCCGATGATCCCGCTGCTGGTCGGTGGGCAGGCCACGCTGTGGCTGACCTGGCCGTTCGGCCCGGCCGGCGCGCTGGGCGCCTTCGCGGCCACCGTGGTGGTGTGCATGATCTGGCGGCTGGTCGGACAGGGCCTCAACCACACCCCGCAGAACTACACGCGCGACATCTCCGCGACGGTGTTCCTCGCCACCTGGGTGCCGCTGTTCGCCAGCTTCGGCGCGCTGCTGATCTATCCCGACGACGGCGCCAACCGGGTCTTCTGCCTGATGCTCGGCGTGGTGTTCTCCGACATCGGCGGTTACGTGGCCGGGGTGCTGTTCGGAAAGCACACCATGGCCCCGGCGATCAGCCCGAAGAAGTCCTGGGAGGGGCTGGCCGGATCGCTGCTGTTCGGTGTCACGGCCTCGGTGGTGGCCGTGGTCTTCCTGCTCGACAAGCCGTGGTGGGCCGGTGTCGCACTCGGTCTGATGCTGGTGATCACCGGAACGCTCGGCGACCTGGTGGAATCGCAGTTCAAGCGCGATCTCGGCATCAAGGACATGAGCAACCTGCTGCCCGGCCACGGCGGCATGATGGACCGCATCGACGCGATGCTGCCGTCGGCGGTCGCCACCTGGATCGTGCTCGCGCTGTTGGCCTGAGCGGCCGTCAGCAGGGGATACTGGACGGCAGTCATGCCGAATCCACTGCCGCTTGTCTTCGATGCCCCGCGCCGCGCGCTGCCGCCGCGGCACTTCGCCGACCTCACCGACGCCGAGCGCGCATCGGCCGTCGCCGACCTCGGGTTGCCGGCGTTCCGAGGCAAACAGCTGGCCAACCAGTATTTCGGCCGGCTGATCGCCGATCCGCAGCAGATGACCGACCTGCCGGCGGCGGTCCGCGACCAGGTGGGTGCGGCGCTGTTCCCGGCGCTGCTGGAGCCGGCCCGCGAGATCGAATGCGACCGCGGCGAGACCCGCAAGGTGCTGTGGCGAGCCAACGACAAGACGACGTTCGAGTCGGTGCTGATGCGCTATCCCGACCGCAACACCGTGTGTATCTCGTCACAGGCCGGCTGCGGGATGGCCTGCCCGTTCTGCGCGACCGGCCAGGGCGGCCTGAAGCGCAACCTTTCGACCGCCGAGATCCTCGAACAGGTCCGCTTCGCCGCCGCGGAACTAAGGGACCGCGAGGGTGGCAGGCTGTCGAACATCGTCTTCATGGGCATGGGCGAACCGCTGGCCAACTACAACCGGGTGGTCGCCGCGGTCCGGCGGATCACCGCCGCACCGCCCAGCGGCTTCGGAATCTCGGCGCGCTCGGTCACCGTCTCGACGGTCGGGCTGGCTCCGGCGATCCGCAAGCTCGCCGACGAGAGGCTCAACGTGACGCTCGCGCTGTCGTTGCACACCCCCGACGACGAGCTGCGTGACACGCTGGTGCCGGTGAACAACCGCTGGAAGGTCGACGAGGTGCTCGACGCGGCGCGCTACTACGCCGACGTGACGGGGCGCCGGGTGTCGATCGAGTACGCGTTGATCCGCGATGTCAACGATCAGCCGTGGCGCGCGGATCTGCTCGGTAAGAAGCTGCACGGCAAGCTGGGCCCGCTGGTGCACGTGAACCTGATCCCGCTGAACCCGACCCCGGGCAGTGAATGGGACGCCAGTCCCAAACCGGTCGAGCGTGAGTTCGTCCGCCGGGTCCGCGAGCGCGGCGTGTCCTGCACCGTGCGCGACACCCGCGGTCGCGAGATCGCCGCCGCATGCGGGCAGTTGGCCGCTCAGGGCTGACGCATCACGACGGCGTGCCCGGCCTGTTGACGAACCACACGTTGTCCTCGCGCAGATGGCGGCTGCGCCAGCCGGCGGGCGTGCGCACCAGATCATGGAAGTAATAACCGCCACAACAGCTTTGCTCGGTCATTCCGGGCAGCTGCATCGGGTTGTAGAACATCGCGCGCACGGTGGCGGTGTCGCCGTCGATCTCCGTCTCGACGTTGGTGATGTAATGCATCGTCCACGGGATCGCCGCGAAGGCCTTGCTGAACAGGTCGGCGATCTCGTCGCGTGAACCCGGCGGGATACCGGCCGACGAGTAGTCGATCCGTGCGTCCTCGGTGAACACCGAGCGGTACAGCTCCCAGTCCTTGGTGTCCACGCCGCGGGCGTAGCGGCTCAGCAGTGCCCGGATCTCCAGCTCGTCGGCGACCGTCGAAACCTCGCTCATCGCGTCACTGATCCGGCATGCCAATGGTTTTGGCGTCGAGGTACTCCTTGTAGCCCTCTTCGCCGTTGCGGTAGCCCAGACCGGACTGCTTGGTGCCACCGAACGGGCTGCCGATGCCGAAGTGGCTCTTGCTGTTGATGGTCACGTTGCCGGTGCGCATCCGGGTCGCGATGTTGAAGGCGCGCTCCAGATCGCCGCCGCTGACCTCGCCGGACAGGCCGTAGATCGTGTTGTTGGCGATCGCGACGGCCTCGTCGTCGGTGCCGTAGGGGGTCACGGTCAGCACCGGGCCGAAGATCTCCTCCTGGGCCACCTGAGAGTCGGGGTCGACGTCGGCGAGCAGCGTCGGCTGCGTGTAGTAGCCGACCGGGAGGTTCTCCGGAATCCCGCCGCCGGTGACCAGGCGAGCGCCGGAGTCGATGCCGGACTTGACCAGGCCCAGCACTTTCTGGCGCTGGGTATCGCTGATCTGGGGGCCCTGCATGATGCCCGGGGTCCACGGATCGCCGACGGCGAAATTCTCCATCATCGTCTTCAGGATCTCGATGCCCTCGTCATAACGACTGCGCGGCAACAGGATCCGGCTCGGAAGGATGCAGGACTGGCCCGACATCACGCACGCCATCATCGCGGCCATCGACAGCGCGGTGTTGAAGTCGGCGTCGTCGAGCACGATGTGGGCGGACTTGCCGCCGAGCTCGAGCAGCGTCTTCTTCACCGTCGGCGCGCCGGCGGCCAGGATCGCCCGCCCGGTCGCTGTCGAGCCGGTGAACGTGATCATGTCGACCCGGGGGTCGGCCGACAGCGCGGCTCCGACCTCGTTGGCGTTGGACACCACGACGTTGAACACCCCGGCGGGGATGTCGGTCTCCTCGGCCACGATCCGGCCGTACTCGGTGCCCGACCACGGGGTGAGCTGAGCGGGCTTGAGCACCACGGTGTTTCCGGCCATCAGCGCGGGCACCGTCTCGGCGATGTTGAGGTAGAACGGCACGTTCCACGGCGTGATCGCGCCGACGACGCCGACGGGTTCGTAGTGGATCTTGCGCCGGGCCGGGCCGAGCGGAGTGTCGTGCAGGCCGTTGTCGACGAGGTAGTCGAAGTTGCGGCCGTGCTCGGCCCAGTGCTTGACCTCGTCGATCGGGCTCTCGATCTGACTGCCGGTCACCGTCACCGGGCAGCCGACCTCGGTGATCAGGATGCGGCGCAGGCGTTCCTTGTTGCGCTCCAGCGCCTCGTGCAGCTGGGTCAGGCAGTGGTAACGGAAGTCCAGGTCGCGCGACCAGTCGGTCTCGTCGAACGCGCGGCGCGCGGCCCCGACGGCGCGGGCCATGTCGTCGACGGTGCCGTCGGTCGCCGTGCCCGCGACCTGTTCGCTGGCCGGGTGGATCACGTCGAATGTGGCGCCGCTGCCGGTCAATTGCAGTTCGCCGTCGATGAGCATGCGCTCGTCGCCGGCGAGCACCCCGGTCTCGGTCTCCGTTGTCGTCATCGCCACAGCATTACAAATTTTGGGCTGACTGTCAGCCAGTTGGTCGATCGATCAGTCAGCGGGGCGGATGCCCACGGCATGCCGCAGCTGGGCCAGGAACTGGTCGTCGTCGTCGGCGCGCACGATGTAGTGGCAGACCGCGACCCGGACCGCGGTGGCGGCCTTGACCGCGCCGTTGGCGCCGGGCAGCAGTTTCTCCAACTGCGCGCGCATCAGCGGGATGATGTGGGACAACCGGGAGATGACGACCTCGGGTTCGATGTCGACGAGCCGGACGCCGGAATAGGACTGCTGGTATTCGACGATGAACCGCATTGCCGCGTCGACGCGTTCGGTGCCGCGCAGGCCCGCGGTCGCCTTCATGATCCCGGTCTCGAACATCTCGCGCTCGTATACGCCGAACGCCTCCAGCAGGGCCGCCTTGTCGGCGAACCAGCGATACAGCGTGGGGCGCGAGACGCCGGCCTGCAGCGCGACCTCGGACAGGCTCAGTTTCGTCTGCCCGCTACGGCCGAGTACCTCGGCTGTCGCGACCAGGATGCGTTGCCGCGTCGAGATGTCGTCGGTGCCGTTGGTGTCACTGACAGGTTGGTTCACGTACCGGCCTCACTTACGGGTTCGGTGTCGATCGTAAAGCGTGGCCCGTCCCGTGGCGGACGGCGCGCGGGGCGGTGTCGGTCACAAGCGGTGTCGGTCACAAGCTCTTCTGCAACAGTGCGGTCGTCTCAAGGTCGTCGAGCGCCTCCAGCGCCCGTGCGAGTCCCTTGAGTGCGATCGTCTCGTCCTGCATACCGCCCATGCCCGCGGTGATCAGCGCCGCCACGTACGGGTACAGCGCACTCTGCCGGTACCGGTCCCACAGCTCGTCGCGGTCGAGGTCGGGGCCGCCGCCGGCCGACAGCGCGCCGCGGTACACGTCGAGCAGATCGCGCTGGGTATCGCGTCGGCTGTCGGTGGTCATGCTGGTGATCAGGGTGTAGGCGAGTTCGCGGCTGGGGTGGCCGCGCCGGACGGCCTGCCAGTCCAGCAGCCCGGGCTGCCCGTCCCGGAAGTACAGATTGCCGGGGTGGGCGTCCCCGTGCATGACGGTGTGCGGCGCCCGGTCGATCAGCGCCGCGGCCGCGCGGTAGTTCTCGTCGATGAAGCGGCCGCGCCCGATCGGCAGGTCGGTGCGCTCGGCGAGCCTGCGGGCCGAGGTCTTCAGCAGTGGCGCGGTGAGCAGGGACGCACTGTCCTGCGACGCCGAGTACAGCCAGCCGGGAACTCTGCCCCAGAACGTCGCGTGCAGCCGCGCGAGCAGCTCGACCACCTGTGCGGCCCGGTCGGCGTCGATCGGGTGCAGGGTGTCGGGGAATTCGCAACCGCTGACGGCCAGGTCCTCCAGCACCAGCACGTAGCGGCCGGTGACCGGGCTGAACCGGCCGCCGTGGCAGTGCGGCAGCCCGGACAGCTCCGGCGCGAGCAGGCGGTAGAACCGGGTCTCGGTTTCGGCGAGGTTACCCAGTTCGCCCATCAGCCGGGTCGCGACCGTCTCGGCGGCCATCTTGACGAACACCGTCGGCGGGACGCCGCGTCCGGTCAGGGCCAGCCGCGCCCGCGACGACGTGCCGGCGTCTCCGTCGAGCACCGACACCTCGGTCACCGGCCGGCCCAGCAGGGCCGACATCGCCGCCGGGTCGAGATCGCCGACCGTGCGCGGCATCGACAGCAGCCGCCCGATGAGCGTGTCGGTGCCGATTCGGCGCACTCCGCGACCAAGATGCGAGGCGAGGCCCAGCGCAGGTGCGATCCGGTGGGTCGGGACGGGCAACGCGAGCCTCCTAGGCTTGGGCCGGCAACACGGGGATGCTTTACAAGATAGCGGTGAACTGTAAAGCGTCTCGCATTTTCGGAAGGGAACACGGTATGGCGGGTCCGCTGGAGGGCGTCCGGGTCGTCGAACTCGGGGTGTGGGTGGCCGGACCGGCGGCCGGCGGCATCCTCGCGGACTGGGGCGCCGACGTCGTCAAGATCGAGCCCCCGGCCGGTGACCCGGCCCGCACCTTCGGCCGGATGCTCGGGATCGCGCCCACCGACCGCCACCACGTGAGCCCGCCGTTCCAGATGGACAACCGCAACAAGCGCAGTGTGGTGCTGGACCTGACCACGCCGGCGGGCCGGGACAGCGCGCGGGCGCTGCTGGAGGACGCCGACGTGTTCGTGACCAACATCAGGGCCGGGGCGCTGCAACGCATCGGGCTGGATTTCGAGGCCGTCGCGCGGATGAACCCGCGCCTGGTGTACGGGTTGATCACCGGGTACGGCGGGGAGGGCCCCGACGCCGACCGGCCGGCCTACGACGTCGCGGCGTTCTGGGCCAGGGCGGGTCTGGCCCATCTGCTGACGCGGCCCGGGCAGACACCGCCGTTCCAGCGCGGCGGCATGGGCGACCACACCGCGGGCACGACACTGGCGGGTGCGATCTGCGCCGCGCTCGTCGCGCGCACGCGCACCGGGGAAGGGCAGCTGGTGACCACGTCGCTGTATCGGCAGGGCGCCTACACCGTCAGCTTCGACCTGACCACGTTCCTGATCACCGGCGCACCGATCGCGATCGGGCAGCGCGAGTCGATGGGCAACCCGTGCATGAACAACTACACCGCCGGCGACGGCAGGCGGTTCTGGCTGGTGGGCCTGCAAGGTGAGCGGCACTGGCCCGCACTGTGTGCCGCGGTGCAACGCACCGACTGGCTCGCCGACGACCGGTTCGCCACCGGGCGGGCGCGCGCGGCCAACGCGCAGACGCTGATCGCCGAGCTCGACGAGATCTTCGCGACCAGGACCCTCGACGAGTGGGCCGAGGTGTTCGCCGCGCACCCGGATGTGTTCTGGGCGCCGATCAACTCGATGGAGGACGTGCTCGCCGACGAGCAGTTCCACGCCGCCGGCGGGATCGTCTACGTGCCCGACGACGAGGCCGGCAGTGTGCCGATGGTGGCCACCCCGGCGGACTTTCACGGTACCCCGGTCGAGATGCGCAGCAGCGCACCGGAACTCGGGGAACACACCGACGAGGTGCTCACCGAGATCGCTCAGCGGACGAACCGCTCCACGTGACCGGCAGTGCTTACCGATCGAGCCTGACCCGCGCGGCGTGGCGTAACTGGGCGAGGAAGTCGTCGGTGTCGTCGCTGCGCACCAGGTACTGCGAGATCGCGACGCGCACGGCGGTGGCCGCCGCCAGTTGCGCGTCGGGGCCGGTGCACAACCGCTGCAGGCGCTCCCGCATCAGCGGCAGCACCTCGGCCATCCGCCGGATCACCTCGTCGGGTTCCACGTCGATCATGCGCAGCCCGGGGTACGACAACTGGTTCTCGACGATGACCCGCAGCGCGGCGTCGAGGCGTTCGTGCCTGGGCAACTCCGCGGTGGCCTCGGCGATCGCGCGCTCGTAGTACTGCCGTTCCCACACGACGAACACGTCGAGCAGGTCGCGTTTGTCGGCGAAGTACCGGTACAGGGTCGGTCGCGACACCCCGGCCTGGCTGGCCACCTCGGACAGCGACAATTTGGCAGTGCCGTTGCGGCCCAGCACCTCTGCGGTGGCGGCCAGAATGCGCTGGCGCGTCGCGTTGTCCGGATCTCGGGGATCCGGCACCGACTGCGGCATGGTTACAGCTTTACAAATTATCGGCCGAGTGTCACGCTGTTCGGGTGAAGGTCGTGGTAGATCTCGCCAAGTGCACCGGCCATGGCATCTGTGAATCCATCGCCGACGACGTGTTCGAGGTGCAGGACGACGGCACCCTCGTGATCCACGACTCCGAACGTCCCGAATCGGATCGCGACCGCATGCGGCAGGCGGTCACCCAGTGTCCCGCAGCCGCACTCAGCCTCACCGAGTAATCAGCGGGGGCGCACCAGCACGGACTGCTGGATCGCCCCGATCGCACCGGTCTGGTCGAAGAGCCGGCCCAGCGTGGTGCCGATTCCGTCCGGGCCGTAATTGGTTTCGGCGCGGATCCCGATCCACTCGCCCTCGGGTACCCGGTGGATGTGCACCGCGAGATCGGTGTTCAGGAACGTCCACTTGCGGATGTCGAGCTTGGTGCCGATGCCGTTGGCGTCATCGGCGACGGCGAACAACCGCTGCAGCGGCGTCATCGTCTCGCCACTGACGAGGTCCACCTCGGGTTTGATCCACGACTCACCCGGCCCATCGCCCATCGGCATGGTCAGCCACCGCCAGTCCAGGCTGTGGACGTAATTCTTGTCCCAGTCCTTCTTCATGTCTCGGCTGCGGGCTTCCTCGACGGGGCGCAGCGGCTCGGCCGGGGCGTGCTCCGCGGCCGCGGTGTCGAGGGTCTGCAGCCGCCAGCCACTGGCCTTGGCGACCGGCCGGGGAGCGCCGTCGGGGCCTGGGGCGAGCATCTCGGCGCTGACGAGTTCGATCTGCTTGCCCGCACGTTCCCGGCGGGTGCGCACCCAGAAGTCGCCCTCGGCGGGCACCGGGCCGAGCAGGTCGACCAGCACCCGGCTCAACCGGGTGTCGTCGCGACGTTCGCAGTGCTCCAGCCCCCGCACCAGTAGTGCCGAAACCGGCGCCGCGTGCTGGATGGCCGCTGACCACGTGCTGCGCACGAAGTCCGTCGCGGCGAACTTCTCGCCGAACTCGCCGTCGGTGTCGAGGAGTTCGTAATAGGAGTCGGACACGGGCAACCCTTTCAGTTCCTGGTCAGTGCAGATGCGCGTCGGCGACGAAACCGGCGGCCGGCACGTCGACGGTGGTGGCGTCGAGACGGGACAGCAGCGTGCCGCGGACCCGATCGGGATACGCGTCGGGGGTGGTCACCAAGAACAGCGTGCGGCCCTCGGGTCCGCCGAGCGCGCACGCGATCGCGGTCCGCTCACCGATGTCGATGCGGTCGGTGACCTCGCCGCCCTCGACGATCCGCTCGAACTGGTGGGCCAGCGTCATGCCGACCCACACCCCGCCGTCGTCGTCCAGGCAGATCCCGTCCGGCGGGCCGTCCAGCCCGTCGGCGAACACCCTGCGGCCGCCCAGCATTCCGTCGTCGGCCACGTCGAAGGCCGTCAGCCGCCGGCCCGTGGACTCGGCGACGATCAACGTCGTGCCGTCGGGCGTCAACACCATGCCGTTCGGGAACTCCAGGTCGCCGGCGACCACCTCGAAGGTCCCGTCCGAGGCGTCGACACGCACGATCAGCCCGCCCTCGCGGGCCTGCGAGCCGACATAGGCGCACCCGTGCCGGTCGATCACCATGTCGCCGAGGGCGGCGGGGACGACGTCGGCCAGGTCGGCGACCGTCACCACGGACTCGCCGTCGTACCCGAGGATCTGTCGGCGTTCGGTCGACACGATCAGCAGCGTCCCGTCGGGGCGAAAACCCAAGCCCGACGGCGCATGCCCGGGAAGCGCCAGGGTGCTCATCTCGCGGTCGAGGGTCACCGTGTGTACCGCCTCGCCGAGCATGTCGGAGAACCACACCAGGCCTTCGAACCAGCGGGGGCCCTCACCGAAGCAGAAACCGTCCGCCAACGAGGTCAAGGTCATTTCGTGACTTTACAAAACACGCGACAAGTGTCACGCTCGCTGGGTGCAGCTGTCAACCAGGAGCATGTCGTGAACATGAAGAAATACCACAGCCACACTCTGCTCTATCTGCACGAGACCGTCGATCTCGGATCGGCCCGCGGCGACGAGTTCGTCGCCGAGTTCAGCGCCGTGTACCACCCGATGATGAGCGAGCTCGGGGCCAGGCTGTTCGCGATCTGGGAGACGACCCCCTACAACGGACATTGGCCGCAGGCCACGATCATCTGGGAGATCGACGCGTTCGCCGACTACGCGCGGATCGGGCGGGCCCAGGCGCGCGGCGGCAGCCACGAGTCCGCCGCGGCGAAGTGGTCGACCTTCCTGCGTGAGACCGGAGCCCGCGGTGAAGGCCGCATCATGTACGCCGGGCGGGCCAACAAGACGCTGGCCCAACTGCAGGCCGCGGATTTCAAGGCCGGGTTGGTGATCCAGGAGATCATGCAGACCAAATCCGGCAGGCAGGACGATTACATCCGCGAGCTCGAACGCCTCTACGTGCCGTGGTCGGAGTCGACCGGAAAGCGCTGGCTCGGCTCGTTCATCACCACGTTCCGGTTCAACGAGGTGATCCATTACTGGGCGCTGGAAGGGGACTGGGACGTCTTCGAGAATCACTACCCGTCCTGGAAGGACAGCCCGCCCGCCGAGATCGTCACGTGGATGAGTGTGGCTCCCGCGTTGCGGGACGGCTGGGAGGACTCGATTCTGGCCGCTCTGCCCCCCTCTCCGCTGCAGTGATGTACGACCCGTTCGATCCGGCGGTGATGGCGGACCCGCTGCCGTTCTACCGCGTGCTGCGCGACGAGCATCCCGTCTACCACCTCGACAAGTGGGACACCTACGCGCTGTCCCGGTTCGACGACATCTGGAATGTGTTGGAGATCAACGACGGGACGTTCGTCGCATCGGAAGGGACGCTGCCCGCCGCGACGGTGCTGGCCACCCACAACGACGGTCCGGTGCCGGATCCACCGCTGCATCCGATGCCGTTCCACGCGAATTTCGACGCCCCGATCTACGACGAGGTGCGCCGCTGCACGGCGGCGCCGTTCCGGCCGAAGAACGTCGCCAGGCTCGGCGAGCGGATCCGGGTGCTGGCCAACGAGCGCCTCGACGAGCTTCTGCCCAAGGGCCGGTTCGATCTGACCCAGGACTACGGCGGGATCGTCGCGGCGTCGATCGTGTGCGAACTGGTCGGCCTGCCAACAGATCTGGCTGACGATGTGTTGTCCACGGTCAACGCGGGCAGCCTCGCGCAGCCGGGCAGCGGGGTGGAGGTGGCCAATGCGCGGCCGGGCTACCTGGAGTACCTCACCCCGGTGGTCCAGCGGGCCAGGGCCGAGGGGCCGGGCGGTCTGCCCATCGTGGACAACCTGCTGGCCTACCGGCTGCCGGACGGCTCCGAGCTCTCCGACACCGAGGCCGCGGTGCAACTGCTGGGCGTGTTCATCGGCGGCACCGAAACCGTGCCGAAGATCGTCGCGCACGGGCTGTGGGAGCTCACGCGCCACCCTGATCAGCTCGCCGAGGTCCGCTCCGACCTCGGCGCCAACGTCGCGGTCGCCCGAGAGGAGATGATCCGGTACTGCGCCCCCGCCCAGTGGTTCGCGCGAACCCTGCGCCGGCCGTTCACCTTGCACGGCACCACGATGCGGCCCGGGCAGCGGATCATCTCGCTTCTGGCATCCGCCAACCGCGACGAGCGCGAATACGACCGGCCGGACGAGTTCGTGTGGAACCGTCCGATCCCGCGGCTGCTGGCGTTCGGCCGGGGGCAACACTTCTGCCTGGGCGCACACCTGGCCCGGCTCGAGATCGCCACCATGGTGACCGAATTCCTGAAACGGGTACCGGATTTCACCGTGGACACCGCCGCGGCGTCACGGCCGCCGTCGAGCTTCCAATGGGGCTGGAACTCGCTGCCCGTGGAGGTGTGACATGTGGGCCTACCGACTCGTCGCGCCGTATACGTTCGAGAAAACCGATGTGCCGCAACGCTCTGCGGAATCCCTGGCCGACGGTCAGGTGCTGCTGAGGTTCCTCGCCGCAGGAATCTGCGGAAGCGACCTACCAGGGTTCCGTGGCGCCAAGGGTCGACTGCCGTTCGACACCGGCGCGCAGGCCGCCGAGAAGGACGGCTTTCCGATCCACGAGATCGCCGGAGAGGTACTGGCCAGCCGGCATCCCGACCACCGGCCCGGCGACCGTGTTGTCGGCTGGGCGTCGGGGTTCGACGGGCTGATGGAACAGGTGGCCGCCGACGGCGACGGCCTGGTCGCCTACGACCCGTCGCTGAGCCCGGCGCATGCGGTCGCATTGCAACCACTGGCATGCGTGCTCTACGCCGTCGAGCAGATGCCCGACCTGACCGGTCGCCACGTCGCGGTGCTCGGCCAGGGCTCGATCGGCCTGCTGTTCTCCTACGTCGCCAAGGTGGCCGGAGCCTCGCACGTCACGGGGGTCGACCCCGTGGACCGCAGCGACATCGGGCCGGCGTTCGGCGTGGACACCGCCGTGCGGGCGACCAGCGACCGCTGGGTGAGTCATCTGAGCGCCGGCGCCAAACCCGACGTCGTGATCGAGGCGGTCGGGCATCAGGTCGCGACGCTCTCGCACGCGGTGGAGGCCGCCGCGTTCGGCGGATTCGTCTTCTACTTCGGTGTGCCCGACGATGATTCGTATCCGATCAGCATGCGCACGATGCTGCGCAACAATCTGACCCTGAAGTCCGGTGTCACGATGGACCGCCGCCGGGTGCTACAGAAGGCCGGGGCATTCGGCGCCGCGCATCCCGGCCTGCTCGACCGCTACCTGACGCACACCTACGGCGTCGACGACGTGCAGGCCGCCTTCGAGCTGGCGTCACGCCCGGTGCCCGGACGGATCAAGATCGCGATCGTGGAGTGACATGACCAGCAGGCTGCAGGACGCGCTCGCCGGCAAACCCCACGTGTGGGGCGGCTGGGTGGTGGGCCCGACGGTGATCGGGCCCGAGGAGTACGCCGCGGCGGGTTACGACTACGTCGGATTCGACGTACAGCACGGATATCTCGACGATGCCGACGTCGCGCTGATGTTGCGCCGGCTCGAACACCTGCCGATCGCGACCCTGGTGCGGTTGCCCGATGCGGCACCGGCGCCGATCGGGCGGGTGCTCGACGCCGGAGCCGACGGGGTGATCATCGCGATGGTCGAATCCGCCGCTGTCGCCGCGGCCGCGGTTTCGGCGAGCCGCTACGCCCCGGACGGAATCCGCAGCTTCGGCCCGTTGCGGGCGAGCCTCGGGCTGGATCCCGTGGAGTTGCAGCAGCGCACGTCGGTGTTCGCGATGATCGAGACAGCCGCCGGACTCGCTGCCGTCGATGAGATCTGCGCGGTGGACGGGTTGGCTGGGATCTACGTCGGGCCCGCCGATCTCGCGCTCTCGATGGGACACGGCCCGACGCAGGCGTTCTCGGCGCCGGGGATGCTCGACGCGATCGGTCATATCCAGCGGGTCGCGGCCGGGGCCGGTCTGGTCAGCGCGATCCACGCCAATGTGGGCACGGTGGGAAACCGCATGGCACAGCAGGGATTCCAGATGATCACTCTCGCCTCCGAATCACAGGCACTGCGCCGCGGCGCCGCCGCGCATCTCGCCGACGCGCGAGGGGAGACGCCCTGATGGCCCCCGTCGCGCTGGTGACCGGCGCCGCCCGCGGGCAGGGCGCGGCGATCGTGCGCAGGCTGCTGCAGGACGGCTATCAGGTCGCGGCGTGCGACCAACTGGTCGAGGACGTCACCCGCACCGTCGCCGACCTCGGCACGGACCGGGCCGTCCCGGTGGAACTCGACGTCACCTCGGCCGAGCAGTGGGCGCGCGCGGTCGACGAGGTCGTCGGGCACTTCGGGCAGATCACCGCGCTGGTCAACAACGCCGGTGTGCTGCATCGAGCTTCGCTCTCCGCCGAGACGCCGTCGGGATTCGAGGGAAGCTGGCGGGTGAACTGTCTCGGGCCGTTCCTCGGTATCCAGGCCACACTGCCGCACCTGCGGGAGGCCGAGCGCGCCGCGATCGTGAACACCTGCAGTACCGGAGCGGTGCGCCCGTTCCCGAACCACGCCGCGTACGGATCGTCCAAATGGGCGCTGCGCGGGCTCACCCAGGTCACCGCCGTCGAGCTCGCCGCGTCCGGCATCAGGGTCAACGCGGTCTTCCCCGGGCCCGTCGAGACGCCGATGCTCGACGACGCGACCCAGACCCGGCTCGCCGAGCGGGCATTGATGGGCCGGATCGGTAAGCCGATGGAGATCGCCGACGCGGTGGCCTTCCTGCTGTCCGAGCACGCCAGCTTCATCACCGGTTCCGAGCTCATCGTCGACGGTGGGCAGTCCCTGCAGATTGGATGACGACCGTCATGGCCAGAGCTTTGTCCGTGGGCATCATCGGTGCCGGCCCCGGTGGGCTGGCGCTCGGGGTCTTCCTGCGCAAGGCGGGATTCGACGATTTCACCATCTTCGACCGTGAGGACGGGGTCGGCGGGACCTGGCGGATCAACACCTATCCCGGCCTGGCCTGCGATGTGAAGTCGCACCTGTACTCGTACTCGTTCGACCTGAACCCGCACTGGTCACGGCTGTGGTCGGGGCAGCCGGAGATCCTGGCGTACTTCGAGCGGTGCGCACAACGCTACGAGCTGGGTGACAAGCTGCGCTTGAACACCGAGATCGTCTCGGCGGCATGGGTTTCCGAACAGCGCCAGTGGGTGCTGACCACGTCGTCGGGTGAGGAACACCGTTTCGACATCGTCGTGTCGGCGATCGGGCTGTTCACCCAGCCGGTGATGCCCGACCTCGTCGAGGAGGAGCCGTTCACCGGGACGATCATGCACACCGCGAAATGGGACCACTCGGTGGATCTGCGCGGAGCCCGCGTGGCGGTGCTGGGGACGGGTTCCACCGCGGCCCAGCTGGTTCCGGAGGTGGCCAAGGAGGCGGCCAAGGTGTACTCGGTGCAGCGGTCCCCGACGTGGGTGCTGCCCAAGCCCGACCGCCCGTACACCGCGCGGGAGAAATGGATGTTCGCCCACATCCCGCTGGCGAAGAAGATCTACCGGACCCGGCTGTGGCTGCGCAGCGAGTCCAACATCTCGGTGATCGAGCACGGCAGCGACAAGACCGAGGAGTTCAAGAACATCGCCCTGCGCACGCTGGAGGCGACCGTCCCCGACGACGAGCTGCGCGCCAAGCTGACGCCCGCCCATCCGCTCGGGTGCAAGCGGCTGGTGTTCGCGACGGACTACCTGCAGACGCTGACGGAACCGCACGTCGAGGTCGTGTCCAGCCCGGCGCGAGCGCTGCGGTCGCGGACGTTGGTCACCGAAGACGGCACCGAACTCGACGTCGATGTGGTGTTGTGCGCCACGGGATATGCCGCGGCCGATTACCTCGGGCAGATCGATGTCCGCGGCGTCGACGGCGTCGCGCTGCGCGAAACGTGGCGCAACGGCGCATATGCCTATCTCGGGATGACCGTCCCGGGCTACCCCAATTTCTTCATGCTCTACGGACCCAACACCAACGTCGGCTCCAACAGCGTGATCTTCATCTTGGAGGCCCAGGCGCACTACATCGTGCGGGCGCTGACCCACATGCGGCGCAGGGACAAGTCCTATATCGAGGTGCGGCCGGACGTGACGAAGCGCTACCTCGACAAGATCGACACCTGGATGCAGGGCACCGTGTGGCTGACCCGGTGCAGCAGCTACTTCCGGGCACCCAACGGCCGCGTCGTCACCCAATGGCCCCGAAGCGCGCGGGACTTCTGGGCGCTGACCCGATGGTTCCGCCCCGGGGACTACGAGTTCACCCAGACCTCCCGCCGGCGCGCGCCGATAGACGTCGGCGCCCAGACCGCGGGGCAGCAGTGATGCGCGACATCGCCGAACGTCTGGACCCGGCGCTGCGGCACCTGGTCGCCGCGCGCACCGATCTGTCCCCGCCCGTACTCGGGGCCGTGCGGGACTCGCTGAATCAGCGCAGGGCCGAGACGGCCCGCACGGCGGACCTCATCGGCGTCGAGGTCGAACAGCGCGACGTTGCGGTGCCCGCCGGCCATTCGGTCACGGTGCGGATCTACCGAGGCGGGCCGCCGCAGTCCCCGGCGGTGATCTACTGCCATTCAGGGGCTTTCGTGCTGGGCAACCTCGACACCGACCATCGGCAATGCATCGAGCTGGCCCGGCGGGGCCGCTGCACCGTGCTGTCGATGGATTACCGGCTCGCACCCGAGCACCCGTATCCGGCTGCGCAGGAGGATGCGTCGGCGATCCTGGAATGGGCTGTGCGCTGCGCGGTCGAACTGGGCATCGACGCGTCGGCCATCGCCGTGGCGGGAAGCAGCGCGGGTGCGGCCTTGGCGGCCGGGCTGGCGCAGCGTTCGGCGGCGGGGGAGGCGCCGCCGGTGGTGTTTCAGCTGCTGCACCAACCGGTGCTCGACGACCGCGCGACCCCGTCGAAGCAGGAGTTCACCACCACGCCGGGTTTCGACGCCGAAGCGGTTGCGTGGATGTGGCGGCACTACGCCGGAGAGGTTCCGCTGCCCGACTCCGCGGTGCCGTCACGCACCACCGAGATGGCGTCGCTGCCGGCGGCGCTGATCACGTGTTCGGAGTTGGATCCGCTGCGTGACGAGGCGATCGACTATGCGCTGCGGCTGATGTGGGAAGGCGTGAGCGTCGAGTTGCACGTGATCAGCGGAACCTGTCACGGTTTCGATTCGCTGGTTCCGGACTGGGAGATCAGCACCCAGCTGTTCGAGATCCAGGGCGCGGCGCTGCGCAGGGCGTTCCTACGCTGAGCTCTCCAGCGCCGCGAGCTCGCGGGCGACCGCGGCGTGGTACGCGTCGATGTTGGCGGGGTTCACCGTGCGGAAGAACCCGTCGGGTAGTGGCGAATCACGGTACGCCTCAACGGTCATGGTGCGGCTGAACAGCGTGACGCCGGGGCCGGGCTCGGTGAACTTGTACTGCACGGTGATGCGGCCCGGCATCCCGCCGTTGCCGTCGGCGTCGTGGCCGAGGTTGCCGACGGAGTTGAACATCCACAGTTTGGGGCGCATCGCGATCGCAAGGTGCCAGGTGAAGATGCGGGATCCGTCGGGCCCGGTCTCGGTCCAGGTGTCGCCGACCTCCAAGGGCAGCTTCTCGGGAATCTTGCCGACGTGCGCGCTGCCCGGATACGTCTTCGTCCAGTTGACCGGGTTGGTCACGAAGTCATAGATCACCTCAGGGGCCTGGGTGAACGCTGTCTCCGAGGTCGTCGTCACGATTCCCACGCTGGTCCGCCTTTCGCGGTCACTTTACAAAGCATCGCCATAATGTCACGCTCCGATGTACGCGCCAAGCGGGTGTGCCGACGGGGGTGTGACGATGGACTTCTCGGAAGTGACTCTGTCCGACGAGGATCGCGCGTTTCGGGACGAGGTGCGCGAGTTTCTCGCGTCGGTGGTCACGGAGGACGTGCTGCGCCGTGATCGCGAGACCGGGGACAACTTCGACGAGCAGGTGCATCTCGCGCTGGGCGCGGCGGGATACCTGGAGCGGGACTGGCGCCCGGAGACCGACGGCGGGTTCACCGCGGTGCAGCGGAGGGTTTTCGAGTTGGAGGTCGGCCGGGCGCACACCCCGTGGTTTCACTGGCCCACCACGGCGATGGTGGCGACCGCGGTCGACCACTTCGGATCCGACGAGCTCAAGGCGGAGGTGTTGCCGCACGTGCTTTCGGGTCGGTACCGGCTGTGTCTGGGCTACACCGAACCCGAGGGCGGGTCGGACATCGCGACGTGCAAGACGCGCGCGGTGCGCGACGGTGACGGTTGGGTGATCAATGGATCCAAGATGTTCACGTCGAACGCGCACCACGCGCAGTACGTGTACCTGATCACCAACACCGATCCGAACGCGCCGAAGCACAAGAGCCTGACGATGTTCCTGGTTCCGCTCGATTCGCCCGGGGTCGAGATTCAGGCGCTTCGCACGGTCGACGGAGACCGGACCAACATCACGTACTACAGCGATGTGCAGGTTCCTGATCGGTACCGCATCGGGCCGGTCAACGGGGGATGGGCTGTGTTGCGGGAGGCGCTCAATGCCGAGCACGGCACGGGGGAGCGCGCCCCGGACGGGCTGCAGAAGCTCGCGGTCATGACCGAACATGCGTTGCTGCTCGCCGAGGAAGTGGACCGGATCGCGGGGACGGTCGGTGATCGGCTGGACGATGGCTCCGTGGCGTACCGGCTGGGGCGCAGCATCGCCCGCCTCGAGGCGGCGCTGAGCACACCGGAGATGTTCGGTCGGGTCGCGATCGCACAGACGTTGCGGGACATCACACCGGAGTTGATGGACATCGGCGGCACTGGATCTGCGGTGCCCGAGGGGTTGAATGCCGAGTACCTGTTCCGGCTCTCGTTGCCGACGGGCATCTACGGCGGCACACTCGACGTGTTCCGCAACATGATCGCTCAGCAAGCCCTCGGGCTCGGCCGCCCGAACTACTCACCGGCACGCTAGAAGGGTGGGTCGTTGCCGCGGGGTGTGTCGCCGTGGTGGTCGGCGTTGTGTTGGCGTTCGCGGGTGATGTAGGCGGTGCGGCTTTGTGCGCGTGTGCGGGTGCGGCGCGGCATCATCGCTGCGCGGTTGTCGCTGTGTGGCACTTGGGGTGGGTCGCCGGTCCAGAGGGTGCCGGTGGGTTTGCACAGGGCGGGGAACAGCAGTCGGCTGCCGGGGTGGGTGGTGTAGGTGTGTCCGGTTGGTGAGGTCCAGACGATGGTGCCGTCGGGGTGTTGGCGGTCTTTCCAGCCGCCGGGTCCGGTCCAGAACGTTTTGAGTAAGTGGTGGAAACGGCACAGTGTTTTGAGGTTTGAGGGGTGGGTGGGTCCGACCGGGTGGGGGACGGTGTGGTCGATGTCGGCGGTGGTGGCCGGTTTGTCGCAGCCGGGGAAGCGACACGTCAGATCGCGGCAGCGGACGAACGCGGCGAGCGCGGCTGAGGGGGTGTAGCGCGGCTCCGGCCCAGCCGCTCCGGGGTGGATGATTTCGCGGATCTTGGCGCTGTTGAGCATGGTGTCGAAGAACGGGGCGGGCAGGAACCCGGACCCGAAGACATAGCCCGACCGGCCCGGGAGCAGGACGGGGGCGCTGCGGCGCGGCTTGGGCTGGGTGGGCGCGGCGTCGCTGTCGGGACGGTCGTCAGCCGAGGTGTCGCGGTCCTCGCTCTCCCGTGACACCTCGACCGGGGTGACCTCCTCGGCGGGCGCGTCGATCTCGGTCTCGACGGTGTCGTGGCGCAGTTCGGCGGCCGACCGGTCACCTTGAGGTACGGGTTGTTGGGTGTTTGTGGTGGTGTGGTCGGTGAGGGCGTAGACGATGACTTCGGGGACGGGCCGGGGGTTGACGGCGGCCTCGCAGTCGGTGTTGCCGCAGCGACAGGCCAGGCTGGTGATGCCGTGCAACAGCGCGGCCCAGGCGTCCTTGCGGCGCTGGTCGAGGGTGCGCGGGTCGGCGTCACAGACGCTGTAGGCCATCGCGGTCAAGGTGCGCCAGCCGGCGGCGGCGTCGCCGTCGAAGACCCGCGACCAGATGGTGGTGAACCCGGGCGCGTCGGTGGGGGCACCGAATTCCAGGGCCGGTCCGATCTCGGCGTCGCGGGACTGGCGCACCGCGTCCGGGTCGTGGCGTTCGACGATCTCGTCGATGTGGGCTTGGGTGGCTTTCACCGACAACGGCCCCCACCCAGTCACAGTGGCGGCGAGTTCGGCGTCGACGGCGGCGATCAGGGCCGCATCGGTGATCAGGTCGGTGCGGGTGATGATCGCGCGCACCAGCATCTCGCCGATCGTCCCGGCCAGAAACAACGCCCCCACCCGCGGCAGCCGGTCCCGCAGCACGACGGCGCGGTAGGTCTGGTGCAGCGCCAACCCTTGGGTGATCCGATACGCCGCGGCGATCTCGGCGGTCACCGCGGCCTGCGGATCCACCCACCAGTACAGCCGCTCCTCCGGGGCGAGGTCGACCCGGCGGCCGAACAGTTCGGCCATCACCGCCAGCTTGCGTGCGCACACCGCATTCTCGGCCCGGCTCGCTGCCCGGGCGGCGTCGATCAGGTCGGCATCGGAGAGCCCGGCAAGACTCTCGGGCTCGGCCACCGACACTTCGAACATGTGTGCGATATTACCGGTGCGGGGTGACATTTCGGAGTGGGTATACCGCGGCTGGGGACCAATTCGGATTTGGGGATAACCCCGGTCAGAGCTGCGGAACCACCTTCGCCGCAAGCAGTTCAAGGGTCTGATCGGAACAGCGATCGTGGGTGAACAGAACGATCTGTCTGAAGCCCATCTCCGCGAGCTTCCCGAGCCGGTCGACGATCTGGTCGGCCGTCCCGATCAGCCCCGTGTCGTGCAGTCCGAAACCCGGCCCACCGAACCGCTTTTCCGCTAGCCCCCGCACGGCCGGCAACGACGACGCATCCGGGGCGAGCGCCATCACCGCCTCGATCGACAGCACGATGCTGTCCGGATCCCGGCCGATCTCGGCGCAGATCGACCGCAGCGCAGCAATTTTGGGTTCGATCTGATCCAGTGCGTACGTCGGGACGTTCCACACGTCCGCGTAGCGGGCCACCAACGGCAGCGTGAACTTCTCGCCGACCCCGCCGACGACGATGGGCGGTCCGGGCTTCTGTACCGGACCCGGCTTGACGGGGAAGTCCGTCACCGTGAAGTGTTCGCCTGCGAAGTCGATGCGCTCCGCGGTGAACGCCTGCTGCAAGATCTGCAGTGTCTCGCCCAGCAGTGCGGAGCGTTGTCCGACCGTCCCCCACGGCAGTCCGGCGCGGCGGTGCTCGTCCTCGATCGAGCCGCTGCCGATCCCCAGCGTCAGCCGTCCTCCGGAGATCTGATCCAGTGTCGTCGCCATCTTCGCCAGCGTGACGGGGTGCCGGAACTGGTTGCACAGCACCATATGCCCGACGCGCAGCCGTTCGGTGCGGCTCAGCAGCGCGGTGGCCAGCGTCCACGCCTCCATCGACGGATACTCCGGCATCCCCGGTCCGTACAAGTGGTCGTAGAGCCACAGCGAATCGATCCCGAGGTCCTCGCAGCGCCGCGCCCGATGCAGGACGTCGTCGAACGAGAAGCCCATCTGGGGCAGGTAGACGCCGATCTCCGGTCTGCTCATCGTCACTCCTGCCGCTGTACATTCCGCCGCCTGCATGGTAACGACATTCTCAGAACTGAAGAAGGTAATTCTAAGGAGGCGGCCTTGCGGTTCGCGATCACCCACCCGATGCACAGCCATCCCTACAATCCCGAGCTGGTCACCGGCGCGGGGATCGCGCGGGTGGCCGTCGCCGCGGAGAAGGCCGGGTTCGACGGCTTCGGCTTCACCGACCACCCGGCGCCGACGCAGCGCTGGCTGGAAGCGGGCGGGCACGATGCGCTCGACCCGTTCGTCGCAATGGGATTCGCGGCCGCGCACACCACGACGTTGCGGCTCATCCCGAACATCGTCGTGCTGCCGTACCGCAACCCGTTCGTCGTCGCCAAAGCCGGTGCGACGCTGGATCTGATCTCCGACGGCCGGTTCACCCTCGCGGTCGGGGTCGGCTATCTGAAGCGCGAATTCGCGGCGCTCGGAGTCGAATTCGACGAGCGCGCCGACCTCTTCGAAGAGGCCCTGCATGTGATCCGGGAAATCTGGACCACCGACAACCTCAGCTACGACGGTAAGCACTTCAGCGCCAGCGGGATCACCGCGCACCCCAGGCCGGTGAGCAGACCGCATCCGCCGATCTGGGTCGGCGGCAACACCGCCGCGGCTCGCGCCAGGGTGGCCGAATACGCTCAGGGCTGGTGCCCCTTCCGCGCACCGGCACTGCTGGCGCAGACGGCACGAACCGCCGCGCTGGAAACCACCGAACACCTCGTCAAGGGCATCGACGATCTCCGCCGCCGACTCGACGCCGCCGGGCGCGACCCGGCCGGCATCGACATCACGTTCACCAACGGAGTCGGAGGAACCCCGGGCACCGACGACTTCAACGCCGACGAATTCGCCTCGGGGGTCCACGAACTCGAACGCGCCGGGGTGACCTGGATTCAGGTCACCGTGCCCGGCGACAGCCTCGCGCACACGGTGGAGGCGATCGAGAGCTTCGGTGAAACGGTGATCAGAGCCTGACCAGGGTCTTACCGATGTTGGCGCCGGTGAACAGACCGTTGAGCGCGTCGACGCACGATTCGATGCCCTCGTAGATGTGTTCGCGGTGCGTCAGCAGCCCGTTGTCCTCCCATTCGCGCAGCGCGGCGAACGCCTCGTCGAAGCGGCCCCACTCGTCGAGCGCATTGAATCCCTGCATCGTCGCGGTCTTCGCCAGCAGGTTCACGTAGTTCGCGGGCCCGGGGTGCTCGCCGGTCAGGTAGCTGGAGATCACGCCGCACAACACCACTCGCGCCTTGTGGGCCAACCGTCCGAGCACCGCGTCGAGGATGGGTCCGCCGACGTTGTCGAAGTAGACGTCGACCCCCTTGGGGCAGTGCTGCTTCAACGCGGCGGGCACGTCGTCGTTGCGATAGTCGATGCACGCGTCGAACCCGAAGTCCTCCACCACCGCCCGGCACTTGTGCGGACCTCCGGCGATGCCGACCACCCTCGCGCCGGCGATCTTGGCGATCTGGCCGGCCACCGACCCCGTCGCGCCCGCGGCCGCGGACACCACCACCGTCTCACCGGGCTGGGGCCGTCCGATCCCCATCATCCCGAAATACGCTGTCGCGCCGGTCGGCCCGTAGATCGACATCACCGCGAGCTGATCCACCTGGTCGCCGGGTCCCGGCACCGGGGTGGTGAACAGGTCGTCACGCACCAGGGTGTACTCCTGGAAGCCGGTCAGCGTCGTCACGACGTCACCGACGGCGTATGCGTCACAACGGGATTCGACGACCTCGCCGATGCCGGCGGCGCGGATGACCTCACCGAGTCCGACCGGCGGCAGGTAGCTCGGCTGGTCGTCGAGCCATGTGCGGGCGGCGGCGTCGATGCCGACGTAGGTGGTTCGCACCAACGCCTCACCCTCGGCGGGGTCGGGCGCGGGTGCCTCGACGAGTTCGGTGTCGTCGGGGGCGACGAGTCCGTTCGGTCGGCGGCGTAACAGGATCTGGCGGTTGGTCAGCGTCGACACGAGGCCGAACCTACACCCGCCACAACGCTTCCTGGGTGGTTGTCGCGATCAGCGTGCCCGCGCGGTCATACAGCGACCCGTGCACCAGGCCACGGGAGTCACCGACGTTGAGCGGATGCACCTCGTAGCAGTTCCAGTCGTGCGGCACGAACGGGCGGTGGAACCACACCGAGTGGTCCAGGCTCGCGGCCTGGCCTGCTCCGGGCCGCAGTGGCACGCCGCTCGGATGCGCGACCGGCACCGGACCGATGTCGGACATGAACGCCAGCGCGCACGCCCGCAGCAGCGGATCGTCCTCGACCTCGCCGCGGGCCCGGATCCAGAACGGTGGGATCGCGAACGGCCTGTCGTCGTCGGGCCGGGTGCGCAGTTCGAAGAGGTCGGCGAACTCGAGATCGGGTTCCCGGGCCGCGGTGTCGTCGAACTCGACCGTCGGCCGGTGCGGCGGATACTCCTCGGCGCCCGGTTCGGGCACATGGAACGACGCGATCATCTCCATGATCACCGCGTCTTGCTGCACGGCGGTGACCCGGCGGGTGTCGAAGGACCGCCCGTCCCGCGTGCGTTCGACGTGCAGTTCCACGTCGACGTCGTAGCGACCCCCGCGGACGAAGTACAGGTGCAGCGACTGCGGGAGCTTGCCGGGGTCGACGGTGGCGCCCGCGGCGGCCAGCGACTGGGCGGCGATCAACCCGCCGAACAATCGCTGCCCGGGGGCGACCTGGCGTGGGTGGGTCACGAACGTGTCGCCGCGACGTTCATACCGGAGAAGCTGCGCGATCCAGCTGGACTTGACACCTGTCATCAGGTGCCGACCCTATCGGGTGGCGAAGTACTTCTTTCCGTCGGCCGCGGGCCGCGCGAAGGCCGCCTTCACCAGCGGGGCGAGCACCTTGAGCGGTAGGCGCAGCGCGCGGACGGGTTCCAGCGCGATCACCCAGGTGAACCGTGTCCCGTCACCGTCGGGCTCGACCCGGTAGTCCTCGGCGAAGCGGCGGAACAGGCCGACGTTGGCCTCGTAGACCCAGAACGAGTAGCCAGACCCCTCGTCCCAGCGGAAGAACCGCTCGCGCACCCGGATCGGACCCGTGCCGACCTCGCGGGTGGCTCCGATGCCGAACGGGCGCGGCGACGTCCAGGTCAACGACCCGATCGTGTCACCCCAGGCGGCCAGCGACTCGTCGGACTGCAGCGATTCCCACACCTGTTCCGGCGTTGCGTCGTAATGCATCTCGTAGCGGAACACGTGCGGCGCGGTGTCCAGGAATCCGGCGTCCGCCTCGTCGAGGGCATGCCAGCGGGTCACGGCAGCTCCGCCCGCACCGTCAGCTTCGATTCGTCGAAGCTGAGAAAGCCGCCGATCGGGGTGCTCTCGGGCAGCGGGTCGTCGTAGCTCCAGGCCGCATCCTCGACCACGGTGCCGTCGAGCTGCACGTGCCAGTACGTCGCGTAGCCCTTGTAGTTGCAGTACGACGACGTCTCCGAGCGCTGCAGCAGCTCGGTGCGCACCGCCGACGGGTGCACGTACAGTCGTGGCGGCAACGCCGTCTCGAACAGGATCGTGGTGTCGGCGGTGTCGACCAGGGTGACGTCGGCCGCGCGCACGCAGAGCGTGCGGCTGGTAGGCCGGCAGTCCACCCGGTGATACGGGTTGGGTGGGTAATGCACGAGCTGTCGTCCCTCCTCGAACCAGGTGTCCGCGGCCGTCCACGGCACGGTGACGAACTCGGGTGCCTCGGGCACCGGGGAGGTGGGCAGGTCGCCGACGTCGGTCGCGGCGAACGCGTAGCTCAGCGGCGCTCCACGGCGGTGCACCATCATCACCGCCTCGGTGTCGATCACCGTGCGGCCGTCGCGCACCGCCCGCACCCGTCTCGGGTGCGGCTCGATGTAGACCAGGTCGCCGGTGACCGGCGGGCTGAACCGCCCGGCCCGGTCGCCGCTGAGCGGGCCGCGGCCGGCCACCAGGCTCATCGAAGAGTCCCGGGGTCAACGGCTTTCGTCGGTGTCATCGCGACCATGCTGACAAATTGTTCGCGAATTGTCATTGACGGGTATCGCTGTGATGCTCAACTGCGCGGTTTCTGCTAACAAGGAGTATCAGTTGCACCGGTGGAACAGGGGGTGAGCGTGCGACGGCTCAACGGCGTGGACGCGATGATGCTCTACAGCGAGACCCCCGAGATCCACATGCACACGCTCAAGATCGGCGTGCTCGACGTGTCGAACATCGAGGACTACAGCTTCGAACTGTTCCGCCGTGCCGCACTGCCGAGGCTGCACGCGCTGGCTCCGCTGCGATATCAGCTGGTCGACATTCCGCTGAAGTTCCATCACCCGATGTGGGTGCAGAACGCCGAGATCGACGTCGACTACCACATCCGCCGGGCGCAGGTTCCGGCCCCGGGCGGGCGGCGTGAGCTCGACCAGCTGATCGGTGAGATCGCCGGCACCCCGCTGGATCGCAACCGTCCCCTGTGGGAGATGTACATCGCAGAAGGGTTGGCGGGCAATAAAATTGCCGTGATCCATAAGGTGCACCACGTGCTCGCCGACGGGATGGCGTCGGCCAACCAGCTGGCGATGACGATCCAGCCGCAGGAACCGGAGATCGGCGGTGCGCTCGCGGCGGTCCGCCCCGACTCCACCGCACGAGCCAACCTGCTCAAGGGCGCGGCGCGGGACCACGCCCGTCAGCTGCGCCGGTTGCCGTCGTTGATGAACGAGACCGTCAGGTCGGTGAAGCGGGTGCGCCGGAAGGCCAGGGAGCGCGGGCGCAATCCGGATCTGGCCAAGAATTTCGCGCCGCCGCCGACGTTCATCAACCACGTCGTCACACCGGGTCGCCGCTTCGCGACCGCGCCGCTCGCGCTGGCCGACGTCAAGGAGACGGCCCGCCACCTCGGCGTCACCCTCAACGACCTGGTCCTGGCCACCGCGGCCGGTGCGCTGCGCGCGCTGCAGATGACCTACGACGGGCATGCCAGCTACCCGTTGATCGCCGGCGTGCCGGTGAGCTTCAACCCTTCGCCGGATCGGCTGGTCGGAAACGAATTCACCTACATGACACCGTCTTTGCCGGTGCATATCGAAGACCCGTTGGAACGGGTCAAGCTCACCGCGACGTCGACGGCGATCGCCAAGGAGAACCACAGCCTGCTCGGCCCCACCCTGCTCCCACAGTGGCTGACCTATCTGCCGCCGGCCACCACTCCGCGGATCTTCCGGATGCAGGGCCGCCGGGTGGAGTCGGCGATGGTCATGAACCTGACGATCTCCAACGTTCCCGGCCCACGTGAACGGGGTCGGATGGAGGGTGCCGTGATCGACGAGATCTACTCGGTGGGCCCGATCGTGGCGGGCAGCGGCATGAACATCACCGTGTGGAGCTACGTCGATCAGCTCTCCATCTCGGTGCTGACCGACGACCGGACGCTGAAGGATCCACACGAGGCGACCGATGCCCTGATCGCCTCGTTCCGCGAGATCCGCAAGGCCGCCGGACTGCCCGACGACTTGACACCCGTCCAGACGGCGATGCCGCCCGCGCCGGCGCTGTAGCAGCGGAACCGCTTATGCGGAACTCGGTTTCGCGTGGCGGCGGTCCGCCGAGATCGATTCGATACTTTACAGATCAGATCGTAAATGTCACGCTGTCTGGAGCGCGCCGTGACGCGCGCCGAAGGGTGACGCGATGACGATGTTTGAGGTGGACGACCTCGGGTCGTCCGAAAACAAGGGTTCGGGTGTCCGGCCGTCGGGGGAGACCCTGCACGCCTACGACCTCACCGTGGTCGCCGACGACGTCGGCGCCGTGGTGGCGGCGGCCGGCGGCTGGCTGTGCGACCGGGTTCGGGCCGGCTGGCAGGTCACCGTGCTGGTTCCCGCCGAGGCCGACATCCGGCCGCTGACGATCCTCGGGGTGCGCAGCGAAGCGGTCGCGCCGAGCGAATCAGCGCCCGATCTGGTGCGCCGACCGTGTGCGGCGGTCGCCGTCGACGCGCAGTTGGTGCGGCGGGACGCCGGGATACGCCGCGAGCTGCATCGGCTCCTCGAAGCGGGACGTACCGAGATCACCGTATGGGGCGACGTCTCCGGGGTCGGCGCAGACGACAGGTTCGAGCGCGTCTGGCACCGCGCCAGCGCTGCCGCGCGGGCTTTCAAGGTGGGTGCGCTGCGCGCGATCGGGCAGACGCCGCCGGAGGCGACCGTCGAGACCTTCGTCAGCGCCGCGCTGTGGTACCCACTCGACGGCGCCGACCTGCTGCCGGTCGCGGGACGTTAACGAGTGTCGGGGTTGCGCGTGGTGTAGACGCTGCGCGCGACGAACCCGAGCACGAACAGGGCGAACCCGATCAGGAACAGGTCCTCGACCCGGCCCGTGTGGTTGCCGTGCATCATCGCGAGCAGGAACGCCGCGGCCAGCACGCCGCCGATCTGGTAGCCCCGCACGCTGCCCGACGACCAGCCCCATTCCGCGGACGGCACGTCTTCGACGTCGACGCCGGTGTGTCGTTCCACCTCGGTGCTTGCCACAGCTGGCTCCTCAGGGTCTTCGATGGTCGTGCGTGTTCCTGGCCGACATTCTGACACAGCTCTACTACGCGCCGCCGTAGAGCCGGGGTTTGCGGCCAGTAGGCTGACCGCTCATGACGGCTGAGTCTTCCCCCGGGATCTTCGACGGCAAGGTCGTGCTGGTCACCGGCGCGGCCCGGGGCCAGGGCCGCGCGCATGCGGTCCGCTTCGCCGAAGAAGGTGCCGATGTCATCGCCGTCGACATCTGCGCCCAGCTTGATTCGGTCGCCTACCCGATGGCCACGCCGGAAGACCTCGAGGAGACCTCGCGGCTGGTGGAGAAGACCGGCCGCCGCATCGTCGCCGCGCAGGCCGACGTCCGCGACCGCGACCGGCTGACCGCGGTGGTGGCCGATGGTGTCGCGCAGTTCGGCCGACTCGACTACGTCCTCGCCAACGCCGGCATCCTGCCCGCGGCCGGCTCGCAGGGCAACGACATCACCGCGTTCACCGACGCGATCGCCGTGATGCTCAACGGCGTGTACTTCACCATCGACGCCGCGCTGCCCGCCCTGTTGCGCAACCCCGACGGCGGCGCGATCGTGATCACCAGCTCCGCGGCCGGCTTCACCTCGGTCAGCACCGAGTTCGGCACGATGAACCACGGCGCCGCCGGTTACACCGCGGCCAAGCACGGCGTGATCGGGTTGATGCGGCACTTCGCGCGCTCGCTGGCCGAAAAGAACATCCGGGTCAACTCCGTGCATCCGGGCGGCGTGGCCACCCCGATGGTGCTCAATGAGGCGATGGCCGAGTGGGCAGGTGCGCACCCGTCGTTCAGCCTCGCGCAGCAGGCGCTGCTGCAGCTGCCGATGATGGAACCGCGCGACGTCAGTGACGCGATGGTCTATCTGTGTGGACCGACCGGCCGGTATCTGACCGGCGTCGCGCTGCCGGTGGACGCCGGCCAGACGCTGAAGTAGCCGTCCCGGAGGCTCAGCCCCGAATGGCGTTGTACCGGCGCAGCGCTTCCTCACGTTCCTGGCCGTGATCCACGATCGGTTGCGGATAGTCCTCGGGCCGGTCGGCGTCGAGGTTGTGCACATCGGCGACGTCGGCGAGTTCGGGCACCCAGCGTTTGACATACACCCCGGACGGGTCGAACTTCTTGCCCTGGGTGGTGGGGTTGAACACCCGGAAGTACGGCGCCGCGTCGGTGCCGCACCCGGCCGCCCACTGCCAGCCGTGCTGGTTGTTGGCCATGTCGCCGTCGACCAGCTGATCGAGGAACCAGCGCGCGCCCCACTGCCACGGCAGGTGCAGATCCTTGACCAAGAACGACGCGACGATCATCCGCACCCGGTTGTGCACGAACCCGGACTCGCGCAGCTGGCGCATCCCGGCGTCGACGATCGGGTAGCCGGTGCGGCCGGCCTTCCACGCCTCGAACGCCGCCTGCGCGTCCGAGCCGTCGTCGACCTCGATCGCATCGAACGCGGTGTTGAAGTTCCACCAGGTGCTGCGCGGCCAGTGGGTGACCGCCGAGGCGTAGAAATCACGGAACGCCAACTCGCGCAGGTACGCCTGCCCGCCCTTGCCCCGGCCCAGGTCGACGGCCAGGGTGCGCGGATGGATGGCACCGAACTTCAGGTGTGCCGACATCCTGCTGGTGGCGGCGAGGTCGGGCCGATTGCGGTCGTCGGCGTACCCGGCCAGACCGTCCTCGACGAACGCGCGCCACTGCGTGCGCGCGGCCTGCTCGCCGGCAGGCAGGTCGAGGGTTTCGCCGGCGTCGGGGATGTCGCCCACCCCGGCGACGCCGGACACGTCGGCGGGGTCGATCCAGCGCGCCGAATCGCGGCCCGACTCGGCGGGGGAGCGCCATCCGTGCCGGCGCCATGCGTCGAAGAACGGCGTGAACACCTTGTACGGGGTCCCGTCGGTTTTGGTGACCCGCCCCGGGGACACCAGGTAGGGCGATCCCGTCGCCACCCAGTCGACGCCGTCACCGAGCGCGTCGCGCACCTGCTCGTCACGGCGCATCCCGAACGGCGTGAAGTCCTCTGACACATGTACCGACGCCGCGCCCACCGACCTGACCACCTCGGGGATCCGTGTCCGCGGATCCCCCCGGGTCACCAGCAGGCGCCCGTCCAGACCGTCGCGCAGGTCGCGCAGCGCGTCGTAGAGGTACTGCAGCCGCCGCGCCCCCGCCGACGCTTCCAGCCGTGGGTCGAGCACATAGCAGGCCAGCACGTCGCCGTCCTCGTCAGCGGCCGCCAGCAGCGCGGGCAGGTCGGCGAGCCGCAGATCGCGGCGGAACCACAGCACGGCGGGCATGCCATGAAGCTGCCCGCGATCCCCGTCGGAGAAACCCCGGTCGGTGGATTCTGACGAAAGGGTCATCCTCTACGTCACACCGAAACCGTCATCGCGAAAGTCGACCGATGAACTGCCACAATGCCTGGATGACCGACCGGCCGGCCGACGACTACCCACGGGACATGGTCGGCTACGGCCGCAATCCCCCCGATCCGTGCTGGCCGGGCGGCGCGAGGATCGCGGTCCAGTTCGTCCTGAACTACGAGGAGGGCGCCGAGAACAGCGTCCTGCACGGCGACCCGGCATCGGAGACCTTCCTCTCGGAAATCGTTGGCGCCCAAGCCTTCCCCAACCGGCACATGAGCATGGAATCGCTGTACGAATACGGCTCGCGGGCCGGGTTGTGGCGGGTGCTGCGCGCATTCGACCGCCGCGGCCTGCCGTTGACGATCTTCGGCGTCGCGATGGCGCTGGCCCGCAACCCGGAGGCCGTCGCGGCATTCCGTCACCGCGGTGACGAGATCGCCTGTCACGGGTTGCGTTGGATCAGTTACCAACTCGTCGAACCCGAGGTCGAACGCGCCCACCTGGCCGAGGCCGTGGCGCTGATCACCGAGCTGACCGGTTCGACGCCGCTGGGCTGGTACACCGGACGGGATTCTCCGCAGACCCGGCAACTGGTCGTCGAACACGGCGGGTTCCTCTACGACTCGGACTCCTACGCCGACGACCTGCCCTACTGGACCCGGGTGGCCGACACCGACCACCTGGTCGTGCCCTACACGCTGGACACCAATGACATGCGGTTCGCGAGCCCGGGCGGATTCCCCAGCGGTGAGCAGTTCTTCGCGCATCTGCGCGATGCGTTCGACGTGCTCTACGCCGAGGGGACAGACGGCGCACCGAAGATGCTGTCGGTCGGACTGCACTGCCGCCTGGCCGGCCGGCCGGCGCGCGCCGCGGCACTGGAACGTTTCCTCGACCATGTGCAGTCGCACGAAGGCGTATGGATCGCGCGCCGCGTCGACATCGCCCGGCACTGGATCGAGCACTTCCCGCCCGGCTCGCACTGAGCCGGGCGGGAAGGCCGCTGTCACCGCGCGGGAGGAAGCAGCACGGTGTCGATCAGGTAGACCGTCGCGTTGGCGGTCTGTACCCCGCCGCACACCACCGACGCGTTGTTGACCATCAGATGGTCCCCACCGCCGGTGACCGTCACGGGTGCGCCCTCCACCGTGGTGTGCTCGCCGACGACGGCGTCGGGAGCTGCCTGACCCGGGACCACGTGGTAGGTCAGGATGTCGGTGAGCAGCGCCGAATCGGTCTTCAGGGCTTCGATCGTGGCCGGGTCGAGCTTGGCGAACGCCTCGTCGGTCGGCGCGAACACGGTGAACTGGCCGCCGTCGAGCGTCTCGACCAGGTTCACGTCAGGGTTGAGCTGACCGGACACCGCCTGGGTGAGCGTGGTCAGCAGCGGGTTGTTGGACGCGGCCACCGTGACCGGTGAGGTCGACATGCCCGCCACCGAACCCGGGCCGTCGGGCACCTGCTGGGCGTAGGCCGCGCAGCCGGGTCCGACGGGAGCGGCCGAGGCCGTCGCCGCCGTGCCGAACGACAAGCCGGCGGCCGCCGCGACGGCCAGGCCCGCACCTGCCAGTGAGATCTTCGAGAACATCATGTGAATGGAATCCTTTCCAGCAGTGATCAATTGGCGGCGGGGGGCATCAGGACGGTGTCGATCATGTAGACGGTGGCGTTGGCGGTCTTGACGCCGCCGCACACCAGTCCGGCGTTGTTGACCATCAGGTCGTTTCCGGCGCCGGTCACGGTCAGGGGCGCGCCCTGCACCGTGGTGTGCTCGCCGGCGACGGCGTCGGGAGCGGCCTGGCCCGGGACGACGTGGTAGGTCAGGATGTCGGTGAGCATGGCCGAATCGGTCTTGAGGGTCTCGATCGTGGCCGGGTCGAGCTTGGCGAACGCGTCGTCGGTCGGCGCGAACACGGTGAACTGGTCGCCGTCGAGCGTCTCGACCAGGTTCACGTCCGGGTTGAGCTGGCCGGACAGCGCCTGGGACAGGGTTTTCAGCATCGGGTTGTTGGACGCGGCCACCGTGACCGGCTCGGCCGACATGCCCGCCACCGAACCCGGACCCTCGGGAACCTGCTCGGCGTAGGCCGCGCACCCGGCGCCGACGAGGCCGGACGCGGGATCAGCCATCGGGGCACCCGAGGACGTGGTCATCTCGCTGGTGGCCGATTCCATCGCCGAGGCCGCCGAGCTCGTGGCCGACGAGGCGGTGTTCCCGGCTTCTTCGCTGGAGCACGCGGCACCGAAGATGGCCACCGCGGCGATTCCCGCGACCGCGGCTGTCTTCCGTCGAGTTGTCATCATTTCCTCATCCCTTTCGATCCCATCTCTTTCGAGAGCCGGACACCGTTGCCCGACTCCGGAGTTGGCACACCGGTGATTCCGAGCCGTCGCCGCGCCGGATGGGTCCAAGACCGTGGTGTCACATTCACGTCACATCCGCAGGGGGCGGCACAATGGGTCGGTGAGCGAAAGACTGCGGGTCCTGATCCTGGGCTCCACCGGGTCCATCGGCACCCAGGCACTTGAGGTGATCGCGGCCAACCCCGACCGTTTCGAGGTCGTCGGCCTCGCCGCCGGCGGCGGGAACCGTGACCTGCTGGCGCGGCAGCGCGCCGAGACCGGGGTGTCGAATCTCGCCGTCGCCGACGAGGCCGCCGCGGCGGCGATCGGCGACGTGACCTACTCGGGTCCGGATGCGGTCACCCGCCTGGTCGAGGCCACCGCCGAGACCACCGGCGTCGACGTCGTGCTCAACGGCCTCGTCGGCGCGCTCGGTCTGAAGCCGACGCTGGCCGCGCTGGCCACCGGCGCGCGGCTGGCGCTGGCGAACAAGGAGTCACTGGTTGCCGGCGGGCCGCTGGTGCAGAAGGCCGCCGCCCCGGGCCAGATCGTGCCGGTGGACTCCGAACACTCGGCACTGGCGCAGTGCCTGCGCGGCGGCACCGCCGACGAGGTCGCCAGGCTCGTGCTCACCGCCTCGGGCGGACCGTTCCGCGGCTGGACCGCCGAACAGCTCGACGACGTCACCCCGGAACAGGCCGGGGCGCACCCCACGTGGTCGATGGGCCCGATGAACACGCTGAACTCGGCGTCGCTGGTGAACAAGGGTCTCGAGCTGATCGAGACGCACCTGCTCTTCGGGATCGACTACGACCGCATCGACGTGGTGGTGCACCCGCAGTCGATCGTGCACTCGATGGTCACCTTCACCGACGGCTCGACGCTGGCTCAGGCCAGTCCGCCCGATATGAAGCTGCCCATCGCGCTGGCGCTGGGCTGGCCGTCACGGGTCGCTGGAGCGGCCCTGGCCTGCGACTTCAGCACCGCCTCACGCTGGGATTTCGAACCCCTCGACGACGAGGTCTTCCCGGCGGTGACGCTGGCCCGCGAGGCCGGCCGGGCTGGGGGCTGCATGACCGCGGTGTACAACGCGGCCAACGAGGAGGCCGCCGAGGCGTTCCTGCAGGGCCGGATCCGTTTCCCGGCGATCGTGCGCACTGTTGCCGAGGTGCTGCGCGCTGCCGACCAATGGCGGGCCGAACCAGCTACCGTGGATGAGGTGCTCGACGCACAGGACTGGGCCCGTGACCGGGCGCGGAGCGCGGTCGAGCGGGAATCCGCAGGTAGTAGAAGTTAGGACTGGCCGCCACGATGATGTACGTGCTTGGCGTGACGCTGTTCGCGCTCGCCATTCTGGTGTCTGTGGCGCTGCACGAATGCGGCCACATGTGGGTGGCGCGCGCCACAGGGATGAAGGTTCGCCGCTACTTCGTCGGGTTCGGCCCGACGCTGTGGTCGACCCGGCGGCCCAACAAACTCGGCGACACCGAATACGGCGTCAAGGCCGTGCCCCTCGGTGGTTTCTGCGATATCGCGGGGATGACCGCGGTCGAGGAACTCGACCCCGCCGACCGGCCGTACGCGATGTACAAGCAGAAGACCTGGAAGCGCGTCGCGGTGCTGTTCGCCGGCCCGGCGATGAACTTCATCATCGGCCTGGTGCTGATCTACGGCATCGCGGTCACCTGGGGCCTGCCGAACATCACAGCGCCGACGACCGCCGTGGTCGGCGAGACCTCGTGCATCAAATCCGAAGTGGCGCAAGGAGAATTGGGCGACTGCATCGCCAACAGCCCGGCCGCCGCGGCCGGTATCCAGGCCGGTGACGTGATCACCAAGGTGGGAGACACCGAGGTCGCGACGTTCGACGCGCTGGTCGAGGCCGTGCGCAAGGAGAGCGGGCCGACCGAGTTGACGGTGCAGCGCGACGAGAACGGTCAGTCCCGCGAGTTCACCACCATCGTCGACGTCACCCCGAGCCAGCGCTTCGTCGCGGGCGCCGACGGCGGTCCCGCGGTGCCCGCGGACGTCGGCAGCATCGGTGTGACGGCCGCCCAGTTCGGGCCCACGCAGTACAACGCGCTCACCGCCGTACCCGGGACCCTGGTGTTCACCAAGGACCTCGGCGTCGAGCTCGGCAAGGCGATCGTCAAGATCCCGACCAAGATCGGGGCGCTGGTGGAGTCGATCACCGGCGGCGAACGCGACCCGGAGACGCCGCTGAGCGTCGTCGGGGCGTCGCGCATCGGCGGCGAGACCGTCGAGCACGGCGTGTGGGTCGCGTTCTGGTTCTTCCTCGCGCAGCTGAACTTCGTGCTCGGTGGCATCAACCTGATCCCGCTGCTGCCGCTCGACGGCGGTCACATCTCCATCGCGCTGTACGAGAAGGCCCGCAACAAGATCCGGGAAGCCCGCGGCAAGGTCGCCGCCGCCCCGGTGAACTACCTCAAGCTGATGCCCGTCACGTATGTCGTGATCATCGTGATGGTGGGCTTCACCTTGCTGACCGTGACCGCAGACGTGGTCAACCCGATCACGTTGTTCCAGTAGGAGACTTCTGATGAGTTCTGTAGGCCTTGGCATGCCAGGTCCTCCTGCGCCGCCGCCCCCCGTGCTGGCGCCGCGCCGAAAGACGCGCCAGCTGATGGTCCGCGACGTCGGCATCGGCAGTGACCATCCGATCGCCGTGCAGTCGATGTGCACGACCAAGACCCACGACATCAACGCGACCCTGCAGCAGATCGCCGAGCTGACCGCGTCCGGATGCGACATCGTCCGGGTCGCGTGCCCGCGTCAGGAGGACGCCGACGCGCTGCCGATCATCGCGAAGAAGTCGAAGATCCCGGTGATCGCCGATATCCACTTCCAGCCGAAGTACATCTTCGCCGCGATCGACGCGGGCTGTGCCGCCGTCCGGGTCAACCCGGGCAACATCAAGGAGTTCGACGGCCGGGTCGGCGAGGTCGCCAAGGCCGCCGGTGCGGCGGGCATCCCGATCCGCATCGGCGTCAACGCCGGCTCACTGGACAAGCGGATCATGGAAAAGTACGGCAAGGCCACCCCCGAGGCGCTGGTGGAGTCGGCGCTGTGGGAGGCGTCGCTGTTCGAGGAGCACGGCTTCGGCGACATCAAGATCAGCGTCAAGCACAACGATCCGGTGATCATGGTCGCGGCCTACGAGCAACTGGCCGCCCAGTGTGATTACCCGCTGCACCTCGGCGTGACCGAGGCCGGCCCGGCGTTCCAGGGCACCATCAAGTCCGCGGTCGCGTTCGGTGCCCTGCTGTCCAAAGGCATCGGCGACACCATCCGGGTGTCGCTGTCAGCGCCGCCTGCCGAAGAGGTCAAGGTCGGCAACCAGATCCTGGAGTCGCTGAACCTGCGGCCCCGGGGCCTGGAGATCGTGTCGTGCCCGTCGTGCGGGCGCGCCCAGGTCGACGTGTACACCCTCGCCAACGAGGTGACCGCCGGACTGGAGGGCATGGAGGTGCCGCTGCGCGTCGCGGTGATGGGTTGTGTCGTCAACGGACCCGGCGAGGCACGCGAGGCCGACCTCGGGGTGGCCTCCGGAAACGGCAAGGGACAGATCTTCGTCAAGGGCGAGGTCATCAAGACCGTGCCCGAAGCGCTCATCGTGGAGACCTTGATCGAAGAGGCGATGCGGCTCGCCTCCGAAATGGAAGCCACGCGAGGTTCGGATGAAGCCTCCGGTTCGCCTGTTGTGACCGTAAGCTAAAGACGTGACCCCGGGGGTGGGGTCCCCATCGGGTCAGTCGCAGAAAGAACTCAGATGTCGGCTCCTCCGCTTTTTCGGCTTGTAGACGAGCGAAGAGTGTCGGTGGTGCGTGACGTCCACGCCGTCCGGCAGGTCCTCGACGACGATCCGGTCGCCTCCTGCATGGTGGCCGCCCGCGTGGCCGAACACGGCATCGAACCGTCGGCGATCGGCGGCGAGTTGTGGACCCGCAGGCGCGCCAACGAATCCCTGTGTTTCGCCGGGGCGAATCTGATCCCGCTGCGCGGCGGCCCCGGTGACCTGAACGCGTTCGCCGACAAGGCGATGAGCAGTGCCCGGCGGTGCTCATCGCTGGTCGGCCGGGCCGAGTTGGTGCTGCCGATGTGGCAGCGTCTCGAACCGGTCTGGGGTCCCGCCCGTGACGTGCGCGCCCATCAGCCGTTGATGGCACTGAACACCGCGCCGGCGTGCGCCGCGGACCCCGCGGTGCGGCAGGTGCGGATGGAGGAACTCGACGCGTACCTGGTGGCAGCGGTCGACATGTTCATCGGTGAGGTCGGCATCGACCCCCGTGTCGGCGACGGTGGCCGCGGTTACCGGCGCCGGGTCGCCGGGTTGATCGCCGCGGGCCGCGCCTGGGCCCGTTTCGAACGTGGCGAGGTGGTGTTCAAGGCCGAGGTGGGTTCCCAGTCGCCCGCCGTCGGCCAGATCCAGGGTGTGTGGGTGCATCCCGACCGACGGGGCGCTGGGCTCGGCACGGCCGGAACCGCCGCGGTCGCGGCCGCCGTCGTCGCCGGCGGGCGCACCGCCAGCCTGTACGTCAACAGCTTCAACACCGTGGCGCGGGCGACGTACGCGCGCATCGGATTCGCCGAGATCGCGTCGTTCGCGACCGTGCTGCTCGACTGACCTCGCCACGGCCTACGCTCTCGATATGACCGAGCAGGAGGCGGATCGCCGCGTGATCGCAGACGCCCTGGTCCGCGCGCTGGAACGCCGGCACGAGGTGCTCGACGCGGTGGTGGACTCCGACGACTACGACGCCGCGATCGACGCGATCGCCGACCTTCTCGACACGTCGCCGGAGGCCGCCGAGGCGGTGCTACGGCTGTCTTTCGACCGGCTCACCAAGGTGTCCCGGCGCCGGATCGCCGCCGAACTGGAGAACCTCACCAGCAAGGTGCCGCCCTTCTCTGAGTCCGAGCCGACCCCGGGTTCGGCCCGGCGCCTGATGCTGCGGCCGTTCTCCGCCGAGGACGACCGTGACGTCTTCGCCGCCCGCACCGCCGACGTGCGATCGGCCGGAGACGGGACCGCGGCGCCCGCAGGCGATCTCGGTGACGAGATCCGCAGCGCGGTCACGCGGATGGCGGCCGAGGAGGCCGCGTGGCTGGTCGCCGAGGTCGGCGCGACCAAGGTGGGCATGGTGTTCGGCGAACTGGCCGGTGGCGAGGTCGACGTGCGGATCTGGATCCACCCGGACCACCGCAAGCAGGGCTACGGCACGGCGGCCCTGCGCGCCTCGCGTTCGGAGATGGCGGCGTACTTCCCCGCGGTGCCGCTGGTGGTGCGCGCCCCGGCTGCCGGCTCCTGACCCAGGATTCCGGAGAACAGGTCACCGTGATCACGGTGCGCCTGCACCGAAACCGGACCGTGACTTCTTAACATCAGTCCCAATGGCATCACTGCTCACATCCGTAACACGCATCGCGGCGTTGGCTGCCGCGGTCGCCCTTGTCGCGCCGGTCGCGGCGTGCACGCCGCGACCCAACGGTCCAGAGCCGGTCGCCGAGGAGTTCTTCGCGGCTCTGGCCACCGGTGACACCGAAGCGGCGGCGCGCCTGGCCGACCGCCCCGACGAGGCCCGGGCTGACCTCAACGAGGCGTGGGCCGGTCTGCAGGCCAAGGGGCTGGACGCGCAGATCCTGAGCTCCAAGTACGCCGAGGACATCGGCAGCATCGCCTACCGCTACACCTGGCACCTGCCCAAGGACCGCACCTGGACCTACGACGGCCGGCTCAACATGGTCCGTGACGAGGGACGCTGGGAGGTGCGCTGGAACGCCACCGGTCTGCATCCGCGGTTGGGGGAGAACCAGACCTTCGCGCTGCGGGCCGATTCGCCGCCGCGGGCTTCGGTGCACGAGCGCACCGGCACGAACGTGCTGGTGCCCGGCTACAAGTACCACTTCGCGCTGGACGCGCGCGCCGCCGGCGTCGACCTGATGTCCACCGCCCGCACGCTGACCGGCGCACTGCACCGTTTCGACAACACACTGGAGCCGCAGCGGCTGGCGGAACTGGCCAGCTCGAGTAAGAGGCCGCTGGGTCTGGTGACGCTGAACAAGGCCGACCACGACGCCGTCGCCGCCGCGGTGCGGGACCTGCCCGGAGTGGTGATCACCCCGCATCCGGAGATGGTGCCGACCGACCCGGGGTTCGCCCCGGCGGTGATCAACGAGGTGAAGAAGACCGTCGCCGAGGAGTTGGACGGAGAGCCGGGCTGGCGGGTCGTCACGGTCAACCAGAACGGTGTCGACGTCGACGTGCTCAACGAGGTGCCCGGTACGCCTGCCCCGTCGGTGGGCATCACGCTGGACCGTTCGGTGCAGACCGCGGCGCAGAACGCGGTCGACGTCACCGACAAGCAGGCGATGATCGTCGTGATCAAGCCGTCCACCGGGGAGGTCCTGGCGGTCGCGCAGAACGCGGCCGCCGACCGTGAGGGCCCGGTGGCCACGATGGGCCTCTACCCGCCCGGGTCGACGTTCAAGATCGTGACGGCCGGCGCGGCGATCGAACGTCAGATGGCCACGCCCAACACACTTCTGGGCTGTCCCGGCACGATGGACATCGGTCACCGCAAGGTGCCGAACTACGGCGGGTTCGACCTCGGCACCGTGCCGATGTCCCGGGCGTTCGCGAGTTCCTGCAACACCACCTTCGCCGAACTGGCCAGCCGGATGCCGCCGCGCGGGCTGACCCAGGCCGCCTCGCAATACGGACTCGGCGCCGACTTCGTGATCCCCGGGCTGCCCACGGTCACCGGCGATGTGCCGCCGACGGTCAATCTGACCGAGCGCACCGAGGACGGGTTCGGCCAGGGCAAGGTGCTGGCCAGCCCGTTCGGGATGGCGTTGGCCGCCGCGACGGTGTCGGCCGGGCAGACCCCGGTGCCGCAGCTGATCCGGGGCCGTGAGACGGCGATCGACGGTGAGCGGCAACCGATCCCGCAGAGCGTGGTGGAAGGCCTGCGGCCGATGATGCGGCTGGTGGTCACCAACGGCACCGCGAAGGATCTGCAGGGTGCCGGCGACGTGCGCGGCAAGACCGGTGAGGCCGAGTTCGCCGGCGGCTCCCACTCGTGGTTCACCGGGTATCGCGGCGATATGGCGTTCTCGGCGCTGATCGTCGGTGGCGGAAGTTCGGAGTACGCGGTGCGCATGCTCAAGGGCATGCTCGACGCGCTGCCTCCCGACTACCAGGCTTAGCTGACATCACAGCTGATCGCCGTCCGGACGGCGGTCCCTGCCGGGGTACCGTGGAACTGCCATGACCGACATCAATCACGGGCGATCCGTCGAACCGGCCGAGATGCGGATCTCCGATGCCGACCGCAACGGCACGCTGCGCCGCCTGCACAACGCGGTCGCACTCGGCCTGATCGACATCGGAGAGTTCGAGGAGCGCTCGGCGCTGGTGTCGGCTGCGCGGCAGCGTTCCGAACTGGACCTGCTGGTCGGCGATCTGCCCGGTCCCGGCGCGATCGTGACCTCCGCGGCCGACCGCGTCGAACTGCGTGGCGTGCTGGGATCGCTGAAGCGGCAAGGGGAGTGGACGGTGCCGTCGCGGCTGGCACTGCACCGCCGGATGGGCTCGGTCGACCTCGACCTGACCCGGGCCCGCTTCGCCGGCCCCATCGTGGTCATCGAACTGGACATGAAGTTCGGCGGGCTGGAGCTGCGCCTGCCCGACGGGGCCAGCGCGTCCATCGACGATGTCGAGGTCAACGTCGGCAGCGCCCACGACCATCGCAAAGACGCTCCGGCCGAGGGCAATCCGCACGTGATCCTGACCGGCAAGGTGGTGTGCGGCTCCGTCGACATCCGGGGCCCGCGCCGCTCGTGGCGACCGAATCCGTTCCGGCCGACTACCTGAGCGCTTCGTCGGGTACGCCGTAGCGCTGCTGGTAGCCGCGCATCTGCGCGCGGACCTCGGCGGCATCCAGACCGGTGTCCGACCAGCGATAGCGGTCGCCGCCGTGATCGCCCGGGTGGGCCGCCAGGAACTCCCGCATCCGTTGCTCGGCGAGCGGTTCCAGCTCACGGCCCAGCCGGGCGTACAACGTGCGGATCGTGTCGAACGGATCCCGCATGAAGTCGCGGAATTGCACGTCCACCACCTGATCCGGGTTCAGCGCGCCGGAGTCGCGCAGCTCCGCCGCCTTCTGCAGCCCGACCACGATCTGCTCGTGGGACTGCGCGGCGCAGTCGGGGATCGAGGACTCGTCGGAGGCCAGCCGGCGCAGATGGTGGATCAGCGCGCTGATCGACGAGATCACGTTCAACGGATCCCGGTGGGTCTGCACGATCAGCGCGTCCGGGTACTCGGCGATCAGCGCGTCCAACTGCCATAGGTGCGCGGGCGATTTCAGCAGCCATTGACAGGACTCGCCGCCCACGCCCGACTGCAGGTGCTGCAGGAACATCCGGTGATAGCGGTACGCCGGTCCGTGGTCGGCGTCGTAGAGCAGCCAGCGGTAGTAGTCGGGCAGCCGGTACTGGGTCGGGAAGATCATCGAGCAGAACTGACCGGAGAAGATCCGCACGCATTCCTGCCCGACCAACGCGCCCATCGGGTGGTGCACCAGCAGCCCGGGCACGATCAGCTCAGAAGCCTCGATGTTCGCCTGGGTCTGGGCGATTCGCGGATCGGTGGTATAGGTCTCGGGCCGGGGCACCGGGAACGGCTCGTCGACCTCCCACGTCAAGGGCGGACGCAGCGCCGGGTCCTGGGCCAGCAGGTCGAACAGGATGGTCGTTCCGGTGCGGGGCTGGCCGACGATGAAGATCGGCCGGGGGACCGCGGCGGCGCCGATCTCGGGGTGCTGCCTGCGCCAGTCGACGATGCGCAAGCGGTTGGTCATCGCGCGTGCGATGTCCAGCGCGGCGATCTCGACGCCGATCGCGTTGAGGCGGGCGTCGTGAACGAGGCCGTGACACAACCGGTCCAGGCCGTCGCGCCATGTGGTGTCCTCGCCAAAGTCGTCCAGTCCGGTGCTCTCGCAGGCCTGCTCGACCAGCAGATCCGGGCGGAACCGGTCGGCGGTCAATCCGCGCTCCCGCGGACCACCTCGCTGTGCAGGGCAGGCGGTTCGGGGTTGTCCAGCCAGCGTATGACGACGAACCCGCGCTGCCTGCCGCCGGTGTCGAGCCAGTGGCCGTGCCCGAAGTCGTTGGCGCCGATCGCGATCCGGACCCGGCCGAACTGGTTCGGCCGCACCCCCTTGTTGGTCACCGAGCTGTGCCGCCGCCGCGGTTCCAGGCATTCGTGCCATACGTTCTCCAGCGTGACGTTCCAGTAGCGGGTGTCCGGTGGGGTGAACTCCAGGACCAGCGACTCGTCGGGGTCGAGTTCGAACGACCCGATCATGTAGAGATTGTCCGGCGTGCTCACATCGCCGCCGATCTCGGCGGACTGCGCGGTGACCAGGACGTTGGGCTGGTCCAGCAGCTCGGGCTTGATGGTGCGGTGCAGCGTGGTGAGCTTCACGATCGTCCATGCCATCGCGGTGAACGCCTGGGCCACCGCGTCATCCGAGAGGGGTTGTAGCGGCGCGCGGTCGAGGCACTCGATGGTCATCATCGCCGCCAGCTCGCTGTCGGCGTCGGCGATGTACTCGCGCACCACGATCGAGGACGCGTCCTCGGGGATCTGCACCCACTGTGAGTTGCCCAGCACCTCGGGCGTGGGTTCGACCGCCGACAGGATGAAGCTGAAAGTTCCCCCGTAGCAGCGCAGTTCGCGGTCGCCGAGGTAAGCCGCCATGCGTCGTGGGGTCAGGCCGGTGCCGGCGAGCACCTGGAAGCCGAGGTAGGCGGTATCGCCGCGGTGGCCGGTTACCCGGTAGGTGCGGTCGCCGCGGATCATGGCCAGCAGATAGCGCCCGTCGGGGTTGGAGCCGGCGATGAGGCGGTTGTCGGTGCACATGTCGAAGAACCGGGGATTCTCCGGGTCGGCCTCGACCGAGATCTCGGTGCACAGCGCGGTGGCCTTGGCGACCACGGTGAGCCCCTCGAGGAGTTCGCGCTCGCTGGCCGAATCCTCGATGACCGTCTTGGTGAGATCGGCGAGCATCTGCTGGACCAATCGCCACGCCTCAAGGCCGGCGGGCGCCCATCCGTTGCCTTTCGCATCCATGGTGAGACATAGTTTCACCATGGACGCAGTCTCAGGGCGGGATTTGCCGGAATCGCTGACGGTCCGTAAGCAACGGGCCACCAAGGCCCGCATCGCCGCCGCGGCTGCCCAGGCGGTGGCCGATCACGGACTCGGCGGCGCCACCATCGAACACATCGCCGCCGCCGCCGAGGTCGGCCGGGCGACGTTCTTCCGGTACTTCAGCGCCAAAGAAGATGCGGTCGCCGAGGGGATGACCACGCACTGGCTGGAGGCGATCACGGCCGCCGTGGCGGCGCAGCCGGAGGAACTGACCGCGAATGCGGCGATCGTCGCGGCGTTCGACGACCTCGGAGACGGGTTCGATGCGGTCAGCGAGCAGGTGCGCGAGCTCGCGATGCTGACCCGGTCCTCGCCGGTGTTCAGCGCGTGGACCTTGCAGCTGTACCTGCGCTACGAGGCCGCCATCGCCGAGCTGGTGAGCCCGAGAATTCCGGGTGTGCCGACCGACGACCCGCGCCCACGGCTGCTGGGTGCGCTGACCATGGCGTCGGTGCGGATCGCCCTCGACGACTGGCTGGTACACGGCGGCTCGCTGCCGGACCGGGTGCGCACCGCGCTCAGCGCGCTACAGGTGACCTGACCGGTCCGGTCAGCGTGGGTCGAGCACCGCGAAACTGACCGTCGCACGCGCCGCGAGCCGGTCCCGGGACACGTCGACGACGTCTACCGCGATCACCGAGATCCGGCGCCCCGCGCGCACCATGGTGGCCTCGGCACGGGCGGGCCCCTCCAAGACGGGGGCGAGATAGTGGATGGTCATATCAGCGGTGGTGACGTCCTGGCCGGGACCGACGTGCCGGTCGGCCAACCGCCCCGCCGCGATGTCGATCAGCGTCGCGACGAGACCGCCCTGCAACGCGCCGCGCCGGTTCACCAGGTCGGGCCGGTTGTCCAGCTCGATCACCATCCGCTCGTCGGTGTCCTCGACGTCGCGGAAGTTCATCTGGGCGAACAAATGACCGGGGGTGACCTGCATCCGCGGAACGCTAGCATTGCTGCATGTCAGTTCGGACCGCCCTCCGGCCCGGCACCGTCTCACCGATGCTGCCCGTGCCCAAGTCGATCGCCCGCCCGGAATACGTCGGTCGGCCGACCGCGCAGGAGGGCAGCGAGCCCTGGGTGCAGACCCCTGAGGTCATCGAGAAGATGCGGATCGCGGGCCGGATCGCCGCCGGCGCGCTCGCCGAAGCCGGCAAGGCCGTCGCTCCCGGCGTCACGACCGACACGCTGGACCGGATCGCCCACGAGTACATGGTCGACCAAGGCGCCTACCCGTCGACACTCGGCTACAAGGGCTTCCCGAAATCCTGCTGCACATCGCTGAACGAGATCATCTGCCACGGCATCCCGGACTCCACCGTGATCGAGGACGGCGACATCGTCAACATCGACGTCACCGCGTACATCCACGGGGTACACGGCGACACCAATGCGACCTTCCTGGCCGGTGACGTCTCCGAGGAGCACCGGTTACTGGTCGAGCGCACCCACGAGGCGACCATGCGCGCGATCAAGGCGGTCAAGCCCGGCCGCGCGCTCTCGGTCGTCGGCCGGGTCATCGAGGCGTACGCAAACCGGTTCGGCTACAACGTGGTTCGGGATTTCACCGGGCACGGGATCGGGACCACGTTCCACAACGGGCTGGTGGTACTGCACTACGACCAGCCCGCGGTCGAGACGGTCCTGGAGCCGGGGATGACGTTCACCATCGAGCCGATGATCAACCTCGGCAGCCTGGACTACGAGATCTGGGACGACGACTGGACCGTCGCGACCAAGGACAAGAAGTGGACCGCGCAGTTCGAGCACACGCTGGTGGTCACCGAATCCGGCGCGGAGATCCTGACCCAGGTCTGAACCTGGGTAGCCTGAGTCCATGATCAGACCGGCGCTCGCCGTGACGGCGGTGGCCTGTCTGTCGGCATGCCTGTCGGTCGGCTGCGGCAAGCCCGTCACCGGCACCGCGACCTGGCCCGGCGCCCGACTCGACGCGGCGCTGCTGACCGCCGCCGACTTCCCGCCCGGCGTGCAGTTCGAGCGGATCACCCGTGACCGCGGGGAGGCCGACGGCGCCGACGGGCCGCCGCCGATGCTGTCCCGGCCGGAAGGCTGCGCCGACGGGTTGACCCGGGACATCGCCCGCACCGCCGAGCGCGGGCCCGGCAGCGCGGGCGAGTACGTCGCCGCCTACGACGGGGTCCGGATGGTGGTCACCGTGCTCACCTGGCATCTCGATCTCGAGCGCCTCGCCGCCACCGCGCAGCGGTGCGCCGAGTACCGCACGTTCTTCGACCCGTCCGATCCCGGGATCGCGATGACCACGACGCAGATCCCGGCGCCGCGTGACGGCGCCCTGGTCTACGAGCAGACGATGCATCTCGGCGGCGGGCAGACCAGTGTGTACTTCTCGTTCGAGAACGTCGGCACCATGGCCGTGTTCGGCATCGCGTTTCCGACGCCGGACCCGTCGATTCCGGTCAAAGGCACGCTGCCGCAGACCTTTCTGGACGTGACGGGCAAACAGGCCGAGCGCGCGCAATCGGTTTGACGCCTCCGGTGAACAGCGTGAAAAGCCCCGCACCGAAGCCGCTGCGCCCTGTAGCGTGACGCAATGCCCACTCCCATGGTCACCGTGGACGGCTTCGGCGTGCCCGTCTCGGTCGCCGGACCGGACAAGGGTTCGGTCGTGGTGATGCTGGCCGCGGCGCAGCAGAACCCCGCCGCCTACGACGGGGTGTGCCAGCGGTTGCACACCGCATCGCTGAAGACCGTCGTCGTCGGCGCGGATCCACGCCTGACCGCCAAGTCCGTCATCAGCGTCCTCGACAGCCTGGAGATCCGGTGGGCGCTGCTGGTCGGCGACCGGGCCGGCGGCGAGTTGGCATGGGAGCTGGCGGCCACCCGGCTGGACCGGTTCATCGGCCTGGTGGCGATCGACCGGGGTCACCCGAAGGTTCCCGACCTGACCGGCGCCGTGCGTGACGAGGGATGCCCGCCGGTGGAACTGAACACCACGGCGCTGGTCAGCAGCAGCGCCGCGCGCGCGGTGGCCAAGGCCAGCCAGCGTTTCGTCTACGGCGAGTACCGCATCGTCGAACTGCTCGGCCGGCGAAACGCCGCCGATTCGACCGCGCAACTGGCCGCCGAGATCGTGATGCGGTCCAGCACGTGGTGAGCGCCGCCAGGCGCTAACCCGAGGGCGCCTCGTCGGGGGTCCAGGCCTGGGGGAGTCCGGGCTGATTCGGAAACAGGAAGTCCACGAACGCTTTTGCGGTGGGCTGGGGCTCGTGATTGGCCAGCCCCGGGCGTTCGTTGGCCTCGATGAACACATACTCGGGTTTGGTCACGTCGGGTACGAGCAGATCGATTCCGGTGACCGGGATGCCGATTGCCGCGGCGGCGGCCACCCCCACCCGGCACAGCTCGGGATGCACCGTCGAAGTCACATCGTGGATGGTGCCGCCCTGGTGCAGGTTGGCGGTGCGGCGAACCCGGAGCCGCTCACCCTCGCTGAGCACGTCGTCCAGCGAGAATCCGGCCTCCCTGACCGTGTTCTCGGTGACCGCGTCCATCGGAATCCGGGACTCACCGCCGGTGGCGGCGGCGCGCCGACGGCTCTGCGCCTCGATCAGCTCGCGGATGGTGTGCTTGCCGGTGCCGGTGACCTCGGCGGGCAGTCGCAGCGCGGCCGCGACGACCCTGCCGTCGATGACCACCAGCCGCAGATCGTCGCCGGGGGCGCGTTCCTCGATGAGCACCTCGGGGTGCTGCTCGCGGGCGCGGGCGAGGGCCGCGTCGAGTTCCTCGGGGCTGTCGATGCCGACGGTGATGCCCTTGCCCTGTTCGCCGCGGGTGGGTTTGACGACGACGTCGCCGACCTCGGCGAGGAATTCGTGGTCGGCCTGGTCGAACGTGGCGAGCCTGCCCTTCGGCACCTTGATGCCCGCCTCGGACACGATGCGCCGGGTCAGCCGTTTGTCGTCGCAGCGGGCCATCGCGACCGCAGAGGTGTATTCGGACAGTGATTCGCGGGTGATCACGCTGCGCCCGCCGTGGGACATCTTCATCTCCCCGGCCTCGGCGTCGAGGACCTCCACCCAGATACCGCGCCGCATCGCTTCGTCGGCGATGATCCGGGCATACGGGTTCAGGTCGTCGACGGTCTCCGGGGGATGGGTGAACAGCGGCTCGTTGATGGCGTTCTTGCGCTTGACCGCCATCACCGGGACGCGCGCGAATCCCAGCTTCTCGTACAGCGCGATCGCAGCCTCGTTGTCATGGGCGACGGACAGATCCATGTACGCGCGGCCGCGGTCGCGGTACAACGCCGCCAATGCCCGGGTCAGTGCGGCACCGACTCCGGGGACCGATGCGGCCGGGTCCACGGCGAGCGTCCACAGGCTCGAGCCGTTCTCCGGGTCGGAGAACAGCGCGACGTGGTCGACACCGGTGACGGTGCCCAACACCGAGCCGTCCTCCTCGCTGACCGCCACCAGATAGTCGACGGCGTTGCGGTCGCGGTGGTTGTCCCACAGCACATCGGACGGTGCGGCGACCATCCCGCAGCGGAGATAGACCCGGTTCATCTCGTCGGCGTCGGTGCGGGCCTCCAGTGTGCGCACCCGGAACCCCCTCGGCGCAGGGGCGTCGGCCGCGACGTCGGCGAATCGCAGCCGGTAGGTGTGGCTGGGATCGATGAACAGTTCCGAGGGCGCCTTGGCGACCAGCACGTGGGGCTCCCGCGCGTAGATGCAGATGTCCCGACGGCCCTGCGTCTCCTGCCGCAGCACGTCGGCGAGCTTCTCCGGGTCGGCGAACGTCTGCCCGAAAATCAGCCGCCCCCAACCGAGTTCGAGAACGACGTCGTCTGACATCGTGTCGAGCACATCCTGGCTGGCGGCCTCGTGCAGCGCCAGCGTGATGGCCTCGGGGTTGTCTGCCGTCGGATCAGCCGTCATGCGGCCCCACCGTTGATGCCATGGCGCTGCAGCCACATCTCCAGCAGCGCGATCTGCCACAACTCGTTGCCGCGCAACGGCGTCAGCCTCCCGTTCGGATCGGCCAGCAGTCGCTCGACGGCATCCGGACGGAACAGTCCGCGCTCCTTGGCCTCCGGGGCGTAGAGCGCGTCGCGGACCATGTCCAGGTACGGCCCTTCGAGGTGGGTCAGCGCGGGCACCGGGAAGTAGCCCTTGGGTCGGTCGATGACCTCGGACGGAATCACTTGCCGGGCAGCCTGTTTGAGCACACCCTTGCCCTCGTGGGCGGTCTTGAGGTGCGGCGGGCACGTCGCGGCGAGTTCGACGAGCTCGTGGTCGAGGAACGGCACGCGGCCCTCCAGTCCCCACGCCATCGTCATGTTGTCGACCCGTTTGACCGGGTCGTCGACCAGCATCACCGTGGTGTCCAGCCGCAGCGCGCGGTCGACCCCGGTCTCGGCGCCGCGCCGGGCGAAGTGTTCGGTGACGAACAGCTCGCTGGGATCCTCGTCGGACAGGTAGGCCGGTGCCACCAGATCGGCGTAGCCGGCCTGGTCGCGGTCGAAGAACGCGGTGCGGTAGCGCGCCACCGAACCCGCCACCGACGCGGCGTCGGGCTCACCCATCGGGGGATACCAGTGGTAGCCCGCGAACACCTCGTCGGCGCCCTGGCCGGACTGCACCACCTTGACGTGCTTGGCGACCTCCTGGCTCAGCAGGTAGAACGCGACGCAGTCGTGGCTGACCATCGGTTCGCTCATCGCGCCGATCGCGCCGTCGAGCGCGGGCAGCATACGTGCGGTGTCGATGCGGATCTGGTGGTGATCGGTGCCGAAACGGTCGGCGACGATGTCGGAGTACTTGAACTCGTCGCCGGCGACACCGTTGACGGATTCGAAGCCGATCGAGAACGTCTTGAGGCCGTGCTGGCCGGCCTCGGCGAGCAGTCCGACGATCAGGCTGGAGTCGACGCCGCCCGACAGCAGGCAGCCGACCGGCACATCGGCGACCAGCCGGCGCTTCACGGCGGTGCGCAGCGAATCGAGGACGGCGTCCTCCCAGTCCTTGTCGGACCAGTCGGCGCGGTCGGCGCGGCGGGTGAAGTCGGGCTCCCAGTACGTCGTGGTGGTGACCTCGCCGTCCGGTTCGATCGCCATCAGCGACGCGGGCGGCAGCTTGGTGACACCGCGCAAGATGGTGCGCGGCGCCGGGACCACCGAGTGGAACGACATGTAGTGGTGCAGCGCGACCGGGTCGATCCGGGTGTCGATTCCGCCACCGGCCACCAGTGCGGGCAAGGAGGACGCGAAGCGGATCCGGTCGGGGGTCTGCGCCAGATACAGCGGCTTGATGCCGAGCCGGTCGCGGCCCAGCAGCACGCGTCCGCTGTCGCGTTCGACGATCGCGAACGCGAACATGCCCTTGAGGTGATCGACGAAGCGGTCACCCCAGTGGTGGTAACCCTTCAGCAGCACCTCGGTGTCGCTGTGGGAGAAGAAGCGGTAGCCGTGCCCGGCGAGTTCGTCGCGCAGTTGCTCGTAGTTGTAGATGCAGCCGTTCCAGGCGATCGTCAGACCGAGGTCGGAGTCGACCATCGGCTGGGCGCCGGCCTCGGACAGATCGATGATCTTCAGGCGCCGGTGACCGAGGGCGACCCGGCCCTGCGACCACGTGCCCGCGGCGTCGGGGCCGCGCGGGACGAGAACCTCGGCCATCGCCGAGACTGCACGGACATCGGGATTGTTTCCGTCGAGGCGGACCTCGCCGGTGGCTCCACACACGTGACCGACCCTATCTCTGTTACGAGCGAACCTGCTGTTTCGTTCTGCGGCCGGAGACCCGGGCCCGGGCGCGCCGAGTGGGATTACCCCAGCGCAACCCGTCCAAACCCTTCTCGGCGATCAAGATCGAGACCGTCGTCACAGCGCCTGAGAGTGCACGCGGAGCGGGGCACCCCATCGAGTCGCCTATTGGTCTGATGCCCTACCTTTGGACAGGATGGCGTGATCGTGGAATCGTGAAAGCCCCACCACCGGCGAAGGGCACGTGAACTGATGACCAAGCGCGGAATGCTGTCGAAGGCGGATCTGGAACGTAAGGTCGCCGACGGCGATATCGACACCGTCATCGTCGCGTTCTGCGACATGCAGGGCCGGCTCACCGGCAAGCGGATCTCGGCGCGGCTGTTCGTCGAGGAAGTCGCCGACCACGGCGCCGAGTGCTGTAACTACCTGCTGGCCGTCGACGTCGACATGAACACCGTCAACGGTTATGCGATCTCCAGCTGGGAGACCGGCTACGGGGACATGGTCATGACCCCGGACATGTCCACGCTGCGGCAGGTGCCGTGGCAGCCCGCCACCGCGCTGGTGATGGCGGACCTGTCCTGGACCGACGGGCGTCCGGTCGCCCAGGCGCCGCGCGGCATCCTGCGCGCCCAGCTGGACCGGTTGTCCGAGCGCGGCCTCGACGCCGTCGCCGCCACCGAGCTGGAGTTCATGGTGTTCGACACCGGATTCCGCGACGCCTGGGCAGCCGGATACCGAAATCTCAGGCCCGCCACCGACTACAACATCGACTACGCGATGCACGCCTCCACGCGGATGGAACCGCTGCTGCGCGACATCCGCATCGGGATGGACGGCGCCGGCATGTACTGCGAAGGCGTCAAGGGCGAGTGCAACCTGGGCCAGCAGGAGATCGGCTTCCGCTACGACCAGGCGCTGGTCACCTGCGACAACCACACGATCTACAAGAACGGTGCCAAGGAGATCGCCGACCAGCACGGCAAATCCCTGACGTTCATGGCCAAGTTCGACGAGAGCGAAGGCAACAGCTGCCACATCCACATCTCGTTCCGCGGCAAAGACGGCGAGGCGGTGTTCGCCGACGACGGCGACGAACTCGGGATGTCGTCGATGTTCCGCAGTTTCATCGCCGGGCAGCTGGCCACCATGCGCGACTTCACCCTGTTCTACGCGCCGAACATCAACTCCTACAAGCGCTTCGCTGAAGGAAGCTTCGCCCCGACCGCGATCGCCTGGGGCCTGGACAACCGCACCTGCGCGCTGCGGGTGGTCGGCCACGGCCAGGGCATGCGGATGGAAAACCGCGCGCCCGGCGGCGACGTCAACCAGTACCTGGCGGTGTCGGCGTTGATCGCCGGCGGGCTCTACGGCATCGAGAACGAGCTCGAGCTCGAAGACGCCCTGGAAGGCAACGCGTACACCAGCGGCGCAGACCGGCTGCCCACCACGCTGACCGAGGCCATGGAGCTGTTCGAGAACTCGACGATCGCCCGCGACGCGTTCGGCGACGACGTCGTCGACCACTACGTCAACTATGCGCGGGTCGAGCTCAACGCGTTCAACGCGGTCGTCACCGACTGGGAGAGGATGCGTGGCTTTGAACGCCTCTAGCGACGCGGTGCGGCCCGTGGTCGGGCTGACCACGTACCTGCAGCGGGCGCAGACCGGAGTGTGGGATGTGAAGGCGAGCTTTCTGCCCGCCATCTACTTCCAGGGTGTCGGCATGGCCGGTGGGATCGCGACGCTGTTGCCGCCGCAGCCGGTCGACGACGCGATCGCCGGGCAAATACTCGACCGCCTTGACGGCCTGATCATCACCGGCGGACGCGACGTCGACCCGGCGACCTACGGCGCCGACCCGCACCCGGCCACCGACGTGCCCGATGCCGACACCCGCATGCGCGACGCGTTCGAGTTCGCATTGCTTCGTGCGGCGCTGCGCCGCGGCACGCCTGTGCTCGGGATCTGCCGCGGCGCACAGGTTCTCAACGTGGCACTGGGCGGTACCCTGCATCAGCACCTACCCGACGTCGTCGGGCACACCCGGCATCAACAGGGCAATGCGGTGTTCACCACGTCGTCGATCAGGACCACCCCCAACACCAGGGTGGCCTCGCTCGTCGGGTCTGACACGTCGGCGCAGTGCTACCACCACCAGGCCATCGACCGGCTCGGCGACGGGCTGATCGTCAGCGCCTCCGACACCGACGGGGTGATCGAGGCCGTCGAGGTCGACCCGGCGCGCTACCCGGACCGCTGGGCGGTCGCGGTGCAGTGGCATCCCGAGGAACGGCTCGACGATCTGCGGCTGTTCGCGGGGCTGGTCGGCGCCGCGGCTCAGTTCGCGACAAGTAAAGCGGCACAGAAAGTGAAGGTATGACCGCCTGCGATGTGATCAATCCCGCGACCGAGGAGCTGCTGCGCACGGTCGCGCACACCGACGAGGCCGGCGTCGACGACGCGGTCGCCAGAGCCAAAGCCGCCCAACGCCTGTGGGCGCGGCAGGCGCCCGCCGAAAGGGCCGCCGCGCTGCGTGCGTTCGCCGCGGTCGTCGACGCGCACGTCGAGGAACTCGCACAGCTGGAGGTCGCGAACTCCGGGCACCCGATCGGTAACGCCCGGTGGGAGGCCGGCCACGTCCGCGACGTGCTGCAGTACTACGCCGCGTCCCCGGAACGGTTGTCCGGCAAGCAGATCCCGGTGGCCGGCGGCATCGATGTCACGTTCAACGAGCCGCTCGGCGTCGTCGGGGTGATCACGCCGTGGAACTTCCCGATGACGATCGCGGCGTGGGGCTTCGCACCCGCGCTGGCCGCGGGCAATGCGGTCCTCGTCAAACCCGCCGAGTGGACCCCGCTGACCACGCTGCGGCTCGGCGAGCTCGCGCTCGAAGCGGGTTTGCCCGCCGACCTGCTCCAGGTGCTGCCCGGGCGGGGCTCGGTGGTCGGCGAGCGGTTCGTCAGCCACCCCGACGTCCGCAAGATCGTGTTCACCGGATCCACCGCGACCGGCACCCGGGTGATGGCGCAGGCCGCGAACCAGGTCAAGCGTGTCACCCTCGAGCTGGGCGGCAAGAGTGCCAACATCATCTTCGACGACTGCGACCTGGAACGGGCCGCGGCGACCGCACCGTACGGGGTGTTCGACAACTCGGGTCAGGACTGCTGCGCGCGCAGTCGGATTTTGGTGCAGCGCAGTGTGTTCGACCGTTTCATGGAGCTTCTCGAACCGGCCGTCAAGGGTGTGGTGGTCGGTGATCCGAAGGCCGAGAGCACCGAGATGGGTCCGCTGGTGGCCAGGGCGCACTGGGAGAAGGTGGCGTCCTACGTGCCCGACGACGCGCCCGTCGCATTTCGGGGATCCGCGCCGAGCGGTCCGGGGTTCTGGTTCCCGCCGACGGTGCTGACACCCGAGCGCGGCGACCGCACCGTCGTCGAGGAGATCTTCGGTCCCGTCGTCACCGTGCAGTCTTTCGACGACGAGGCCGACGCGATCGGGCTCGCCAACGACACCGTGTACGGGCTCTCGGGATCGATCTGGACCGACAACCTGTCCCGTGCGCTACGGGTGTCGCGGGCGGTCGAAGGCGGGAACCTGTCGGTCAATTCGCATTCGTCGGTGCGCTACAGCACTCCGTTCGGCGGCTTCAAGCAGTCGGGGTTGGGTCGCGAACTCGGACCGGACGCCCCGCTGTCGTTCACCGAGACCAAGAACGTTTTCATCGCCGTAGAGGAGGCTCACTAAATGGATCTGACCCAGCGCCTGGCGGGCAAGGTCGCCGTCATCACCGGCGGCGCCAGCGGTATCGGGCTCGCGACCGCGAAGCGGATGCGCTCCGAAGGCGCCATCGTCGTCATCGGGGATCTCGATGAGAAGACCGGCAAGTCGGTCGCCAACGACCTGAACGTGACCTTCGTGCAGGTCGACGTGTCCGACCAGGTCGCGGTGGACAACCTGTTCGACACCGCGTTCGAGGTGCACGGCGGGGTGGACATCGCGTTCAACAACGCCGGCATCAGCCCGCCTGAGGACGACCTGATCGAAACCACCGGGATCGACGCGTGGGACCGGGTGCAGGACATCAACCTCAAGTCGGTGTTCTTCTGCTGTAAGGCGGCGCTGCGGCACATGGTGCCCGCGCAGAAGGGGTCGATCGTCAACACCGCGTCGTTCGTCGCCGTCAACGGCTCGGCGACCTCGCAGATCTCCTACACCGCGTCCAAGGGCGGTGTGCTGGCGATGTCGCGCGAACTCGGTATCCAGTACGCGCGCCAGGGGATTCGGGTCAATGCGCTGTGCCCGGGACCGGTCAACACCCCGCTGCTGCAGGAGTTGTTCGCCAAGGATCCGGAGCGCGCCGCACGCCGGCTGGTGCACGTGCCGATGGGACGGTTCGCCGAGCCCGACGAACTGGCCGCTGCGGTGGCGTTCCTGGCCAGTGACGACGCGTCGTTCATCACGGGGTCGACGTTCCTGGTCGACGGCGGTATCACCGGCCACTACGTCACGCCGCTGTAGTCGGCGATGAGCGCACCGGAGCCGACGGCTTCCGAGGCACTGCTGAGCCCGGTGCGGCCGCTCAACGCGTTCGAGGACACCGTCGAGAGGCTGCTGCAGACGATACGGCTCGGGGTGCTGGAACCAGGGGAGTCGCTTCCCCCGGAACGGGAGCTGGCGACCCGGCTCGGCGTCAGCCGTGACACGGTGCGCGAGGCCATCAAGTCGTTGTCGGAGGCGGGTTATCTGGTGTCACGCCGTGGCCGCTACGGCGGCACCTTTCTGGCCGACGAGTTGCCACCGCCGCGGCCCGACCATGTCGAGTTCGACCGCGCCGACATCGACGACGTTCTGCGGCTGCGGGAGATCCTCGAGGTCGGTGCCGCGCGGATGGCGGCGGGACGCACGCTGACGGACGCGGATCGAGAAGCGTTGCGGGCGCGGTTGATCGACGTGCGCACCGCGGCCGCCGACGATTTCCGCCGGCTGGACTCGCGTCTACATCTCGCGATCGCCGAGGCTGCCGGTGTGCCGTCGCTGGTGCCGCTCGTCGCGCAGAACCGGATGCGCCTCAACGAGATGCTCGACTGCATACCGCTGCTGCGGCGCAACATCACCCACTCCGACGAGCAGCACGAGGCAATCGTGTCCGCGATCCTGGCCGGCGACGCCGACACCGCCGCAGCGATGATGGCCGCCCATGTCTGGGCGTCGGCGGCGCTGCTGCATGGCTTCCTGGACTGAGGGTTCTCTCGGCCCGCCGGATTTGTCGGGGGTCGAATGTATGTTCGAGTCATGTCGAGGACGGGCCTGCAGGACGCGGTCAGCGCGCTGCGGGCCGCGTTCGACACTGTGGCGGCCTGCGATCTGGAGCTGCTGACCCGCGACGAACTCCTCGAAGCCCTCGACGAGCTCGAAACCCTGAGCTGCCGACTGCCCGGGCTGGGGCACCGGCTATTGGCGCGGTTGCAGACCGAGACCACCGCCCGGGAGATGGGCGCCAGATCCTGGAAAGACGTGCTGCGGATCCGGTGGCGGCTATCGGTCACCGAAGCGAATCGGCGCCTGACCGAAGCTTGCCTGTTGGCGCCGCGCCCGTCGGTGACCGGGCCGGCGCTGCCGCCGCTGCTGCCGGCCACCGCGATCGCCCAAGAACGCGGGCTGATCAACCCTGAACACGTCGACGTCATCCGCAAATCGGTGGCCAAACTCCCGTCCTGGGTGGATACGGCCACGCGCGAGCAGTTCGAGGTCGACCTGGTCCGCACCGCGGTCGGGGCCGGACCGAAAGAGCTGAAGGACGCCGCGGAGCTGATCCTGTTTCTGTTGGATCAGGACGGCCCCGAACCCGATGACACCGAACGCGCCCGCCAGCGCGGGGTGACCAAGCACCAGCAGCGTGCCGATGGGATGGTCGACCTCACCGCGACGTTGACACCGGAAGCCTGGGCGGTGCTGGAGGTGATCTTCGCCAAATACGCCGCCCCCGGCATGTGCAACCCCGCTGATCCGGAACCCTGCACCTCGGGCACCCCGTCACAAGCCCAGATCGACTCTGACGATCGCAGCCTGGCCCAGCGCCAGCACGACGCGCTGATCGCCGTCGGACGCATCGCTTTGATGAGCGGCGAACTGGGCACACTCAACGGGCTGCCGGTGTCGATCATCATCCGCACCACGCTGCAAGACCTCGAATCCCGCGCCGGGATCGGGGTCACCGGTGGCGGCACCAAGATGCCCATTAAAGACGTGATCCGGATGGGCGGGCATGCCAATCACTACCTGGCGGTGTTCGACAAGGCCACCGGGGCGGCGCTGGATTTGTTCCGCACCAAACGCATCGCCACCCCTGAGCAGCGGATCATGTTGATCGCCCGCGACGGCGGCTGTACGAAGCCGTGCTGCACCGTCGGCGCCTACGGCAGCCAAGTCCATCACGTGGTCACCGACTGGGCGCGCGGCGGGCTCACCAACATCGACGAACTCGGCCTGGCCTGCGGACCCGACAACCGCAGCGTCAATCCCGACGACCCGACTGCCTGGACCACCCGGATGAACACCCGCGGCGAGGTCGAGTGGATTCCACCGGAGCTTCTCGACACCGGACAGGCTCGCGTGAACACCTACCACCGCCCCGAACGACTCCTGCGCCCACCCGAGGAGCCCGAAAACGACAGCGCGGCGGCTGAACCCGACACCCCCGGCGAACCCGGCGAACCCGGCGGACCCGCACCACCCGAAGACCACGCGGCCTGACGGCCGGCGACTCGGGTACCGCAGGGCCGACGTGGAGCACCTACGGTGACCGCCACGCAGTACATGTCGGCTGCTGCGCGGCCGGTGGGGACTACATTTGCCGTGTGGAGGATCAGCAGCTGGTAGATCGGGCGTCGTCGGCGCTGGCGGAAGTCGATACCTCGGGTTGGGCGCAGCGGTTCGACTTGGTGTCCGACCCGCACCGCCTGGAGATCCTGCTGTGCCTGCACCGCGCGCCCGGCATCTGCGTCAGCGACCTGGCCGCGGCGCTCGGCCGCTCGGAGAACGCCGTCTCGCAGGCGCTTCGAGTGCTGCGCCAGCAGGGCTGGGTCAACAGCACCCGCGCGGGCCGGTCGGTCACCTACCGGCTGGAGGATGAAGTCGTCCACGATCTGCTGCACTGGATCGGCGCCCGGCACGGCTGATCGTCGTTGACAAACCGAAAGCGTCTTGAGCGCAACGGTTCTCCACACGAGCGCGCGATCGTCGACCCCGGCGGGCGCCGCTGCGCGTAGTGTCGAGTCCACGGGTAGGAGTCGGCGAGAGCGGGACGAACATGCGCACCATCGCACTGGAAGAGCACTTCCTCACCGCCGACCTGGCGCACTACAGCGACCCGACCCGCTCACTCGCCCAGCCCCAGATCTGGAAGGAAGCGGAGCGCAGACTGGCCGACCTCGCCGAGCTGCGGCTGGCCGATATGGACGCCGCCGGGGTGGACGTGGCCGTGCTGTCGCTGACCGCGCCGGGTATCCAGGCCGAACCCGATCCGCAGCTGGCGGTGGAGCGGGCCCGTGAGGTCAACGATTTCGTCGCCGGCGTCGTCGCGGCCAACCCGGGCCGGTTCCGCGGTTTCGCCGCGTTGCCGCTGCAGAACCCGGACGCCGCGGCGAAGGAGTTGGAGCGCGCGGTCGAGCAACTAGGACTGTGCGGCGCGCTGGTCAATGCGCACACCCTGGGTGTCTACCTCGATGCGCCGCCGCTGCGGGTGGTGTGGGAGGCCGCCGAGCGACTGGACGTCCCGCTGTACCTGCACCCGGCGATCGGATTCGACACCCCGCACGTCATCGCCGGACATCCCGAGCTGATCGGGCCGATGTGGAGTTGGGGCACCGACACCGCCACCCACGCCCTGCGCATGGTGTTCGGCGGGGTTTTCGACGACTTCCCGGGTGCGAAGCTGCTGCTGGGGCATATGGGCGAAAGCCTGCCCTACTCACTGTGGCGGCTGGACTCGCGCTGGGACTGGCATCGCCATCACGGCATCGAACTCGACCTGGGGCACCCGTCGGAGTACCTCCGGCGCAACCTCTACGTCACCACCAGCGGCGTCTGCGACGCGGCGCCCCTGCTGTGTGCGCTGTCGGCCCTCGGGTCCGACCACGTCCTGTTCGCGACCGACTATCCCTACGAGGACATCGCAACGGCGACGGCGTTCCTGGCCGGCGCCCCGATCTCCGAGGACGACCGCGCCAAACTGAGCCACCTCAACGCCGAGCGCCTGCTGCACATCGACAGGTAAACCTGCCATCTGTTCAGCTAGACAGGTGTTCACATGGAGGAATAGGCTCCCGGAATGACCGTCGACTACGTCGCTATGCACATGAGCGACGGCATCATCAACGCGCCGATCTCGCTGCTGTTCGTCGCCGTCGCCGTCGTCGCGGTGGGCCTGTGCGCATGGCGCGCCCGGGCGGAACTCGACGAGCGCACCGTACCGCTGGCCGGCCTGGTCGCGGCGTTCATCTTCGCCGTCCAGATGGTGAACTTCCCGATCCTGCCCGGCGTGAGCGGCCACCTGCTCGGCGGTGCGCTCGCGGCGATCCTGGTCGGCCCGTACACCGGCGCGCTGTGCGTCTCGATCGTGCTGATCGTGCAGGCGCTGCTGTTCGCCGACGGCGGTGTCACCGCGCTGGGCACCAACATCACCAACATGGCCGTGATCGGGGTCGCGGCGGGCTACGGCGCCGCGGTTCTGCTCTACCGGCTGCTGCGGCGCGGCCGCCCCGCGGTGCCCGTCCCCGTGGTCGGCGCCATCGCGTTCCTCTCCGCTCTGATCGGAACGGTGTGCGCGGCCATGGGATTCGTGCTGCAGTACGCCCTGGGTGGGGCGGCGACGACCTCGCTGGGGACCGTCGCGGCCTACATGTTCGGCACCCACGTGCTGATCGGTATCGGCGAGGGCGTGATCACCGCGCTGACCGTGGTCGCGGTGGTGCGGGCCCGGCCCGACCTGGTGTACCTGTTACGCACCCAGCATGCCGCAGAGGCGGTCCCGGCATGACGCGGCGCTGGTGGTTCTGGGCCGCGTTCGCCGCGGCCACCCTGCTGATCGCGGGTGTGGTGTCCTCGTTCGCGAGCTCGAGCCCCGACGGGCTGGATTCGGCGACGCTGCGCGGGTGCGAGGTCGTCGAAACCTCCGACGGTGAACTGCTCGAGGGTGACTGCATCGCCCAGCACGCCCAGGAGCATCCGCTGGCCGGATCGCCGCTCGCCGACTACGCGGTGGACGGCCGCGACGGCACCGGAGGATGGGCGGGCATCGTCGGTGTGCTCGTCACCGTGGCCGTCGCGGGCGGCGCGTTCTGGCTCATCGCCCGCGCGAAACCGAAGGCTGCGAAACCGAAGTCCGCAGTGGGGGATTGACGGTGGGTGGCGGACATTCCCATCCGCTCTACCGCGACGGCGACTCCCGGGTGCACCGGCTGCCCGCCGAGGTCAAGATCGTCTGTCTGGCCGCGTTCGTGCTCGCCGTCGTGGCCACTCCGCGAGAGCTGTTCTGGCCCTTCGCGGTCTACGGGCTGATCATCCTCGCCGTCTGGCGCGCGGCGCGGATCCCGCTGCGCTGGATGCTGCCGCGCATGCTGATCGAGGCGCCGTTCGTGGTGCTGGCGCTGCTGTTGCCGTTCTCCGAGGGCGGCGAGCGCGTCACGGTGGCCGGGATGCAGCTGTCCGTCGCCGGTCTGTACGCGGCGTGGGGCATCGTGGTCAAAGGCACGCTCGGTGTCGCGGCATCGCTGACCGTCGCCGCGACGACCACAGCCCGTGAGCTGCCGGTCGCGCTGAGCCGGCTGCGCGTACCGGCGCTGGTCGTCAGCGTGCTGACCCTGATGATCCGCTACATCGACGTGCTCACCGCCGAGGCCAGACGCATGCGGATGGCGCGGATCTCGCGCGGCGACTCGCCGACCATGCTGCACCAGGTCGGGGCGACCGCGCGCGGCGTGGGATCGCTGTTCCTGCGCTCCTACGAACGCGGCGAACGTGTCTACCTGGCGATGCTGTCCCGCGGATTCGACGGCCACGTCCCGCATCTGGCGGTCGGCGCCGGTGGGGTCGCTACCGCGACACCGAGACAATGGGCCGTGGCCCTGCTGCCCGCGGCGGCCGCGGTCACGGTGGCGGCGAGCGCATGGGCGACGCTGTGACCGTCCCCGCCATCGGGATCCGCGGGCTGCGGTACAGCTACCCGGGTGGACACGAGGCGCTGGGCGGCATCGACCTCGACATCGCCGCAGGGGAGCGCGTCGCGCTGCTCGGACCCAACGGCGCGGGCAAGACCACGCTGATGCTGCACCTCAACGGAGTGCTCACCGCGACGGCCGGCACCGTCGAGATCGGCGGACACACGCTGTCGCGCAACACGATCCGCGACATCCGGCGCAGGGTCGGGCTGGTGTTCCAGGATCCCGACGACCAGCTGTTCATGCCGACGCTCGCGCAGGATGTCGCGTTCGGCCCGGCCAACTTCGGCCTGCGCGGCGCCGAGCTGGACGCCCGGGTCGCACACGCCCTCGCCGTCGTGTCGATGACCGAGCTCGCCGACCGCAGCCCGGCACACATGTCAGGCGGCCAGCGGCGCAGAGCCGCGCTGGCCACCGTGCTGGCCTGCGAACCCGAGGTGCTGGTGCTCGACGAACCGTCGGCCAACCTGGACCCGGTCGCGCGGCGGGAGCTGGCCGAGACGCTGGCCGGTCTGGACGCGACGATGCTGATCGTCACCCATGATCTGCCTTACGCCGCGCAGCTGTGCGATCGCGCGATCGTGATGGACGGCGGCGTCATCGTCGCCGACGGGCCGGTGGCCGAGGTGCTGTCGGACGCCGACCTGCTCGCCGCGCACCGGCTCGAACTGCCGTGGGGTTTCAGCGTCGCGCCGGCGCCGGCGCGGCCACCGTCGGCAGGCGGATGCTGAACGCGGTGGTGCCCGACGCCGAGCGGGCGGTGATCGTGCCGCCGTGGGATTCGACGATCGACGCCACGATGGACAGGCCGAGCCCGAAGCTGCCCGTGCGGCTGGAGCGGGACTTGTCGGCGCGCACGAACCGCTCGAACAGATGCGGCAGCAGGTCGGCATCGATGCCCGGCCCGTCGTCGGCCACGGTGATCTCGACATAGCCGATGCCGTCATCGCCCCTGCCGGTGCGCACCGACGTCGTCACCGTGGTGCCCTCCGGCGTGTGCACCCGGGCGTTGGACAACAGGTTCGCCAGCGTCTGGTGCAGCCTGGCGCGGTCGCCGCGCACCCAGACGGGCTTCCCGGGAACGTGCGCCGACCACCGGTGGGTCGGTGCGGACACCGCCGCGTCGTTGACCGCGTCGGCCACCAGCTCGGCCAGGTCCACTTCGCAGCTCTGCAGATCCTGCCCCTCGTCGAGGCGGGCCAGCAGCAGCAGGTCGGCGACCAAGGCGTTCATTCGGCGCGCCTCGGCCTCGATGCGTGCCAGCGAATATTCGGTCGTCTCGGGCAGCACCGCGCTGTCCTGGCGGGTCAGTTCGGCGTAGCCGTGGATCGCGGCCAGCGGCGTGCGCAGTTCGTGGCTCGCGTCGGTGATGAACTGGCGCATCCGCCGGTCGGACGCGGCGACGTCCGACAACGCCTGCTCCACATGGTCGAGAAGACGGTTCAGGGTGTCGCCGACCAAGCCGACCTCGGTGCGCGGGTCGGTGTCACCGTTCGGCACCCGCGGGGTGATCGAATGGTTGTCACGGTCGAGCGGCAGCGCGGCCACCTCCGCGGCCGTCGACGCGACCCTCCTCAGCGGCCGAAGCGCGAACCGGACGATCGCGATGGTGCCCAGTGCCGTCATCACCAGCGCCAGCACCGTCATTGCGGACACCACCACCGTCTCGCGCACCATCGCATCCCACGCGGGCGCCCGCGACACCCCGGTGACCAGGAACTCGTCCCCGTCGCCGGGTCGGCTCACCATCCGGTACCAGCCCAGCCCGGGCACCTTGACGGTGCGCACCGTCGGATCGGTCCAGTCCAGCCCGGCGATCGCGGCGACGGCATCCGGCGCCGCCTGCTGGGCGTCGCCGTCGCCGAACACCGCGGAATCCACCGCCTCGCCGTCGCGGATCAGCACCACGACGTTGTCGGGTGCCTGCCCGACCAGTTGGGTCAGCGGTTTCATCGTGCCCGGCGGGGGCAGTGCGCCACCGGGGCCCGGGGTGCTGCGGTACTTCGCCACCGATTTGATCCCGCCGTCGGCGGCGGCGGCGAGCTGGACGTCGATCATGCCCAGCACGGAGCTCCGCAGGCTCACCACCGACAGGGTGCCGACGGTGATGAGGACGACGCCCACCACGGCCGAGACGCCGATGACCAGTTGGCGCCGCAGCGTCCAGCTCTGCCAGAGGCGCCTCATTGCGCGGGCCGCAACATGTACCCGACCCCGCGCACGGTGTGGATCATCGGCGCCCGGCCCGCGTCGACCTTCTTCCGCAGATACGACACGTACAGGTCGACGATGCTCGAGCGCCCGCCGAAATCGTAGTTCCACACTTGACGCAGAATCTCGTTGCGGTCCAGCGCCTTTCGCTGATTTCGCATCAGCAGGCGCAGCAGTTCGAATTCGGTGGAGGTCAGCGCCACCGCCTCACCGTCGCGCGTCACCTCCCGGCTGGCCGCATCCAGGACGAGGTCCCCGACGGTCAGGGTCTCGTCGTCGGCCGGGGTCAGGAAGGCCGACCGGCGCAACAGTCCCCGCAGCCGCGCCACGAGTTCCTCGAGCGAGAACGGCTTGGTCATGTAGTCGTCGCCGCCCGCGGTCAGTCCGGTCACGCGGTCGGCCACCGAATCGCGCGCGGTCAGGAACAGCGTCGGGGTGTACGTGCCGGAGGCGCGCAGCTGTTCCAGCACACCCAAGCCGTCCATATCGGGCAGCATGATGTCCAGGACCAGCAGGTCAGGGGTGTTCTCGCGGTACTTCGCGACGGCTTCGGCGGCATCGTGGGCGACATCGATCTCCCACCCCTCGTACGCCAGCGCCATCTTGACGAGGTTGGTCAGCGCGCGCTCGTCGTCGACGAGCAGCACGCGGATGGCGGACCCGTCGGCGCGGTACATCCGGGGCAGTTTGCCCAGGATCGCACGGCGGGGTCCCTGATCCTCGACCGGCGCGGACGTCATCAGCCCATTGTCGCCCCTTCCGGCGGCCCGCGTCAGCACCTCATAGAGATTTCATATGTGTTTGAGTTTTCTATGCACATCTGGCGTCCCGCCGCGACATCCATACAGTTGGAACCAACGCCCAGACAGCGGCTTTGGAGGTTACGACATGACCGCGACAGTGAAAGACCCAGTGCTGCAACGCTTCGAGCGTGACGTGCTGCCATTGACCGACCAGCTCTACCGCGCGGCCCGGCGCTACACCGGTAACGCCATCGACGCCGAGGACCTGGTGCAGGAGACGATGATGAAGTCCTACAGGGCATTTCATCAGTTCGAGGACGGCACCAACGTTCGGGCGTGGCTGTTCCGAATCATGACGAACACCTGGATCAAGTCGCATCGGCGCGCCGAGTGTCGACCCAAGGAGGTGCTCTCCGACGAGCTGACCGATGCGCAACTGCATGCGCAGCTGAACCACTCGTCGACGGGATCGGCGTCAGCGGAGCTCGCGGCGCTCGAAGCGCTCGGCGACGACGAGGTCAGGGACGCGCTCGGTGCGCTACGCACCGAGCAGCGCCTGGTCGTGTACTACGCCGACGTCGAGGGGCTGAGCTATCAAGAGATCGCCGACGTCCTCGACATCCCGAAGGGCACGGTGATGTCGCGGCTGCACCGTGGCAGGCGCGCGCTGCGCAGCCTGCTGGCCGACGTCGCGGCCGACCGCGGTTACCGGCGCGACCCGGCGGCTTGTGCCTAATGCCGCCGTCCCGGCGGCTTCTGCCTAATGCCGCCGTCCCGGCGGCCAGGGCGGCTCCCCACACAGCGCCAGCAGCGCGTTCTCGACCACCTCGGGCAGCGCCGGATGAATCCAGTACTGCCCGCGCGCCATATCCTGGGCGGGCAGGTCGAACGCCATCGCCTGGATCAGCGGCTGGATGATCGACGACGCCTGATGACCCATGATGTGAGCGCCGAGCAGCAACCCGCTGTCGTCGTCGACGATCAGCTTCGCGAAACCGGTGGCGTCCTCCATCGCCCACCCGTAGGCGACGTCGGCGTAGTCCTGCACCTTGGACCGGATCCGGTAGCCCGCCGCGCGCGCCTCGTTCTCGGTCAGCCCGACCGATGCGATCTGGGGTTCGGTGAACACCGCCGACGGCACGAAGCGGTGATTGGCCGGCATCAGGTTCTCGGTGTCGTCCCAGTCCTGCAGCAGGTTGTGCTTGACGACCCTGGCTTCGTGGTTGGCGACGTGCTTGAGCTGGAACGGGGAACTGACGTCGCCGAGCGCGAACACGTTGCGGGCGGTGGTGCGCTGGTACTCGTCGACGGTGACCCGGCCATCGGTGACCTCGACCCCGGCCAGATGCGCGTCGAGCAGGTCGCCGTTGGGCACCCGGCCGGTCGCGACCAGCAGCGCGTCGGCCCGCAACGTGGCACCGTCGTCGAGGCGCAGCGTGACCCCGCTGTCGTCGGAACTACCCCCGACGATGTTGCGGCGGCTACGGATCTCCCACTTCTTGCCCGCGATGTCGGTGAAACGCTCGCAGATCGTGTCGTCACAATGGGTGAGCATTGTTGTGCCACGCAGCACGATCGTCACGCGGGATCCCAACGCGGAGAACACGTGTGCGAACTCCGCGGCGACGAAACCGCCGCCGACGATCACCAGATGCTCGGGCAGTTCCGAGATCCGCATGATGGTGTCGCTGGTGTGATGGGCGACGCCGCAGTCGAGGATCGCCGGCGGCACGGTCGCGCGGGCCCCGGCGGCGAGTACCACCTGCGCGGCGGTGAACTCGTCGCCGTCGTCGGTGCGCAGCCGGTAGCCGTCGCCGTCGTCGGGCCCGGCGAAGCGGGTGTGGCTGTCGAACACCTCGACGTTCGGTGACGAGCGCCGGTACTGTTCGCCACCGGCGGCCAGCGGGTCGATCCGGCCGAACACCCGGGACACGATGTCAGGCCAGCGCACCGCGTCGATGCGTCCGTCGACGCCGAATCTGCTTGACTCCCTGATCTGTTCGGCCACCCCTGCCGAGTAGACGAACATCTTGGTCGGGATGCAGCCCACGTTGAGGCAGGTGCCACCGAAGACGCCCTTCTCGCAGATCGCCACCCGCTTGTCCACATAGCGTTCGTCGAGGATCGAGTTGCCCGACCCCGTGCCGATGATGGCGATGTCGAAGTCAGCCATGGTCAGTGCTCCCGTCGGATGATGTCGCGGTGGTCGGCCGGTCGGTCAGGTACCAGTCCAGCCAGGCGTCCAGCTCGGCGTAGGCGACGGCGCGCGGACCGGGCAGGGACAGGAAAACGTCGTGTTTGGCGTCGACGATCGGCACCACCGTCGACCGGTTCCCGATACAACCCGCCCAGCGGGCGATCTGGGCCACGTCCAGCACCGCGTCACCGCGCTGGATCCGTTCCGGGTCGACGGTCTCGCGGACACTGTGGTCCGAACGCAGGATCAGGTTCGGCACACCGACGTCCAGACCGCGGTGCAGCCGGGCCTGCCCGCGGCGGATCGCGTGCAGCCAGCCGGACGTGACCGGGAACCCGCCGACCGGCTTCCAGCGCAGGTCGTAATCGAACTCCCCGAAGAAGTCGCGGTGCAGCGTCGCGCCGTAACCACCGCCGGGATGGGGCCGCCGGATCACCGCGTTCTTGCGGAACCTGCGGATCGCCATGATCGCCGCCGAAGCCGCCGGTGTGCGCAAGATCGCATGCCCCTGCAGATCCAGCCACGGCGCGTTCAGCACAAGGCCGGCCACCCGGTCGGTGGCGGTGCCCACGTTGGCGTGCAGCCGGTCCAGCCACAGCGACACCACCAGCCCGCCGGCCGAATGCCCGTAGACCATCACCTGTGCGCGCGGGGACTCCGCGGCGATCCCGTCGAGGGCCAATCCGAGTTCGGCGTCGTAGCGCGACAGGTCGGTGGTGAAGTGCGGGGTCTGTCCGTTCCGGTGGGATCGCCCGCATTTGTGCAGGTCGAGGGCGTAGACGGCGAAGCCGCGGGCCGCGAGGTGGTCACCGAGTTCGGTGTGGAAGAAGTAGTCGGTGAAGCCGTGCACCAGCAGCACCGCGTGCCGCGCGTCGGGGTCCGGTTCCCCTCGACGCACCAGCGTCGCCACCAGATCGCCTTCGCCGTCCGGGTCGGGCCCGAGGGCGTAGGTGCGTTGCCGGTATCCGGGCAGCACGTCGGGCTCCCATCCAGACACGCCTGCCACCCTAATCGTGTGACACGGTCGGCGGGTTGACCCCGACCGTGGCGGGATAACCTGAACACCGGTAAGCCGTGAGTAACGGGCAGCGACCACGAAGGACCCACGAAAAGGTGTCAGAAGCAGAGAAGACCGACGTCCTGCTCGTCGGCGCCGGCATCATGAGCGCCACCCTCAGCGCGCTGCTGCGGTTGGTCGAGCCGAACTGGACGATGACGCTGGTCGAGCGCCTCGACGGGGTCGCGGCCGAGAGCAGCGACGCATGGAACAACGCGGGCACGGGCCACTCCGCCCTCTGCGAGTTGAACTACACGCCCGCCAAGCCCGACGGCTCGATCGACATCAGCAAGGCCATCAACGTCAACGAGCAGTTCCAGGTGTCGCGACAGTTCTGGGCCTATGCGGTGGAGAACGGCGTGCTGCCCGAGGTGCGCAGCTTCCTGAACCCGATCCCGCACGTCAGCTTCGTCACCGGCGCCGACAACGTGCAGTACCTGCGCAAGCGCTACAACGCGCTGGTCACCAACCCGTTGTTCGCGACGATGGAGTTCATCGACGACACCGACGAGTTCGCCCGCCGGCTGCCGCTGATGGCCGAGGGCCGCGACCTGCGCGAGCCCGTCGGACTGAACTGGACGCAGGACGGCACCGACGTCGACTTCGGGTCGCTGTCGCGTCAGCTGCTCGGATTCGGTGCCAAACAAGGGCTGTCCACGCTGTTCGGTCATTCGGTGACCGACCTCGACCAGAAGTCGGACGGCACCTGGAACGTCAAGGTCGTCAACGGCCGCACCGGCCACAAGCGGGTGTTCAACGCCAAGTTCGTGTTCGTCGGCGCCGGCGGCGGGGCTCTGCCGCTGCTGCAGAAGGCGGGCATCAAGGAGGCCAAGGGATTCGGCGGGTTCCCCGTCGGTGGCCAGTGGCTGCGCACCGGCAACCCGGACCTCACCGCCCGGCACCAGGCCAAGGTCTACGGTCTGCCGCCGCTGGGGGCGCCCCCGATGTCGGTGCCGCACCTCGACACCCGCGTCATCAACGATAAGTCCTGGCTGCTGTTCGGGCCGTTCGCCGGCTGGTCGCCGAAGTTCCTCAAGCAGGGCAAGATCACCGATCTGCCGTTCTCGGTGCGGCCCGACAACCTGGTCTCGATGCTCGGGGTCGGCCTGACCGAGATGGGTCTGTTGAAGTACCTGATCGGCCAGCTGCTGCTCAGTGAGGCCGCTCGGGTGGAGAACCTTCGCGAATTCGCGCCGACCGCAAAGAATTCCGACTGGGAGCTGGACATCGCCGGCCAGCGTGTGCAGGTGATCCGCAAGGCCAAGGGCAAGGGCGGCGTTCTCGAGTTCGGCACCACGGTGCTCTCGGCCGCCGACGGCAGCATCGCCGGACTCCTCGGCGCGTCGCCGGGGGCGTCGACCGCGGTGCCCGCGATGTTCGACGTGATGCGGCGTTGCTTCGCCGACCGCTACCCGTCCTGGGAGCCCAAGCTCAAGGAGATGGTGCCGTCGCTGGGCACCAAGCTGTCCGAGAATCCGAAGCTCTTCGACGAGGTGTGGGCACACGGCACCAAGGTGCTCAAGCTCGACAATCCCGCCTCGGCGGTGCCCGCCACGGCAGACGGCGAATCGACCGCGGGCACCGAGCACACTCCGACCGCGGCGACCGTTTGATCCGGCTGCTCATATGACAGTGCCGCTGCGCCGTAGCTGGGCCAAGGACCTCGACGCCGCGACGCTCTACGGGCTGCTCAAACTTCGGGTCGAGGTTTTCGTCGTCGAGCAGGCGACACCGTACCCGGAGCTCGACGGCCGCGACCTGCTCGCAGAGACCCGCCATTTCTGGCTGGAAAACGCTGAAGGAGAAGTCATTTCGACGCTGCGCTTGATGGAGGAGCACCCCGCCGGGCAGAAGGCGTTCCGCATCGGCCGGGTGTGTACCCGGCGTAGCGACCGCGGGAAGGGCCACACCACCCGGCTGCTGCAGGCCGCGCTGGCAGAGGTCGGCGACTATCCGTGCCACATCAACGCCCAGACCTACCTGGCGGAGATGTACGGCAGGCACGGGTTCGTGCGTGACGGCGAGGAGTTCCTCGACGACGGCATCCCGCACGTGGCGATGGTCAAGCCGTGACGGGGGTTTCCAACGCGTCGTCGGCGGTGCCGATCTATCCGTTCAGCGCGGTGATCGGGCACGACCGGCTGCGGCTGGCGCTCGTGCTGTGCGCGGTGCGCCCCGACATCGGGGGCGTGCTGATCCGCGGCGAGAAGGGCACCGCGAAGTCGACGGCGGTGCGTGGTCTGGCGCAGGTGCTCTCGGCGGCGTATGCGGCCGCGGGCGACGGCGGCGGCCAGTTGGTGGAGCTGCCGATCGGGGCCACCGAGGACCGCGTCGTCGGGTCGCTGGACCTGCAGAAGGTGCTGCGCGACGGTGAGCACGCGTTCTCACCCGGGCTGCTCGCGAAGGCGCACCGCGGCGTGCTCTACGTCGACGAGGTCAACCTGCTGCACGACCACCTCGTCGACGTGCTGCTCGACGCCGCGGCGATGGGGCGCGTGCACATCGAACGTGACGGCGTCTCGCACAGCCACGACGCCCGGTTCGTGTTGATCGGCACGATGAACCCCGAAGAGGGCGAACTGCGCCCGCAGCTGCTCGACAGATTCGGGCTCACCGTCGACGTGGCGGCTTCCCGCGACGTCGATGTGCGCGCCGAGGTGATCCGCGCCCGGCTCGCCTATGAGGCCGATCCGGTTGCGTTCGCGCGGCGCTACGCCGACGCCGATGCCGAGCTCTCCGCCCGCATCGCCGAGGCCAGGGCGCTGGTGTCGCGAGTGGTGTTGCCCGACAACGAGCTGCGCCGGATCGCCGCGCTGTGCGCGGCGTTCGACGTCGACGGTATGCGCGCCGACCTGGTGGTGGCGCGCACCGCGGTGGCCCATGCCGCGTGGCGTGGCGATACGACCGTGGACGAGAGCGACATCCGGGTGGCCGCCGAACTCGCGCTGCCGCACCGCCGGCGCCGCGACCCGTTCGACGACCCGGGTCTGGACCCCGGGCAACTCGACGACGCGATGCAACAGGCCGGTGAATCCGCCGACCGGGAACCCGAGCCCGACCCTGATCCGCCCGGCGGCGGGGGTGAGCCGCAGGAAACCGCGAACGGTGATGTGCCGCAGCAGAATTCATCCCAACAGGAGACGCCGCGGCGCGGCTGCGCGCCGCGCAGCGGGCAGAGCGCGGCTCCGTCGCCGACGTTCAAGACCAGGACACTCGTCGTGCCCGGGGTGGGGGAGGGGGCGCCGGGGCGGCGGTCCCGGGCGCGCAACCGCACCGGTTCGGTGATCGCGGCAACCGCCGAGCCCGACTCCGGGCACGGTATGCACGTGTTCGCGACGCTGCTCGCCGCGGCAGGCCGGCAGGCCGGGCCCGGCGCGCTGCGTCCCGGTGCCGACGACGTGCACCGCGCGGTCCGGGAGGGCCGCGAGGGAAACCTGGTGATCTTCGTCGTCGATGCGTCGGGATCGATGGCCGCCCGCGACCGGATGTCGGCGGTCAGCGGCGCGACGCTGTCGCTGCTGCGCGACGCGTACCAGCGCCGCGACAAGGTCGCGGTGATCACCTTTCGCGGCCAGGACGCCCAGGTGCTGCTGCCGCCGACCAATTCGGTGCACATCGCGAGCCGTCGGCTGAGCCGATTCGCCACCGGTGGCAAAACACCGCTGGCGCAAGGGCTTCTGGCCGCCCGCGACATGGTGGTGCGGGAACGGGCGCGCGACCGCGCACGCCGCAGTCTGGTGGTGGTGCTGACCGACGGACGCGCCACCGGCGGGCCCGACCCGCTGGGCCGGGCCAGGGCGGCGGCGGCCCGGCTGGTGGCCGAAGGCGCGGCGGCGGTCGTCGTCGACTGTGAAACCTCCTATATCCGACTCGATCTCGCCCAGGAGCTGGCCCACCGGCTCGACGCCCCCGCCGTACGCCTGGACGAACTGCGGGCCGAGAATCTGACCGCGCTGGTGAAGGGCGCCGCGTAGAAGGGTGATGCCATGCCTCAGGGACAACCACTGACGGTTCCCGACGATGGCCTGACGACACGAGCCCGGCGCAACGCCCCGCTGCTGGCGGTGCACACCGGACCGGGCAAGGGGAAGTCGACGGCCGCGTTCGGGATGGCGCTGCGCGCCTGGAACCAGGGTTTCGACATCGCGGTGTTCCAGTTCGTCAAGAGTGCGAAATGGAAGGTCGGCGAGGAGACCGCGCTCGTCGAACTCGGTCGCGCGCACACCGAACGCGGTGTCGGCGGACCCGTCGAATGGCACAAGATGGGCGCGGGCTGGTCATGGACCCGCAAGCCCGGCACCGAGACCGACCATGCCGTCGCCGCCGCCGACGGGTGGGCCGAGATCTCGCGCAGGCTCGCCGAGCAGCGTCACGACTTCTACGTGCTCGACGAGTTCACCTATCCGCTGAAATGGGGGTGGGTGGACACGGAGGAAGTGGTCGAGACGCTGGCCAACCGCCCGGGCACCCAGCATGTGGTGATCACCGGCCGGGACGCACCGCAGGCGCTGCTCGACGCCGCCGATCTGGTCACCGAGATGACCAAGATCAAGCACCCGATGGACGCCGGACGCAAGGGCCAGAAGGGCATCGAGTGGTGAGCGAGCGTGCGCTCATCCGTCGCGAGCGTGCGCGACGTTCGCGATTTCTGGGGCGTGTCGCCCGCAGACACGCACGCTCGCGGGGAAACCGGTGAGTACGCCCGCGGTGGTGATCGCCGCGCCGGCGTCGGGCAGCGGCAAGACCACCGTGGCCACCGGGCTGATGGGCGCGCTGCGCCAGGCCGGGCGCCGGGTCGCGCCGTTCAAGGTCGGCCCCGACTTCATCGACCCCGGCTACCACGCGCTGGCCACCGGCAGGCCGGGCCGCAACCTGGACCCGGTGCTGGTCGGCGAGCCGCTTATCGGCCCGCTGTTCCGGCACGGCAGCGACGACGCCGACATCGCGGTCGTCGAGGGCGTGATGGGCCTGTTCGACGGCCGCATCAGCGACGCGACGACCGGGCCGGCACGCGGTTCCACCGCCCACGTCGCCGCGTTGCTGGGCGCCCCGGTCGTGCTCGTCGTCGACGCCCGCGGTCAGAGCCACAGCGTCGCGGCGCTGCTGCACGGGTTCGCGACCTTCGACCGCGGCGTGCGGCTCGCCGGGGTGATCCTCAACCGCGTCGGCTCCGCACGCCACGACGAGGTGTTACGCCAGGCCTGCGATCACGCCGGGGTGGCGGTTCTCGGTTCGATTCCCCGCGCCGACGAACTGGCGGTGCCGTCGCGGCATCTCGGGCTGGTGACCGCCACCGAACACGGCCGCCGCGCCACCGCCGCCGTCGCCGCGATGACCGAGTTGGTGGCCCGCCACGTCGACCTGGCCGCGGTGGCCGCGGTCGCCGCGAGCCGGGTGCCCGACGAACCGTGGACCCCGGCTCAGGTCGCCACCACCGCCGAACCCGTCACCGTGGCGCTGGCCGCGGGCAAGGCGTTCACGTTCGGCTACGCCGAGCATCGCGAGATCCTGTGCGCGGCCGGCGCGGACGTCGTCGAGTTCGACCCGCTGTGCGACCCGCTGCCCGCCGGCGCCGCCGCGCTGGTGCTGCCGGGCGGCTTCCCCGAGGAGTTCGGCACCGAGCTGTCGGCCAACGACACGGTGCGCGGCCAGATCAAGGCGCTCGCCGCCGCCGGTGCGCCGGTGCACGCCGAATGCGCGGGGCTGACCTACCTGGTCGACGACCTCGACGGCCACCCGATGTGCGGCGTGCTGGCCGGGTCGGCGTCGTTCACCGACTCGCTGACGCTGGGCTACCGCGACGCCGTCGCGGTCACCGAGTCGCCGCTGCACACGATCGGCGAACGTGTCACCGGCCACGAATTCCACCGCACCACAGTCCGATTCGCACCCGACCGGAATCCGGCGTGGCGCTACGGCGGCCGCGGCGGGCGCACCGTCGAGGACGGCGCGGTGCAGCGCGGCGTGCACGCCGGCTACCTGCACACCCACGCCGCCGCGCATCCGCAGGCCGTCGCCCGCTTCGTCGCGGCCGCGGCAAACCACTAGGCTCGGCGGGTGACTTCTGCGGACGCGAGCAGCAATGGGGCGTCGGACAACGCCTATCTGGTGGGGCTGCGCCTGGCAGGTAAGAAAGTGGTCGTCGTCGGCGGCGGAACCGTCGCGCAACGGCGCCTGCCGCTGCTGGTCGCCAGCGGCGCCGACGTCCACGTCGTGACCTTGGCCGCCACCCCGGTGGTCGAGGCCATCGACGGAATCACGTTGACGTTGCGGGAGTTTCGTGATGATGACCTCGACGGCGCCTGGTATGTGATCGCCGCCACCGACGATCCGGACGTCAATGCGGCCATCGTGGCCGGCGCCGAGCGGCGCCGCGTGTTCTGTGTGCGCGCCGACATCGCCGTCGAGGGCACCGCGGTCACCCCGGCCACCTTCGAGTACGAGGGGCTGGCGGTGGGCGTGCTCGCCGGCGGGGAGCACCGGCGCTCGGCAGGTATCCGCACCGCGATCCGCGAGGCGCTGCAACAGGGTGTGATCGCCGAGGACGCGGGCGAGGCGGCCGGTGTCGTCAAGGGCGGCGTCGCACTGGTCGGCGGCGGGCCCGGCGATCCGGAATTGATCACAGTGCGCGGCAGGCGGTTGCTCGCACACGCCGACGTCGTCGTCGCCGACCGGCTCGCGCCGCAGGAACTGCTCGCCGAACTGTCTCCCGAGGTCGAGGTCATCGACGCGGCCAAGATCCCGTACGGCCGGGCGATGGCGCAGGACGCGATCAACAGCGTGCTCATCGACCGGGCCAAAGAGGGCAAGTTCGTGGTCCGGCTCAAGGGCGGTGATCCGTTCGTGTTCGCCCGCGGCTACGAAGAGGTGATCGCGTGCGCCGAGGCCGGGATACCGGTCACCGTGGTACCCGGTGTGACGAGTGCCATAGCGGTGCCCGCATTGGCCGGCGTCCCCGTGACCCACCGCGGTCTCACGCACGAGTTCGTGGTGGTCAGCGGCCATCTGGCGCCCGACCACCCCGAATCGTTAGTGAATTGGGACGCACTCGCCGCAATGAACGGCACCATCGTTTTGCTGATGGCGGTTGAACGCATCGAGCTGTTCGTCAAGGCACTGCTGGATGGCGGCCGACCTGCAGATACACCGGTTCTGGTGGTGCAACACGGAACGACGTCGGCGCAGCGGAGTTTGCGGGCGACCCTCGCGGAAACGCCGGAGAAGGTCCGGTCGGACGGGATTCGGCCGCCGGCGATCATCGTGATCGGCGCAGTGGCGGCCTTCGGCGCTTAAAGAGTTCTTAAGATTACTGTAGGGTAACCCGGTATGACGGCTCTCAACGATGCGGAGCGTGCCGCCATCCAACGTGATGCTAAAGGTAAAGGACGACAGGGCTCGAAGGCCTCAGGCCGAGCCCTGCCGGCCCGCGTCACGGCGCCGGGTGAGACGGCGGGTGGCCGCGGAGGTGACTCGGGACCACGGGGTAAGACCCCGGCCTGGGTGCCGTCGCGCCGGTTCTTCGCCGCGGTCATCGCGATCGGCGGCATGCAGCTCCTCGCGACGATGGACAGCACCATCGCGATCGTCGCGCTCCCCAAGATCCAGGACGAACTGTCCCTGTCCGATGCCGGACGCAGCTGGGTCATCACCGCCTACGTCCTGACGTTCGGCGGTCTGATGCTTCTCGGCGGTCGCCTCGGCGACACCATCGGGCGCAAGCGGACCTTCATCGTCGGCGTCACGCTGTTCACCATCGCGTCGATCTTGTGCGGTATCGCCTGGGACGAGGCAACGCTGGTGATCGCGCGGCTGTTGCAGGGCGTGGGCGCGGCGATCGCATCCCCGACCGCGCTGGCGCTGATCGCGACGACCTTCCCGAAGGGGCCGGCCCGCAACGCCGCGACCGCGGTGTTCGCGGCGATGACCGGTGTCGGATCGGTGATGGGTCTTGTCGTCGGCGGCGCGCTGACCGAAGTGTCGTGGCGGCTGGCATTCCTGGTGAACGTGCCGATCGGCCTGATCATGATCTATCTGGCGCGCAAGACGCTGCGCGAGACCAGTCGCGAACGGCTCAAGCTCGACGCGGCGGGCGCGCTGCTGGCCACCATGGGCTGTACCGCAGCGGTGTTCGGCTTCTCGATGGGCCCGGAGGCAGGCTGGACGTCGCCGGTGACCATCGGTTCCGGTGTTGCCGCGGTCGGCTGTCTGCTCGCGTTCCTGTGGGTCGAGCGCACCGCCGAGAACCCGGTCGTGCCGTTCAGCCTCTTCCTCGACCGCAACCGGGTCGCCACCTTCGCCGCGGTGTTCCTGGCCGGTGGCGTGATGTTCACGCTGACCGTGACCATCGGGCTCTACGTCCAGGACATCATGGGCTATAGCGCGCTGCGGGCCGGCGTCGGCTTCATCCCGTTCGTGATCGCTTTGGGCATCGGCCTCGGGGTGTCCTCGGGGCTGGTCTCGAAGTACCCGCCGCGGGTGCTGGTGATCGGCGGTGGCGTCCTCGTGCTGGCCGCGATGATCTACGGCTCGACACTCGATGCGAACATCCCGTACTTCCCGAACCTGGTGCTGCCGATCACGATCGGCGGCCTGGGCATCGGGATGATCGTGGTGCCGCTGATGATCTCCGCGATCGCCGGTGTGGGCTTCGACCAGATCGGTCCCGTCTCGGCGATCGCGCTGATGCTGCAGAACCTCGGCGGACCCGTCGTGCTGGCCGTGATCCAGGCCGTCATCACCTCGCGCACGCTGTACCTCGGCGGAACCACCGGCCCGGTCAAGGACATGAACGCCGCTCAGATGCACGCGCTCGACCAGGGCTACTCGTACGGCCTGCTGTGGGTCGCGGCGGTCGCGGTGATCGTCGGCGGTGTGGCGCTGTTCATCGGGTACACCGCCGAACAGGTCGCGCATGCGCAAGAGGTCAAGGACGCGATCGACGCCGGAGAGCTTTAATCCGACGGCCGTAAACCGTCGGCGACCGCGCGCAGTGTGGTCACGACGGCCCGCACTTCCTCACTCGGCGCGGCGGGCGTCAGCGCCACCGACGCCCGTCCCGGCCACACCGGATCGTCCACGCCGATCGTGACGACGCCCGCGGGCACCGACAGCGCCGCCAGCTCCGGCATCACACAGATGCCCAGTCCAGCGGCGACCAGTCCCAAGCGGGCCGGCCACCCGACGACGCGGTGGCGGATGTTCGGCTCGTCCAGCGTCGGCCAGGCGGTGAACTGGGGGTCGCCCGCAGATCCCGCCCCGGCGATCCACTGCTCGTCGGTGAGTTCGCGCACCGGGACCCGGCCCAATCCGGCCAGTCGGTGGTCGGCGGGCACCGCGACGCACATGTCACCGGCATAGATGCGGTGCTGAACCAGGCCGTCGAGGTCGTAGTCGGGGAGTCCGGGGCCGGTCGCGATGACCGCGATGTCGAGTCGGCCGGCCCGCAGATCGCGCACCAGAGTCCGCGACGGTCCCTCGGTCAGCCCGATCGCCAACGCCGGGTAGTCGCCCGCCAGCTGCGCCGCGGTGCGCGGCACCAGTACCGACATGGCCGCCGGGAAGGCGCCCACCGCCACCCGTCCGGCCAGCCGTTCACCGAGGCCGTCCACGTCGTGGCGCAGCGCCGCGGTCGCACCGAGGATGCGGGCCGCATGCTCGATCACCACGGTGCCGGCCGGGGTGAGGCTGACCCCGCGCACCGCGCGGGCGAACAACCGGTAACCGACGGCCGCCTCCATCGCCGCGACCTGCCGCGAAACCGCAGGCTGCGAGTACCCCAGAGATCGCGCCGCCGCGGTGAACGATCCCAGCAGCGCGACCTCGCGGCACACCCGAAGGCCTTCCAGCGACAGCTCCGCCATGCGCTGATCGTATGGCTCTTCCCTGAAACACGCATGGCGCGTATGGACTGATGGAGGTCCCGACCCCGGTTGACCGAGACGTAGGAACGCCCCGGCGTAGGACAACCGAGAGAAGGAAGCTCATGACAAAGACCTGGTTCGTCACCGGCACCTCCCGTGGCATGGGCCGCGAACTCGTCGAGCAACTGCTGGCCCGCGGCGATCGTGTCGCCGCGACGTTGCGAAGCCCCGCACAGCTCGACGATCTCGCCGAGCGGTACGGCGACCGGCTGTGGCGTCGCGCGCTCGACGTCACCGACGCCGACGACATCCGCGCCGCGATGGCCGAGGCGTTCGCCGCCCACGACCGCATCGACGTCGTGGTCTCCAACGCGGGGTACGGAATCTTCGGCGCGGCCGAGGATCTCTCCGACACGCAGATCGACGAGGTCATCGCCACCAACCTCACCGGATCCATCCAGCTGGCCCGCGCGGCGCTGCCGCACCTGCGGGCACAGGGCGGGGGACTGCTCATGCAGATGTCGAGCATGGGCGGGTACATGACTTTCCCGGCCTTCTCGCTCTATCACGCCACCAAGTGGGGCATCGAGGGCTTCTACGACGCGATGAGCCCCGAGGTGGAGCCGTTCGGCATCCGCACCACGCTGGTTGCCCCCGGCATCGTGCGTACCGGTTTCTTCGACGCCGCCACCCGCGTCCCGTTCAGCGCGCCCTACCGCGGCGGGCCTGCCGACCGGGCGCCCACCACCGCCGACGAGATGGCTGTCGACCCCGTCCGGGTGGTCGCCGCCATAATCCGGGCCGCCGACGCCGACGTTCCGCCCCGGCGGCTGGTGCTCGGCACCGACGCGTACACGCTGATCACCGACGCGCTCACCGAGCGGCTGGCCGACGTCGCCGGCCAGCGTGACACCGCGGCCACCGCGGACTTCCCGGCGCCGTCGCAGGCGCTCGAGGGATGACCGTGCCGGTCAGTAAGGTGGTCCGCTGTGATCACCCGCATGTCCGAGCTGTTCCTGCGCACCCTGCGTGACGACCCCGCCGACGCGGAGGTGCCGAGCCACAAGCTGCTTATCCGCGCCGGCTACGTCCGCCCCGTCGGCCCCGGGCTCTACAGCTGGCTGCCGCTGGGCCTGAAGGTGCTCCGCAAGATCGAGAACATCGTCCGTGCCGAGATGAACGCGATCGGCGGGCAGGAGATCCTGTTCCCCGCACTGCTGCCGCGCGCGCCGTACGAGACGACCAACCGCTGGACCGAGTACGGCGACACGCTGTTCCGGCTGCAGGACCGCCGCGGCAACGACTACCTGCTCGGGCCCACCCACGAAGAGATGTTCACGCTGACCGTGAAGGGGGAGTACTCGTCGTACAAGGACTTCCCGCTGCGGCTCTACCAGATCCAGAACAAGTACCGCGACGAGGCCAGGCCGCGGGCCGGCATCCTGCGTGGACGCGAGTTCCTGATGAAGGACTCCTACTCGTTCGACGTCGACGACGACGGCCTGAAGAAGGCCTACGACGCGCATCGTGAGGCCTATCAGCGGATCTTCGACAAGCTGAAGGTCCGCTACGTGATCGTTTCGGCGGTGTCCGGCGCGATGGGCGGCAGCGCGTCCGAGGAGTTCCTCGCCGAGAGCGAGGTCGGCGAGGACACCTACGTGCGCTGCCCGCAGTCCGGTTACGCCGCGAACGTCGAAGCCGTCGTCACCACCGCGCCGGACCCGATCCCGCTTGACGGGCTGCCGGAGGCGGTCGTGTACGACACCCCGGACACCCCGACCATCGCGACGCTCGTGGACTGGGCCAACAGCAAGAACCTGCCCAGCTTCGACGGCCGCACCGTGACCGCGGCCGACACGCTGAAGAACGTGATGCTGAAGGTCCGGGAGCCGGGCGGCGAGTGGCAGCTGCTGGCGATCGGTGTGCCCGGCGACCGCGAGGTCGACGACAAACGCCTCGGCGCCGCGCTCGAACCGGCCGAGTACGCGCTGCTCGACGACGCCGACTTCGCGAAGCACCCGTTCCTGGTCAAGGGCTACATCGGACCGAAGGGGTTGCTGGCCAACGGGGTTCGCTATCTGGTCGACCCCCGGATCGTCGACGGCACCCGCTGGATCACCGGCGCCGACGAGAAGAACAAGCATGTCGTCGACCTGGTCGCGGGACGCGACTTCACCCCGGACGGCACCATCGAGGCCGCCGAGGTCCGCGAAGGTGACCCGTCCCCGGACGGGGCCGGACCGCTGGTCGCCGCGCGCGGCATCGAGATCGGCCACGTGTTCCAGCTGGGCCGCAAATACGCCGACGCGTTCGGCGCCGACGTGCTCGGCGAGAACGGCAAGCCGGTGCGGCTGACCATGGGCTCCTACGGGATCGGAGTGTCGCGGCTGGTTGCCGTGATCGCCGAGCAGCAGCACGACGAACTCGGGCTGCGCTGGCCGTCGTCGGTGTCGCCGTTCGATGTGCACGTCGTCATCGCGAACAAGGACGCCGACGCGCGCGCCGGCGCGACCGAACTCGCCGCCGCGCTGGACCTGGCCGGCGCCGACGTGCTGCTCGACGACCGGACCTCCTCGCCGGGCGTGAAGTTCAAGGACGCCGAGCTGCTGGGTGTGCCGTGGATCGTCGTCGTCGGGCGGGGCTGGGCCGACGGCGTGGTCGAGCTGCGCGACCGGTTCAGCGGGGACAAGCGCGAGATTCCGGTCGAGGGCGCCGCCGAGCAGATCCGCGCCGCGATCACCGGCTGAGCGTCACTCGGATCCGCCGGGGAACGCGACGGTCACCGTCGCGTCGCCGCGGGCGGCCCGCCACCGGGCCGCGGTGACCGCGCACTCGGTCAGCGCGGTGACGGCGAACGCGCGCACCTGCTGGTCCGCGGTCTGCTCGACCACCGCCCGCCACGCGGTCGCGGTGTCCTCCTCCATCCGGACGGCGAGGTTCTCCGCATCGGTCGGGGAGTCGATCTCCATCGGCATCGCGTAGCCCGCGGCGGGCATCGCCGCCTCGGCGCCCTGGGCTTCGATCAGCGCGATCGCGGCCTCGCGGCGTGCCCGGTGTTCGGCGATCGCATCCGACACCAGGTAGTTCAGTTCCGGGGTCGAATGCGCCGAGACCACGCCGTACCCGTAGATCGTCGCGTGTTCGACACCGATGGCGTCGAACAGCGCGCCGGCACCGGCGTCGTCGGGTCGGGTCGGCATCGCGTCGTCGGTCGAAGCGTTCTCGGGGGAGGTCATCGGCCTCGCCCCGCTCCGGCCAGCGCGACGGTGTAGCCCGCCGTGCACGACGCCGCGATGGACGCCAGCAGTCCGGCGCGGTAGCCCGACAGCACGCCGGCGGACTTCGCCGCGCTGTCGGCCGACGTCCGTAGCGCGCCGATCACATCGTCGACCGTCGGTGGGGGCACCGAAGCGGGTGTCGGGGTCGACGTCGGCGCGGCGGACGGCTCGGTGCTCGCGGTGGGTGCTTCGTGGCCGGTCAGGCGCACGATCTCGTCGGCCAGCGCCTGGGCGTGCGCGGCCCGCTGCGCGGCGATGTCGGTCAGCACCGCGGCCAGCTTGCCCTTCGCGGCGCCGGCGACGTCGGCGGCCAGGTCACTGTCCGAACGGGACCGGTCCAGTGCGGTGGTCAGATCGTCCAGGTCGGCCGGTGGGGGCGGTGTCCCGCAGCCGGCGCCGGCGACCCCGAGGGCCGCCAGGGCGGCCGCGCCGGCGAGCACACGTCGACGGCTCAGGGTCGGCGGTCGGCTCGGCACGTGCCACATCCTGCCATCCCTACCGCGGCGGGCCGCGAATGTGGACCTGCGGCGGGCCGCGAACGTGCTGCCGGGCCGCGGTCCTGCTTTCCGTGATTTGTCCTGCCGACGCTGGCGTATCGTGGGGAGTCGTGTTCGCGGGGTATTCCTCGCGAACCGTGTCCGGACAACTCAAGACGAGGAGCTTCACCGTGGCGGAGCGGTCTGCGGGATTACCGTCGCAACGACAGGTGGTCGAACTGCTCGACGGGGACTTCGCGCGCGCCGGCTATGACATCGAGGACGTGGTGGTCGACACCGCCGTCCGTCCACCGCGAATCACCGTGACCGCCGATGCCGACGGCGGCCTGGACCTCGACGCGGTCGCCGAGCTGTCCCGCATCGCCTCGGAGCGCCTCGACGCCCTCGACAGCCCGCCGTATGTGCTCGAGGTGACCTCCCCGGGCGTCGACCGCCCGCTGACGACAGAGAAGCACTACCGCCGCGCGCAGGGGCGGCTCGCCGAGCTGACCCTCGACGACGGCTCCACGGTGACCGGACGCATCGGTCAGGTGCACGACGGCGCCGTCGACGTGATCGTCCGGGAGAAGCGCGCGAATCTGACCGTCCGCGACATCACACTCACCACGGTGGTCAAAGCCGTTGTCCAGGTGGAGTTTTCGCCGCCTAGTCCGCGGGAATTGGAACTGGCCGGCATCTCCGGAGAGGAAGCCTGAGCATGAACATCGACATGGCGGCCCTGCACGCGATCGAGGCCGACAAGGGAATCACGGTCGACGTCGTCGTCGACACCATCAAGTCGGCCCTGCTGACCGCCTACCGGCACACCGACGGGCACGAGCCCGACGCGCGCATCGACATCGACCGCAAGACCGGTGTCGTCAAGGTGATCGCCCGGCAGACCGACGAAGACGGCAACGTGCTGCACGAGTGGGACGACACCCCCGAGGGGTTCGGCCGGATCGCGGCGACCACGGCCCGCCAGGTCATCCTGCAGCGGCTGCGCGACGCCGAGAACGAGAAGAACTACGGCGAGTTCTCCGCCCGCGAGGGTGACATCGTCGCCGGCGTCATCCAGCGCGACGCACGCGCGAACGCCCGCGGCCTGGTGGTGGTCCGGATGGGCAGCGAGACGAAGGGCTCCGAGGGCGTGATCCCCGCCGCCGAGCAGGTCCCCGGCGAGAAGTACGAGCACGGTGACCGGCTGCGTTGCTACGTCGTCGGCGTGAGCCGCGGCGCCAGGGAACCGCTCATCACACTGTCCCGGACGCACCCCAACCTGGTGCGCAAGCTGTTCTCGCTCGAGGTTCCCGAGATCGCCGACGGGTCCGTCGAGATCGTCGCCGTCGCGCGCGAGGCCGGGCACCGTTCCAAGATCGCGGTCGCGTCCCGCGCGCCCGGCCTGAACGCCAAGGGCGCCTGCATCGGCCCGATGGGGCAGCGCGTGCGCAACGTGATGAGCGAGCTCTCCGGAGAGAAGATCGACATCATCGACTACGACGAGGACCCGGCGAAGTTCGTCGCCAACGCGCTGTCGCCGGCGAAGGTGGTGTCGGTGACCGTGATCGACGAGGCTGCCCGCGCGGCCCGGGTGATCGTGCCGGACTTCCAGCTGTCGCTGGCGATCGGCAAGGAAGGCCAGAACGCCCGGCTGGCGGCACGGCTGACCGGCTGGCGGATCGACATCCGCAGCGACGACGCGTCCCGCGACGGCGACGACGGGAGCCCGCACCCCGGGACGCGGCCTGCTCCGCGTCCCGATGCCGCTCACGGCGCCGGTTGAGGCGACACCGAACGCATTGCGCACCGGTTTTCTTCTCCACGCGGCCCTGGCGGTAGACTCACCTGTGATCCAGCACGAGGCATCGGCTCGGATGCGTGAAAACACCAAGGAACCCTCCGGGGGACCGGTGCGGACATGTATCGGATGTCGGAGGCGAGAGCTGGCCGTCGAACTGCTTCGGGTTGTCGCGGTCGACAGTGTCGTCACTGTCGATGCAGCGGGAAAGCTTCCGGGGCGGGGTGCCTGGTTGCATCCCGATCCGGAGTGTCTGCAGGCAGCGATTCGCCGGCGAGCGTTCGGCCGAGCGTTGCGTATCACCGGTTCACCGGACATCACCGCGGTGTCGGACCGTCTCTCCAGCGGGGAGGCGCTCGACATACCCGGTCAAGAGAACAGGTAAGCGAAGAACATGAGCACACCGTGAAGTCCCGATGACCATGCGTCATAGCTAAACCGAGGCGCGGCGCCTACCACCGCTGTCGCCTCTCAGACAGGAGATGTAGTGGCAGGTAAAGCCCGCGTGCACGAGTTGGCCAAGGAACTCGGTGTCACAAGCAAGGAAGTACTCGCCCGCCTGGGCGAGCAAGGTGAATTCGTCAAGTCCGCATCGTCGACGGTGGAAGCCCCCGTCGCGCGCCGTCTGCGGGAATCGTTCGGTGGCGGCAAGACCGACAAGGTGAAGCCCGGCGCCGAGGCATCCAACGGCGCCCCCGCGAAGCCGTCCGCCCCCGAGAGGCGCCCCGGCCCGCGGCCGGGCCCCCCGGCACCCGCGCAGCCCAAGGCCCCCGAACCGGCGGCACCCGCTGCGGCTGCGCCGACCCCGGCGGCCCCGACGCCTCCGCCGGCTGCGCCGCCCGCCCCTACGCCTGCGGCGCCGGCCGCGTCGGCCGCATCCCCCGAGGCTCCGGCCGCACGGCCCACACCCGGACCGCGTCCCGGTCCCGGTGGCCCGCGCCCCGGTGCGCCCAAGCCCGCTGCGCGCACCCCGCGCGTCGGCAACAATCCGTTCTCGTCGCAGCAGCCGGTCGAGCGTCCCGCGCCCCGTCCGGCTGCCGGTCCCGGCGGCCCGCGTCCCGGCCCGGGTCCCGCCGGCCCCCGCCCCGGCGGCGGCCCGCGTCCCGGCGCAACGCCCGGCAACATGCCTCCGCGCCCGCAGGGCGCACGGCCCGGTGGCGGTCCCCGTCCCGGTGGCGGCCCGCGTCCGGGTGCCGGTCCTCGGCCCACCCCCGGTGGCGCAGGACGTCCCGGTGGTGGCGGTGGCGGCGGTAACTACCGCGGCGGCGGTGCCGGCGGCGGTGGCGGCGCGGCTCCCGGTGGCTTCCGCGGCCGTCCCGGTGGCGGCGGTGGCCGTCCCGGCCAGCGCGGTGGTGCCGCAGGTGCCTTCGGTCGTCCCGGCGGCGCGCCCAAGCGTGGACGCAAGTCGAAGAGGGCGAAACGCGCCGAATACGAGAACATGCAGGCGCCGGTCGTCGGTGGCGTGCGGTTGCCGCACGGCAACGGCGAGACCATCCGGCTGGCCCGCGGCGCATCGCTGAGCGACTTCGCCGAGAAGATCAACGCCAACCCGGCTTCGCTGGTGCAGGCGCTGTTCAACCTCGGTGAGATGGTCACCGCGACGCAGTCCGTCGGCGACGAGACCCTCGAGCTGCTCGGCAGCGAGATGAACTACGTCGTGCAGGTCGTGTCCCCGGAGGACGAGGACCGCGAGCTGCTGCAGTCCTTCGACCTCTCCTACGGCGAGGATTCCGGAGACGAGGACGATCTGGAGTTCCGTCCGCCGGTCGTCACCGTCATGGGCCACGTCGACCACGGCAAGACCCGACTGCTCGACACCATCCGTAACGCGACCGTGCGCGAGGGTGAGGCCGGCGGTATCACCCAGCACATCGGCGCCTACCAGGTCACTGTCGACCTGGACGGCAACGAGCGGCCGATCACCTTCATCGACACCCCGGGTCACGAGGCGTTCACCGCCATGCGTGCCCGCGGTGCGAAGGCCACCGACATCGCGATCCTGGTGGTCGCGGCCGACGACGGCGTCATGCCGCAGACGGTGGAAGCGGTCAACCATGCGCAGGCCGCCGACGTGCCGATCGTGGTGGCGGTCAACAAGATCGACAAGGAAGGCGCCGACCCGGCCAAGATCCGCGGTCAGCTGACCGAGTACGGCCTGGTGCCCGAGGAGTACGGCGGCGACACGATGTTCGTCGACATCTCGGCCAAGGCGGGCACCAACATCGAGCAGCTGCTCGAAGCGGTGATCCTGACCGCCGACGCATCGCTGGACCTGCGGGCCAACCCCGACATGGAGGCCCAGGGCGTCGCGATCGAAGCCCACCTCGACCGTGGCCGCGGCCCGGTGGCGACCGTGCTCATCCAGCGCGGCACGCTGCGGGTCGGCGACTCGGTGGTGGCCGGCGATGCCTACGGCCGCGTCCGTCGCATGGTCGACGAGCACGGCGAGGACGTCACCGAGGCGCTGCCGTCGCGTCCGGTGCAGGTCATCGGCTTCACGTCGGTGCCGGGCGCAGGCGACAACTTCCTCGTCGTGGACGAGGACCGCATCGCCCGCCAGATCGCCGACCGGCGCAGCGCGCGCAAGCGCAACGCGCTGGCCGCCCGCACCCGCAAGCGGATCAGCCTGGAGGACCTGGATTCGGCGCTGAAGGAAACCAGCCAGCTGAACCTGATCCTCAAGGGCGACAACGCCGGTACGGTCGAAGCCCTCGAGGAGGCCCTGCTGGGCATCCAGGTCGACGACGAAGTGCAGCTGCGAGTCATCGATCGCGGTGTCGGTGGTGTCACCGAGACCAACGTCAACCTGGCGTCGGCCTCGGATGCGATCATCATCGGCTTCAACGTCCGCGCCGAGGGCAAGGCGACCGAGCTGGCCAACCGCGAGGGCGTCGAGATCCGCTACTACTCGATCATCTACCAGGCGATCGACGAGATCGAGGCCGCGCTCAAGGGCATGCTCAAGCCGATCTACGAGGAGAAGGAACTCGGCCGCGCCGAGATCCGGGCGATCTTCCGGTCGTCCAAGGTCGGCAACATCGCCGGCTGTCTCGTGCAGTCGGGGATCATGCGCCGCAACGCGAAGGCACGCCTGCTGCGTGACAACGTGGTGGTCGCCGAGAACCTCACCATCTCGTCGCTCAAGCGGGAGAAGGATGACGCCACCGAGGTCCGCGAGGGCTACGAGTGCGGTCTGACGCTGACCTACAACGACATCAAGGAAGGCGACATCATCGAGACGTACGAGCTGGTCGAGAAGGCACGGACGTAGCGATGAGCGCTTGCGCGAAGAGCATCGGCAGGCGGATGAGCGCTTGCGCGAAGAGCAAAGGGCGGTAGCGATGGCTGACGAGCGCTTGCGCGAGGAGCGTCATGGCTGATCCCGCACGGGCCAAGCGGCTCGCCAAGCGGATCTCCACGCTCGTCGCCTCGGCCATCGAGTACGAGATCAAGGATCCGCGGCTGGCCGGGGTGACGATCACCGACGCCAAGGTCACCAACGACCTGCATGACGCCACGCTGTACTACACGGTGTTGGGCCGGTCCCTCGACGAGGAACCCGACTACGAGGGCGCCGCCGCCGGCCTGGAGAAGGCCAAAGGCGTGCTGCGTACCCGGGTCGGGGCCTCGTTGGGGGTTCGGTTCACCCCGACGCTGGCGTTCGCCCGCGACACCGTGCCCGACGCCGCGCATCATATGGAGGCGCTCCTGGCGAAAGCCCGCGCGGCTGATGAGGATTTGGCGAGAGTTCGCGAGGGCGCCAAGCACGCGGGCGATGCCGACCCTTACCGTGTAGTCGGGGAGGACGAGGCAACCGGGGACGCTGAGGACAAGGGTGGCGCCGACACGCTCGATAACTGATCCGACGGCTCACGTCCGCATCCCGGGCGTGAGCGTGGACGCCTGCGGTGCGGCGGAACTGCTGACCCGGGCGGAACGCGTGAGCATCGTCTGCCACGTCTTCCCGGACGCCGACACGATCGGTGCCGGGCTGGCGCTGGCGCTGGTACTCGACGCCGCGGGCACGTCGGTC